>JAZLIJ010000225.1:0-13151 GCA_045617325.1 Fibrobacter sp.
CAAAGTGGCGAATGGGCCCGCAGGGCGAACGAGCGGCCTTGCGCTAGCTAGGAGACCGCGAGTGAGTAATCCCGTTCCCGCTCGAAAATGAAAAAGACACCTTCATGGTGTCTTTTTTATTTTTATCCGAGGAAGGACTTGGACCCGACCCCTCGGGGGAGAGGGTGCGACCATTTTTCACACCACAACAAGGCAAAATGATTATCTTCAGTCCAATTCTATTTAAAGTACGGATAAAAAAACACAAGAGTTCCGTTTTATCCATATTTCGACACAATTGAAGCATAAGCCACATTTAAAAAAAGACCTTTATAATTAATTTTCAAAAAATTCTTCATATTTTTCTAATTTCCTCACTATGTTTTCTTGCAAAAAAAGATCCAACAACCACATGGTCATTGACGCAGAGGCGATGCGCAGACTAGAGGCTATCTTGAAGAAATATTTCAAGAATGCCACATACACCGCAACACGAAAAGACTTCACTCAAACACAATCATTTTCCTTGGAAAAAATTCTGACGGAGCCAAACGAAGGACGCAAGAAAATATGCCTTTTACAAATAGACCTGGACAGGAAAACCTCTTCCGGAAGCCCAGCATACGGAACAATATCTTTTGATTCACGTCATTCCAGCGCTATACCATTCCGCAGCATCAAAGTTCCCTGTTTTTTATACAACTTCTATTTTGAGGACGAAAAGAAAGGAACCGCTTTCGAGAAAGAACTGCAGGATTTTGCGGAAACCTGCTTCCACAGCAAATTCGCCTTCATCCTAGAAATCATCCTCTGCTATTTAGTATCCGCAGCCTTGACAGCGGCCATCACATACATTGCATGGACCCAGTTGTTCCCGGAGCTGTACTCAATGTTGCACGTAAACAGTCACAGACATAGAGTATTCGGCGGACTCACTATAGCGCCTCTCCTCTCATTCTTCATCTTTTTGTTCTTTTACGACAATCACAGAATCTGTACAACAGTCCATTTCAAGTGGCATAAAAACAAGAACAGAAACGCCCCATCAGCATAGGCCAACAGGGCGTTGTGATTAGAGGATGTAATCGATTTAATTTACAAACACCACAGGCGCCATTTTGCGATAGGTGCCAACGCCCTTGATGTTGAACTTGCCCGATGTTCCGGATTTACCCGTAAAGCGGAAGCGGACGCTTACAAGTTGCTTGGCGGCATCCTCCCCGGAAATCGTGTCTGACCATTCTTGCTTGAATTCTTCCCATTTGAAACAGCGCGTATTTTCAGACGAGACGGCCTCCAGATGAACGCTCGGCACATCAAGTTCCAAGTTCATCGGCACGCTTTTTTCAGTTTCAATTCCAAGCTCTACGGAAAATTCCAAATCAGATTCATAGGCGAAGCAAAAACCTTCCCAAGACGTCGCATCGCCAGCTTCCAGCACTCCATTTTCATTTTTGCCAGCCACATCGAAAGCGATGCTGTAGAAAGGTTCGAAGTTTTCCTTTTCCTGCTCCAGTTTGATGGTTCCGCATATTCCGTAGCAGTAGTCGATGACATTGTCAAGCGCCTCGTCATCGTACTCGTTGCCAATCGGTGCTGGATACGTGAGCGTCGATTTTCCGCCGTTGATGGAGTCTCCGTATGCGTACCAATAACCGGAATTTGCTTCGCCAAAGTCAAGTCCTGTTTCTATCTGATAGATTTGCTCCTTGGCATTCCACATATCAAAATCAAGAATAGACGGTTTGTAAGAAGAGGGCTGTGTTACCGAGGAAGACGAACTCGGCAACGTTACCGAAGACGAACTAGGCAACGTCCAGACAGAGGAAGAACTGATCGACACGGGAACGCCTTGCTTCGTAACGCCGCCCTTATAAGAACCGAATCCCTTAATGTTGAATTCGCCGGTTTCTCCATCTTTTCCGTTAAAGCGGAAGAGAATGGATTTCAACTGCTTCGCGGCCTCTTCTCCGGAGATAGCGTTGCCTTTTGCCTGTTTGAAATTCTTCCATTCAAAGCAGAGAGCGGTTTCCTTGGTCGAGGCGTCTACCTGAACACGCGGCCTATCGTACGCCAAGTCGCGATTAACCTTGTCATCAAGACTCATTTCCACGACGAACGGCTTGTCCGACTTGTAGGCAAAGCATACACCGCCCCAACTTGAAACGTCTCCGACAGACTCCTCGCCTGCGACATTGAAGCCCGCTCCCGCAAAGGGATCATATTCCAAAGAGCCCTTATCAAATTTTACAGTCCCGCAGAAGCCCTGGCAATAGTCGATTAACGCATCGAATTGCGAATAGGAAAAATCATCATCCGCCCATGTAATAGGATAGATGATACTGGAGGCGCCACCATCGTAAGTGTCGTCAAATACGTACCAGTACCCCGAAGTCTCGGAACCGTCATCGATACCAGTTTCAATTCGATATTCGTAATCAGCGGGATTCCACATGTCAAAGACGAGAACGGAATCAAAAGCGATTTCAGAAGAAGAAGAGTTCGGCATTGCTTTTTCAACATCGGCAAGAAGGGTTCCGCGCGTAGCAAGCGTCCCTATCCCGACGATGCCAATTTCCGCCTTGGTTATCGACGTTCCTGAAATTTCGAATAAAACACTCCCCACCTTTTTGGCGGCCTCTTCTCCGCTAATTGAACCTTCCCCAGCTTGTTTGAAATCCTTCCACTCAACGCAGCGGACATCTCTTTGTGTTGCCATAGGCAAATTCACTGCGGGCAGATTCGAGCCCAACTCTTTGTTAGTTTGTTCATCCATTTCCAACTTTACAGACAAAGTTGTTTCCGATGTATAGACAACGCAAAGGCCTCCCCAATCCGAAATGTCAGCTACATCCAGGACGTTCTTTTCGTTAGTGCCAGCCACCGGGAATCCGACACCAGCATACGGAACACCCTGTTGCGTTCCCTGATTCAAAGTCGCTGTTCCGCATAAGCCCTTGCATTCGCCGAGTCCATCGCCAGTTCCCGAAAATTCAAATGTAGATTTGCCACCTTCCTCAGAATCGTCATACGTAAACCAGTAGCCGGAAGTTCCGCTTCCGTTATCGTGGCCCGTTTGAACAACGTATTCTACAGATGTGAAAAAATTCCAAAGAACGTTTCCGTTCGGCGACACAGAAGCAGAACTTTCCACAGTGACAGAACTTGAGGATTTGACATCGCTTTTGGGCACCTTTTTCATATAGGCGGCATACGTTCCGACAGCGATAATGTTGAATTTCGCCTCTGTTCCGGAAACGCCTCGCATCATAAACCGCAGTCGCACAAGCTGTGTTGCAGCGACTTCACCGGAAAATTCATTAGAGACATTCTGCTTGAACTCGCTCCAGGCAAAGCACTTTTCGGTGCGTTCTGTAGCGATAGGCAATGTCACCTTGGGCAAGTCGAAATTCTGCGCCACATTCGTCGCATCGCCCAGACCCATTTCAATGGACATTTCCGCCTGCGCTGTGTAGGCGACGCACACGCCGCCCCAATCGGAAACATCGGCGGATTCACCATTTCCGCCTGCAACATTGAAGCCCAAGCCTACAAACGGAAGCGCAGTCCGAGATCCCGCATTCAACGAAGCTGTTCCGCACAAGCCGCCACACACGTCGATGACAGCATCCAAGCCTCCGTCACTATACTCGTTGCCAGGTTCCACAGGATACGCGATTCGAGATGCTCCGCCATCCGCGTCATCAGCAAACACAAACCAGTAACCAGACATATCACTTCCATTATCGTGTCCTGTCTCGATTCTGTAGTCGCCCAAATCGCCATTCCACATGTCGAAAACAGCGGCGTTCGTCTCTTCGGTCGTACCTTCGTCGGCGACTCTCACAGCATCATCGCCAGAACACGCGACTAGCGAAAGCAAGGCGAATCCAGCCAAGGTTCCTGCAAATTTCATTTTCATTTTGACCTCCACATCCTAAACTTTTTTTGATAGCGGAAACATCTGCAAATTCAATCGGTAAACCTGGTCCGGTTTTTCACTTGCATTCGCAATGGCCACAATCTTTCTGCGGCATGATTCCAGTTCACGTATAATTTGTTCGTACGCATTTCTGTCGACACTCATGGTGACACCAGAAAAATTACGGTCGTTCACATCAAATTCATCGATAGCCTTCTGCGCAAAGCCTGCCATTTCGCGGTGCATGGAGCGGATTGTCACGGGGAACACTTCGGAATTTCCGATGACAGCCTTGTCCGTTTGCACATATTCTTTTTCAGATTTCTTTTGCAGGAGTCCGACTTTCACCATGAAGTCGAGCGACTTGCGGACCTCATCTGCAGTAATCGGCTGCCAGCACATTTCGGCGACCGCTTCCGGAGTCACCCCCGGCATCAAGGCGGCAAGTTCGCGCAGCACGGGATTCTTCCACGATTCAAAATAGGTGAACGCGTCGCTATCCACCACGCGGATTTTATTCGCCTTGGCGATATCCTGCATACTCGCGTAAGCGTTCTTGCGGGTTTCATCGTCTTTCGCCTGGTTGAACTCCACCAGGTAACGGAAAAAGACTCGCTCAAATCCGCCTAAATTCATGGCAGAAGCAACCCTCTCCACTCCCAAATCACTCAGGTTGCTTCTGCCCTCGCACACCAACTTGAGGTAAGTGGGCGACGTAAATCCGGCCAAGCGGGCAAATTCACGCCACGTAAACGAGGACGTGCGCTTACGCTCGTCGTAGAAATCCTGCATATAGCAGCGATAATCGTTATATTCCACAGCCGGTTTCATGTTTTTAATATACATCATTTTGTATCATAAGTCAATAATTTTATGATACAAAATAATTTATTTATTTTCATCTTTTTTAAATCAATCAAAAGAAAGAACTTCGTAATATTCAATTACCTATATTAAGTTTATGCAGCCAACCCTCTATACACAGCGTCTAAAGCTTCGTCCATGGAAAGACTCCGATGCAGAAAGTCTTTTCAAATACGCCAAGGATCCAGATGTGGGACCAGTCGCTGGTTGGCCACCGCACACAAGCGTCGAACACAGCCTTGAAACCATCCACAATGTACTCTCGGCAAACGAAACTTACGCAGTCTGTTTCAAAAACGAAGACAAGCCTATCGGAAGCATCGGGCTCATCCCCGACGGATGCGTAGTCAAACTGGCCGAACGCGACAACGAATGCGAACTCGGTTTTTGGATTGGGAAGCCCTTCTGGGGGCAGGGGTTAATCCCTGAAGCATCACGCGAACTTTTGCGACACGCCTTCGAAGACCTCCACATGACAAAAGTTTGGTGCGGTCACTATGAAGGAAACGAAAAATCAAGACGCGCCCAAATGAAAATGGGATTCATTTATAAACAGACTACACAGAAAATGTACGTTCCACCATTAAACACATGGCGAACAGCGCACGCCTACGTTCTCACTAGGGAACGATGGCAAGCTCTTTCGCGAGTGTAGAAATTTTCCGTACAAATTCAGTTTTAGCCTCGGTGTAGTCGTCACGGTCAAATTCAAATTTTTTCCAAAGCGAAAGCTTAAGCGTTTCATACTCTTTCGCCGTTTCCGGATGCAAACACAGGTAATCGCGAAAATAGATTTCATCATCATCCCCCTGTAAGCGCAAATGCAAATGGAAAACCCGGTCCGCAAAGCCAGCCTCCGTATACCCCTTGTTAAGCGAGATACGACTATCGCTGCGGCTCATGCAAATCCAGCCGTTTTCGCAAAGTGCCTCTGACGCAGCAACCAAAGCAGATGCGGAAGCGAAGGCCTCCCCCATCGCATTTGAAGCGTTCTCGTCGCTAGAGGACACCGCCAAAATATCAACGATATTCTTCGCATAGATTCCAGGAACAGCAGTGCTTCCGATATGGTAAAGCTTGAACGTCCCAAGCAAAATCTCTGAAATGAAATTCGCCTCTTCGCAATACCAATCGCACCAAGCATCGTTATGTGGCACCAGAGAAATCGGAAACAAGTGCCAAAGTTCCTCAAGAGTCATTTCGCTGAGTTTTTTAGAATTGAATATTTCCTTCACATCCCTGAATATAAAAAACATCCTACTTTACAAGTAGCTTGCAGAGTTTTTTTATTGAAATTCCACATTCAACCAATTCAATGACTTATTTCAGAAATTGTGTTTTTATATTTACATACATGAGTAAGGAGAACATTATGTCTATAAAAAAAATCTGTACTGCATTTTTCCTCTTCGCTGCATTCGGTCTCATGGCCTGTAGCGACGATTCCTCCAGCGCCTCCACCCAAAAGAGCACCGAACCGAGCCCTTCCGACCCAGTAAAATGCGCTTTCAAAGAAGCAGATGGAGGCCTAACCTTCACAAAGACCCTCACCATCGAAAACAAGAACACCGGCGAGATAGAAACCATTGAAACCACAGGCTCCTGCATCAAGGATGAGTGCAGCATTTCTATAAGCCAAGGTTACGAGTTTGAAGAACAGACTCACATGTCTCTTGCTGAAGACGGCAAGATTGACGAATTCTACCAAAACGCCTTCAAAGATGCGAAAGAACGACTCAAGGAAGATTGTCTTCAAATAGACGGCAAAACCCGTCAGGTATACGAAAACTACACAGCCTTGATGGAAAGCATCAGTTGCACCGTAGACGACAGCACCGCAACACATTACAAACAAACGCTCACCAAGAACGGCAAGGCGGGCATCACGGAATACACGCTGGACGAAACAACCATCACCATCCGCATGGTGGAGCCCATCATCAATAAAGACGACAGTCGCTGCCCCGAAAAAAACGAAATCCAGAACAACGAAAAACAGGTTACCTGCGATGAAAACTTCATGACTTCAGACTCAAAAGTAGAAGCCAAGGACAAAGAGGACGCCCAGAAAAAATTTGCCCAAATGGTCAAAGCGAGTAACGGGGTCTGCGCAAAATACACGGGAGTGTTTTCAACACACGGTCCCACCAGAAGATAAAGTATACCTTTCGCTGAACCACTGATAAAATTGAAAATATGAAAAAGCCCTCGGCAAAAGCCGAGGGCAATTTCGTTTGCAAAGTCAACTGCAAAAGCGAGGGTATACGCTTCTAGGCAAAGCTATAGCCCGAGCGGTTAGTTGCACGCTTCGCGTGCAGTAACCTGCGTCTCGGCTATGCCGGAACGCAAGCGCCCCGTCGCAGCACTCGGCTTGCAGTTGCATCCGTGAGCCGGAGGCGACTCGTCTGTTACGAGTCGTCGAAGGCGAGAGCGAGGGCTTATCGCTTCCTGACGAAGCTATAGCCCGAGCGGGTAGTTGCACGCTTCGCGTGCAGTAACCTGCGTCTCGGCTATGCCGGAACGCAAGCGCCCCGCCGCAGCTCTCGACTTGCGGTTACTTCTTGAGGCTCGGGACACCGCCGAAGTCAACATTTGTGTTCTTGCCAAGCAAAAGGGCACGAGTCTTGAGCGGGAGACCGAAGCAACGAATGAAGCCGGTTGCATCCTTCTGGTCGTACATGTCGACATCGGTGAATCCACCAAGGCCCATATCGTACAAGCTGTACGGGCTCTTGATGCCGGCCGGGATGATGTTGCCCTTGTAGAGCTTGAGGGTCACTTCACCGGTCACAACCTTGTTGATTTCGGCGAAGAAGGCATCCATAGCCTGGCGGAGCGGAGTGAACCACTGGCCATTGTACACGAGGTTTGCGTACGTCATGGACATCTTCTGGGCTTCGAACAAAGTTTCCTTGTCGAGCACGAGCTGTTCCAGGCATTCGTGAGCCTTGTAAAGGAGGCTGCCACCCGGAGTTTCGTACACGCCGCGGCTCTTGAGGCCGACGAGACGGTTTTCAACGATATCGAGAAGACCGCAAGCGTTCTTGCCGCCGATTTCGTTCAAGAATTCGAGGAGTTCGACAGCGCCCATCTTCTTGCCGTTGATGGAAACCGGGTTGCCCTTTTCGAAACCGATGGTAACGTGATCAGCCTTATTCGGAGCCTTTTCAAAAGTAGCGGTATGCTTGAGGAACTCGTACTTGTGTTCCTGTTCCGGGAATTCCAGGACGCCACCTTCGTGAGAGAGGTGCCAGAGGTTACCGTCTTCGGAATAAATCTTCTTCTTGGAGATGCCGTTCAGCGGAATTTTGTGAGCGGCAGCGTAGTCAATAGCGTCTTCACGGCTGTGGAATGTCCAGCGAGGATCCTTCCACGGAGCGATGACTTCGAGCTTCGGGTTCATGGCGGCGTAGGTCAATTCGAAACGAACCTGGTCATTGCCCTTACCGGTAGCACCGTGAGCAACAGCATAAGCGCCTTCCTTTTCAGCAATCTTCACCTGATACTTGGCGATAAGCGGACGGGCAAAGGATGTTCCAAGCAGGTAAGTGTTTTCATACTTGGCACCGGCACGGACGGTCGGCCAAACGTACTCTTCGAGGAATTCCTTCTTGAGGTCGAGAACGTAGCACTTGGAAGCACCCGTTGCAAGAGCCTTGTCTTCAAGCGCCTTGGCATCCGGGAAATCGTTCTGGCCGAGGTCAGCTGCGAATGCGATTACTTCGACATCGTAAGTTTCCTTGAGCCACGGGATGATAATGGAAGTATCAAGTCCACCGCTATAAGCGAGGACAACCTTCTTCTTGGATTCTTTCTTAGCCATTTTTTTGTCCTTTAAAAAAATTTAGACATGTAAAATCTAGTAAAAACAAACAGGGAAAAAACAATAAAAAGCTTTTTATTAACAATAAATCATCGGCAATTCAACACCCAGCCACATAAACTCATTTTTCATACCAAAAGAGTTTAAATTTCCAAAGCTATTTTTCAACCTTTTACTTTATTCAAGCTCCAGATAATGAAAACACAAGTCCAGTATTCAATCCTCTTTTTTCAGCAAGACACTAGTCTTTTTACCTGAACCTGCACGACCAAGCAAATCGAAATGACGAATTTTCACATTCGCACGATTCGGTTTTGCATTTTTGCGAAGTCCGGTCGTTCCGCTATCAGCCTTCACAGGCTTCGATGGGTCAATTTCACGCACCGAGACAAACTTGTAGTACGGATGATCGCTATCGGAGCGCATCAGCACGACTCCGCCACCCTTCAAGATGGCTTCGTAGGAATTTTCAAGACCATTGTAATCCTTGCAGCCTTCAATCTTCGCAGCCCCCGCCTCGGCTCCCGGCCAATCCTCACCAGCATCCTCGGCGATTCCGACCAATTCCCATTTTCCAGGAGGATTCGCATTGCTAGTGGAATCAATGTAAAGTTCTAGGCGCACCGTCGACTCATCCTTGTTATAGATGATATACTTCATGCCAATCCACTTGCCTACAGGGAGCACCTCGCCACCCCAGAGCGGATCCTGGTGACCGACTCCAGTGCCACTGCGCCAATAACTTGCAGGATGCTTCCACTCCTTTTCAAAATCCCACTTTCCATCGTTGCGAAAACGCGCATAATACGTATTCGCATCGCAATTATCGCCACCGCCGGACGCATGCCCCAGCGCACCGCTGCGAACACCCACCACCATGCCACCGTAATCCTTCCCGCCAAGGGCATCTCGCATAAAGTAAGCCGTATATTCCGTATTCAAGAAGAACTGCTTCTTTTCGGCCCACGAAATCTGTCCGTTGATATGGAACCGCGGCCCATCGCCAAGCATCTGCATCACGCCCTTGCCATCCACCTTGAAGCCGCCGCCATCGGAACTGCGGTCATCCGTCCACTGCAAAGGGTCATCCGCATCGCCCGACCAATCTGTAAAAGTACGCTCATGCCCGTTCGCCCAATGCACCGACGTCCACGAATACGTTCCCTCCTTCGTCTCGTAAAACTTCTGGAAGCCAAATTCGTCGATTGATTCCTCCGCGAAAGCCGAAGTCGCAAACGAAAGTATCGTCAAGGTGCAGGCAAGCCGCCTCAAGCCCCTAATTTTTCCACACATCTGCAGTTCCTCAAAAAGCAATTTCAAAATGCGCATCACAAAAAAAACATTTATTCCAATATATCTAAATTTTTGCTATTTTCCAAACCATGAGAATTTCGGACAGAACACTGGGCTACCTAACCATACTTGCATTGGCCTGCATTTTCGGACTAATCGCTTTCAGCATGTGGAAAGCTCATCAGAATGTACACCAAGTAGCTCTTGTCGATTTCGAGGAACTAGGTTCCCTGCAACCCGAAGACCCTGTCGTCATTCGCGGCTACCGTGTAGGAACCATCGGCAAGGTCACATGGCTAGGCAACCGTTCCCGTGTCGAGATTAAATTCAACAATCCGATAATTCTCCGTGAAGGTTCGCAATTCAACAACATCAACTACGCCTTGATGGGCCAACGTCGTCTAGAAATCGTACCATCCAAGACCGGGAAAATCGTACCTGCCGACTCTATTTTCCAGGGGCACTTCGAACCAGGTATCGCTGAAGCTCTCAAGCTCATGGAAAAAGTCACAAGTCAAATCGAAAACATCCGAAAAACGGTTTTACTTCTTGCCGAAGGCGATTCCACGCACCAGTCCGCACCGGAAATTTACGAAAGCGCCATGCACTCCGTTGAAGGCATTTTGGAAAATACTGAAAAAAATCTGGAAAGTTTGACCCCCCGTTTGAACACGCTCTTCTCACAATTTAACAAGGCGTCAAAAACAATTTCCACCGCAACCGTCCAAATTGACACGACAGTCAAGTCAGCGGCAGGCGCTGTCCAGCAAAAGCTAGCCTTGGCAGAACAGGCTATTCAGTCCATTCACAAGGTTTCCGAAAAATCAAACCAAATGATAACCGACTTCGAAAACAGCCCAGGCGTAAGCAAGATGCTCAATTCCACGGAGACGATTGACAACATCAACATCCTCATCGCAAAACTGAACAAAGTTATCAAGGCCATCAATACCAAGGGGCTTGACTTCTACGACGAGAACGGCAAAAAAATTCAGCTGATTACCTGGAAAAACATGAATATCATCGGCAAGACCGCGAGGGAAAAAGCCCGCGAAAGAGCCGCGAAAGCAGAAAAAGAAAATCAGGCGAAAAAGTAAATGGATTTAGTCAATCTGCCAGGACTCGGCCCCAAGAGAATCGAAAAGCTCGGCAAATCCGGACTGAATACCATCGCCGACCTTCTCTATAACATTCCGCGAACCTACCTAGACCAGACAAAAGTCACAAAGATTGCGGACTGCCACGACGGCGACCGCGTCGTCATCATCGGCATCGTCACACGGGCGGGGATTGTCAAGGGGCGCATGTCGCGATTCATGGCGGTTTTGACCGACGGGACCGCAGAAATCCAGCTTCTGTTTTTCAGGGGAACACGCTTTATCAGCAACCGCGTCAAGGCAGGCTCGCGCTGGCTTGTTTCAGGCACCGTAGGCTCATACCGCGGACTCCAGCTGGTGCACCCCGACATGCAGCCGTTCGATGAAAGCGAGGCGTTCAACGGACAAATTCTGCCGGTCTACCCCATCAGCGAAGTCTGCCGCGAGGCAAAGATGGAACAGCGGTTCTTCCGCGGTCTTTACAAGACGATTTTCAACTTCCCAGCACTCACGCTCCCGAACGCGTGCCCCAGGGAACTCACGAACTACCTGCGTTTTGCGCCCGTGATGGACAACCTCCGCACGCTCCACATGCCCAAGGACTTCGCCTCCATCTACAAGGCGAAGCGCGAACTCAAAATTCTGGAACTGCTGCCGTTCTGCCTGCGCATGGTGAAGCGCCGCGAGAACCAGAAAATTCGCGGACACGAACGTCAAATTGACCTGGGTTCCGTTATGCAGGCAAAAGCGGCTCTCCCCTTCCTGCTTACCGCCGGACAGGAAGCAGCCCTCAACACGATTATCGACGGACTCAACGGCAAGAAACAGTTCCATGCACTGCTCCAAGGCGATGTCGGCTGCGGCAAGACAGTCGTCGCGATGCTTGCGATGATGGCCGTCTGCGGTGCAGGCGAACAATGCGCCCTCATGGTGCCGACCGACATTCTTGCGCGTCAGCATTTCAAGAGCCTCAAGCCATTCTTCGACGCCGCAGAAATCCGCGTGCATCTGCTTGTGGGCGCAACGACCGCCGCCGAAAAAAAGGTCATTCTCGGTGAACTGCAGATGGGACTCTGCAATGTCGTCATCGGCACCCACGCACTTTTCAGCAAGGACGTCTTGTTCGCAAAGCTAGGCTTTGTCATCATCGACGAACAGCACCGTTTCGGCGTCGGCCAGCGCGAAGCCCTCCTTGCCAAGGGCGACTATCCCGACATGCTCGTCATGAGCGCAACGCCGATTCCGCGTAGCCTCGCCATGACGCTGTACGGAGACTTGAAAGTCATCAGCATCAAGGAGAAGCCCGCCGGACGCAAGCCCATCAAGACACGCCTAGTCAATACGGCAAAACGCGAATCAATGAAGCAATTTATCTGCAAGGAGGCCTCTGGCGGAAACCTCTGCTATTGGATTGCGAGCCGCGTCGGAACAGACGAAGAAGGGAACGCACGCAGTGTCGATGAAATCGTAGAGGAACTTCGCGCATTTGTCGCAGGAATCGGCCGCACAGACGCAAATATCGCAAAGCTGAAAGTCGCAGGCGTCCACGGCCAAATGGACGAATCCGAAAGGGATGAAATTCTCAAGCAGTTTTCCGCAGGCGATGTGCAAATTCTCGTCGCGACAACCGTCATCGAAGTGGGCGTGAACGTACCCGCGGCAAACCTCATGGTCATCGACCAGCCCGACCGCTTCGGGCTCGCCCAGTTGCACCAGCTGCGCGGACGCGTCGGACGCGGAAACCAGGAAGCATGGTGCTTCTTGATGCTCCCCGAAGGGGAAGCCGCAGAAACCAGCACGGAGCGACTTTCACAATTCGCCTCCACCGAGGACGGCTTCGAAATCGCAGAACTAGACCTCAAGAACCGTGGCGCCGGGAACCTCGAAGGCAACGAGCAGAGCGGCACCTGGGTATTCCGCTGGTTCGACTGGATAGCAGACCAAGAACTCATCTCGCAAACGCTTGAACGCGCCGAGCACATCCTCAAGGACCGCGACGCCTTTGACGATGCCGCCCGCGAAAAAATTCAGCAATGGTACAACGAAAAGCCCTCCGCAAACGAGGACGGGGTGCATTAGATGCTGCGTTAAATCTGCGGAAGAAAGTAGACAGTGGTTAGTGGTTGACGCCTTTGGCGTCCGCTGCTTCGACTCGGATATAGAAATGAGCGAG
>JAZLIJ010000226.1:0-1673 GCA_045617325.1 Fibrobacter sp.
TTTTTTCCGATAAAAGCGTTCCTTGCGAGCACTACTGTCACGGGAACCGTGAGAAACAAAAGCACGCCGAATGTGTAAAGCGGGAATTTAGGTCCGGTATATGCTTCGCTTTGAAAATCATAAAAAAACACAGCGCCCAAAGCCCTTACTGTCAGGGCAACGGCGGTGAGCAACAGTATGACGGTCGTAAAAACGCGCGGAGTTATCTTTTTCATAGTATCACCTTCCGAATGTTCTGCGTATATAACTGCCCCCATTCTACCACACCGGACGCAAAAAGTAAAGACAAAATGAATAAAAAAGCGGAAAAGCGGACAATATCTTATAGGTGATGAGATGAAAAAAAGAGATGTTCTGCTGGGGATAGCGACCGTAGTGCTGTCGTCGCTGATATATTTTGCCGTCGGCGTCTATTCGTATTCTCTCGCAGAGAATATCCCGGCGGGTGAAAAGCTCGGGCTTGACGGGGCGATCTGCACCTGCATCGTTCCCGCGGGAAGCATCGCCTTGGGGATATGCGGAGGATTTTTGAAAAAAATATCGCTTGTCTTCGATATATTCGGCGCCGTTTTGGGAACCGTACTTATTTATTATGCTACGGAACTTGTGAGCATTTACAAGCAAAGCCCCGCCGTTTTTGTGATATTCGCAACGCTGTTTTCAGCCGAAATATGTATTTCGTCGGCAGCTTATCTCGCCGTTGAGATCAAAAAAAGCAATTATTTTTACGAAAAATGAAGCGTTTTTCGGGAGCATATAATAATGGAAGAAAACTTTTTTTGTTTTTTTCGTAAAAAGTATTGACAAGAGGGAGAAAAAGGGATATACTAGGCAAGCTCTCCCCGTGAGAGCGGCGGACATTGAAAATTGAACAACACGAAGAAATGATTTAGTACAAAGAACGAAAATCAGATCTCGACAATTCCTTTTTTTAAAGTAATTTGCGAAAAGCTAAAGACAGACTCAAAGTGAAGTAAACGGGCGCGGAAGAGTGTCCGTTTGAAAATTTACTGGAGAGTTTGATCCTGGCTCAGGATGAACGCTGGCGGCGTGCTTAACACATTCAAGTCGAACGGACGAGTCAAGAGCTTGCTCTTGACAAGTCAGTGGCGGACGGGTGAGTAATGCGTGAGCAACCTGCCTTTCAGAGGGGGATAACACAGGGAAACTTGTGCTAATACCGCATGAGACGGTAGTACCGCATGGTACAGCCGACAAAGGAGCGATCCGCTGAAAGATGGGCTCACGTCCGATTAGGTAGTTGGTGGGGCAACGGCTCACCAAGCCGACGATCGGTAGCCGGACTGAGAGGTTGAACGGCCACATTGGAACTGAGAAACGGTCCAGACTCCTACGGGAGGCAGCAGTGGGGAATATTGGGCAATGGGCGAAAGCCTGACCCAGCGACGCCGCGTGAAGGAAGAAGATCTTCGGATTGTAAACTTTTGTCAACAGGGACGAAAAAAGACGGTACCTGAAGAGGAAGCCACGGCTAACTACGTGCCAGCAGCCGCGGTAATACGTAGGGAGCGAGCGTTGTCCGGAATTACTGGGTGTAAAGGGTGTGTAGGCGGGAGAGCAAGTCAGATGTGAAAACCACGGGCCCAACTCGTGAATTGCATTTGAAACTGTCCTTCTTGAGAGTCGGAGAGGTATACGGAATTCCCGGTGTA
>JAZLIJ010000227.1:0-9733 GCA_045617325.1 Fibrobacter sp.
TTATCCGCTGGTGTTTGGCCAGGGTAACTTCGGCTCCATCGATGGCGATGGCGCTGCCGCTATGCGTTACACCGAAGCGAAGATGAACAACCTCGGCGCACTCATGCTCGAAGATCTTGAAAAAGATACCGTGGACATGGGACCGAACTACGATGAATCGTTGGAAGAACCGCTGGTGCTTCCGTCCGCGCTTCCGAACATGATTGTGAACGGAACTTCTGGTATCGCTGTCGGTATGGCGACCAACATGGCTCCGCACAACTTGCGCGAAGTGAGCGCCGCTATCCACGCCTTGGCCGAGAATCCGGATGTGACTGGCGAAGACCTGATGCAGTATGTGAAGGGCCCTGACTTCCCGACCGGCGCTATTGTCTGCGGTCGCTCCGGCATCCGCGAAGCCTACCTCACCGGTCATGGCCGCGTTCGCGTTCGCGCCCGCACCGAAATCGAGACGGATTCCAAGGGCAAGCCGCGCATCATCGTTACAGAAATTCCGTACATGGTGAACAAGGCGGAACTCTGCAAGAAGATTGCGGAACTCGTCCGCGAAAAGCGTGTCGACGGCATTACCGATATCCGCGATGAATCCAGCCGCGACATTCGCATTGTGATTGAACTTCGCCGTGATGCTGTGGGTGAAGTTGTTCTTAATAATTTGTTCAAGTACACGCAGTTGCAGACCACGTTCAGCATCTACAATCTGGCGCTTGTGAACAACTTGCCGAAGGTCCTTACGCTCAAGGAACTTTTGCAGGTCTACATCGACCACCGCCTCGACGTGATTACGCGTGCGACACAGTTCGACTTGAAAAAAGCCGAAGCGCGCCTCCACATCATCGAAGGCCTCCGCATTGCAACGCAGAACATCGACGAAGTGGTCCGCATCATCCGCGCAAGCGAATCCCAGGATGCGGCGAAACTCGCCTTGCAGGAACGTTTCGCTCTCGACGAAATCCAGTCGCAGGCGATTGTGGATATGCGTCTCGGGCAGCTCACGCATCTGAATGTCAACAAGCTCGAGGCCGAGTACAATGAACTTGTGACGACTATTGCCGACTTGAAGGACATTCTCGAAAAACGGGAACGCCGCGTTGCTATCATGCTCCAGAGACTTGACGCTATCGTTGACAAGTATGGCGACGAACGCCGCACGACGATTGGCGAAGCTATCGACGATAGTGACGACGAGGACTTGATTGCCGAAGAAGAACAGGTGATTACGCTCAGCAAGGAAGGCTACATTCGCCGCTTGCCGATTGACACCTTCAAGGCGCAGAACCGCGGAGGCAAGGGCATCATCGGTGCCGGCCTCAAGGAAGAGGACAACGTCGAACAAATCTTTACGGCTAGCACGCACAGTTATCTTCTCGTGTTCACGAACAAGGGACGTGCTTACTGGACGAAGGTCTACCGCTTGCCGGAAGGTACCCGCAACGGCAAGGGCCGCCCGATTGTCAACTTCATCAGTCTTACCGAAGGCGAAAAGGTGCAGGCGATTGTGCCTGTGCGCAAGTTCGGTGGTTACTTCTGCCTGGTGTTTGCGACAAAGAAGGGCGTCATCAACAAGATGGACTTGACCCTGTTCAGCCGTCCGCGCAAGGCCGGCGTGAATGCCATTACGCTGGATGAAGATGATGAACTGGTGAAGGTGCAGCTCGTGGGCATGAGCGCCGAGGAATTCGCCGCAAGCGAAGCGGCCGATGCATCCGAAGATGATTCTGCAGAAGCGGCTGAAGCCCAGGTTGCAGAAGAGTCCGAAGAAGGCGACGCCGAGGATTTGGCTGGCCGTCCGATTCCGAAGGACCTTCTCATGCTTGCGACGAAGAATGGCCAGGCGGTCACGTTCCCGATTACCTGCCTCCGCTCCATGGGCCGCGGTACTCGCGGCGTGAAGGGCGTGACGCTTGCCGAAGGCGACGAGGTCATTTCGCTTTTGTGGCTCAAGGCTGGCAACAAGATTCTGACCATTACCGAAAAGGGCTATGGCAAGCGCTCCGAGCCGGGGACTTACCGCATCACACGCCGTGGCAGCAAGGGCGTCCGCAACTTGAACGTTACCGACAAGATTGGCTCTGCCGTATTTGTCGAAAGCGTCGCCGACGATTACGACTTGATTATCACCAGTAGGGAAGGTCAGGTCATCCGCATCAAGGCTGCTGATATTCGCATTACGGGCCGTAACGCTCAAGGTGTCAAGGCGATTTCCCTCCGCGATGGCGACTTGGTGCAGGATGCTACGGCGCTTCCGAGCGTCGAGGATATCGAACAGGACAGCGCCGAGGCGAAGGAAACGTTCGACCATGTGCAAGGCGTCGAAGTTGACGATGATTCCGTGGTGAAGGATGACAAGCCCGAACAGCATATCGGCATTCCTGGCGAAAGCGAAGAACAATAGGATAAACTGTAGTTTATTCTAGGTCAACTTCAAAACATTGATCCCTGCTGCATTCTGTTGCAGCGGGGTTTTTGCTTTATAAAAGAATGTTTTTATTGGTTGTCTAAAAAATGAGATTTTTTTTGAAATTGCCAAAAAAGGGGATGTTTTACCTGTTGTAGCAGTTGTAAAAGACAACAACGGAATTGCTCCAGTAGTGCTTAATAACTTATGTAGAATAGTATAGATTGGAAGGGAATATAGATAACCCTTTGATAAGGAAAAGTATGAGTATCAAAAAAATTTTAACAACAGCCTTTGCCGTAGCGGCAATTTCGTCATCCATTTCCTGGGGGCAGACCTATACCTGCTCTGGTGGAAAATCCCAGCAAATGGGTAGCGCCGGTGGCTATGATTACGAACTTTGGAGCCAGGATGGCGCCGGTTCCGCAACTATGACGCTTAACCCAAGCACCGAAAATGGTGGTACTTTCTCCGTTGAATGGAGAGGAACTATCAACATGTTGGCCCGTTCCGGAAAGCGTTGGGGGTCTAACTCCACTGTCACCGTACAGAATGTGGGTAATATTACCTCCGAATTTGAAGTGGAATGGAGCTCCACCGACAACGTGAAGTATGTCAGTGTCTATGGTTGGGGCTATTTCGACGACCAGGACAAACCCAGTGGCTTCACCAATGAAATTGAATACTACATTATCCAGGATCGCGGAAGCTACAATCCTACCCAGGGCGGTCAAAAGAAGGGTTCTGCAACTATCGATGGTATTGATTACGATTTCTATACTACCGACCGTATTAATCAACCTTCTCTTTCGGGGACCAGCACCTTTAAGCAATATTGGTCCATCCCGAGAAATACGAGCCAGCATCGCACCAAGGGTACCATTTCTATTTCCAAGCACTTCAGCGAATGGGCTAAAGCGGGTATGAAGATGGGTAGACTGTATGAAGTCGCTTCCATGAAAATTGAATCCTATACCGGACAAGGTGGCAATGCAAATGGTCGTGCTACCGTTAAGAAGAACCTGCTGAAAATCGGTGGCAGTGCCGATGAACTTGGCCTCAATGTAACTGCATCCCCGGCTGCTGCAGGTACTGTGACAAAGAGCCCCAGCGCTAACTATTATGCTCCAAAAACAGCTGTACAGCTCACCGCCAAAGCCAACGAAGGCTGGAAGTTTGTGGGTTGGGAAGGTGATGTTACCGGCTCTACCGAAACCATTTCTGTAACCATGGACAAGGAAAAGTCTGTTGTCGCCAAGTTTGAATTGGTCGGCGAAACCACAGTGAACCTTTTTAAGGATGGTAATTTCCCGAGCAGCAACGTAATTTCTACAAGCCAAGATGCATCTTGGTTCCTGGGTCAGGGTACAAACTGGGGTAACTCTGCCGCAAAGACTTCTGTCGCTGGTGGCACGGCTACGGTTGACGTTACCACTATTGGTAAGGAAACTTACCAGCCGCAGCTTGTTCAGTACAATGTGGCTCTTGATAAGGGCATGAAGTACAAGTTGTCCTTTAAGGCTAGCGCTGATGTAGATCGCAAGATTGAAGCTTCTTTCCAACAGTCCGTAGACCCCTGGGGTGCATACGCCACTAAGGAATTTGACATCACCACTACGGAAAAGGAATACACATTTATCTTTGCTATGGAAGAAGATTCTGATGATGCCGCTCAGTTTGCCTTCAATTTGGGACAAGTTACAGGTGCCGTCAAGATTAGTGACGTCAAGCTGGTCTTCACCACTGCTGAACCGGGTTCCGAAACTGGAACTGATCCGGTCCCGTCTTCTAGTGCAAGCGAAGTTCCTGCATCTAGTTCTACGGATGCTATCAGTAATGTTATCTCGATGCATAAAATCACCGAAGGTACCTTCCAGGTGTTCGATATGCAGGGCAAGTTCCTCGGTTCCGCAGAATTGGCCGCTGGTAGTTCCATGAATGATGTCCTGAAGTCTCGCTTCCAGAAGGCTGGTGTCTATCTGGTGAAGCAGGGCGCAATCATGCACAGCGTTGCAGTTCGTTAATCGAATTTTGCTCCTAATAACGACCGCTAGCTTTAGGCTGGCGGTTGTTTTTTTGTGGAATGTCTGAATATTGCTAAATTTGAACGTTAGAAAATCGTCGTAAGACGAACATTTAACAAGCGGCATTGATCCGCAAAGAATCTTTATGTATCTCATCGTCGGTCTCGGAAATCCTGGAACACAGTATTCCAATACGCATCACAACGCCGGTTTCATGGCGGTAGAAAAACTTGCCGATTCAAGCAAGGGGTGGAAAGAAGAACACAAGGCGCTTACCATGAAGGTAAATATTGCGGGGGAGGATTGCATCCTTGCAAAGCCGCAGACGTACATGAACCTCTCTGGCGAAGCCGTGCAGGCGCTCATGACCTGGTACAAAATCAAGGTGGACCATCTGCTAGTTTTTAGCGATGACATTAATTTGGATGTAGGACGCATTCGCTGTCGTGCGAACGGTAGTCACGGCGGTCAGAACGGACTCCGCAACATCATTGAGCACGTAGGTGACAAGTTCCCGCGCATCCGCTTTGGTGTAGGCAAGTGTCCTCCGAAGTTTGACCTCAGCAACTGGGTTCTGGCGAAGTTTCCTCCCGAAGATCGTCCGAAGTTCGATGAGGCTATTGCGAAAGTCCCTGCGCTTGTAGAATGCTACTTTAAATTTGGTCTTGAAAAGTGCATGGAACGCTATAACGGAAAGTAGTTTTTGTGCCTTTCGTTTTTACATATTCCATTGCTCCTTGCAATGCTGCATAGCATCCTTGAGCGACTTGAATTTCGGCTTGTCGAACTTTTCGTAATGAACTTTTGTGGCACCTTCGTAGAAGAACATGCCGGTGGTTTTTTGTGCGGCGTCATCTCCTATGCGGATGATTTCTTTTCCTAAAATTCCCTCTGGAAGGATTTCGCGAAAATCTTCATTGGGCGATAAGTATATTCGGAATGTCTCGTCTAGGAATTTGTATATATCGTCTGTTGTTTTTTGCTCGAAAAAGTAAAGCATTCCTTTGTGATTCCATCCGTCATAGTGGAAATTTTCGTCAACAATAAAATCAATTCCGTGATAAACTGTTTCGCAGCCTCCTTCCTTGAAATTGAATTCATCGCATTTGTAGAACGGCTTTGTGATTGAGGGGCTGTCGCTCTCGTTGTCGCAGTGGAGGCTGTCTGTGTAACAATGAAATTCCTGATAGCTTTCACTCCAATTTTTATAGGAGATTTTCTGTATGTTCGAGGCAAAGTTCAGATAGTATTTGTCGTTGACTTTGAAACATTCTAGACTTTCGTCTGTTCCTGCAATTTTACCATGAACGGGAAGCGTCTTTTTGCTTGCGTAGTTGACAATTTTACAACCACCACTCCAGTAGTCTTTTTCGTAACAAGGTGTCCAATCCGGATTTTGCAGTCTTTTGACGGGTTCTTCTTTGTATTGTTGAGTATCGTTTGTGATGCGCCTGTAGTCCTCGGGAATAACTCTGCGCTCTTTCTTAAAGCTGGAATCGCATTTCCCGACGAGTTTGGCTTTGAAATCTTTTGATTGGTGCGCCATTTCGAAATGCGGACAGATGCAGACCAGGTCTGCCATCCAATAACCGGTAAAAATCTGGTTGTAAAATTGGCTGACGAAATTTTCGGCGGAATCTCTTTTGTATAGCGAAGCGTCTATATTGCTAAGTTTCCATTCCAGTTTTGGAACGCTTGTTTTGATGAGCGGAGTTTCTTTACCTAGATTTTTTTCTTTGCATGTTTTGTCCAAATCGCTTGGATTTCCGATGTCGTAGTTGAGACGTGAAAATTTGGTCCGCTTGTCGCCTTCAAAACTTGGCCAAAGGGAATGCTCCCAGAATGGGTTTTCGCAGTAAACGGAATCAGGTATATAGAGCTTTTCGGATTTTGCCTTGGAAATCGATGCTGAATCGTCAAGAAGTAAAAGTCTGTAATGCTCAGCGTCTTCAAACGAGGCGCAGAAACGAATAGGCGATTTTCCCCATGCGAAATTCGCAAGGAACCCGAAAAAAATAATGGCTACGAAGGCGGAACTCATGTGTCGTATCATTGATGTACCGTCCTTGCGAAACATTTGTCGTATGGGTCTTTGTGGCGTCCGTGAATGTCTACTAAAATTATTCGCCATGGAATTTCTTGGACTGTTTTATTCTTATTTGAATTTATTTGTAATGGACATTTCCCGGTGAACCGTATTTCGTATTCAATGTGCTTTTGAATTTTTTCAAATCCGCATTCCATGGAGAGATCCCAGGTAATCGGAATGTTTTTGCCATAGAATTCCCTTAGCAGCCTCGTTGTTACCTTGAAAGAAGTGTCTGAAGAAAAGTCAATATATTTAGGAACAAAAGCTTCAATGAGTGTAAACCACATGCTTTGACCATGACAGGAGTCTTCATCTGTAAAAGCGTTCAATGCGAACTTGCCTATTTTTGCAAAGTCCCATTCGGTGGTGTTGCTCATTCTAGCCGTGCCGCTGCATCTGAATGTGTGGCTTGAAACTATATCAGAAAGTGTATCTGTGTCAAAAAAGTAGGTCTTAGGGACGTTTTTAAAAAGATCGGTGCGGTAAAGTGCCGGTTGCACCCCCTCCATCAGGCAATAACGCGCAACGGGAATGGACTTTTCGCATGTACCGAGGAGCAAGGCGTCGAATTCTTGTTCATCGTGCTTTTCTTCTTCTGTTTTACTTTGGCTACCGCGGAATGTCTGCCCGTAGAATTTGGGGAGAATTTCTTTTGCGTTTTTTAAATGGTAAAAATTAATTGGATAAATTGGCGAATCCAGATTTCGTGGAAAGTTGATGAATTTTCCGTATTTTATTTCAAATTTTTTATCGTTGTTCGAAAAAAAATTAGGATGGTTGACGAGGTGAATTTCGTAGCTGCTGTCTGTTGGATAGGTGATGCAGTAAGCTGGAATTTTGTCTGAAATTTCAGTTGCGTGCAATGCGCTTGCGCCAAGGGCTAGAAGCAGAATGAAAATCAATGATTTTAGTTTCATTTCTTGCCTCCAACTTTATTCGAATCCTTAAAAGCCCATTCGCTGCATGTTTTTATGACATCCTGCATCGAAGAAAAATTGGCGTTAATACGGCCCGACTTTTTAAGTGCGTCGAAAAATTCCATTCCTTTTGATTTTCGAATTGATGCTTCAATATGTTTGTTTACATCGTCGTCGCTAAACTTCCATGGTAAAGTAATTCGGTAAAACTCATCTCGTAAATGCTCCTGCTCAATGGTTTCCATGAATTTCGAAACGTTATTTTCGGTCTTCAAAGTAAGATAAAGCAATAAAGCTTCGTAAGTCCGTCTTAATTTGGCTCCCATCTTGTTGTATGTAAATAAGATGCCTTTTTCCGAAACACGGCAACCTTCTTGGGTTGTCTCTGTGTTTTTGCAGAAATAGTGCTGCGGCTTTTCTTTTTCCAAGTTGGCGGTATCGCTTATTGATTCTTGACAACGTTGGCTGTTTCTAAAGCATTTTGTTTTCGAAGGGTAATGAATTTCGTATTCGGTAGTTTGTTCGGGAATAGATGTTTCAATCGCGATGTAGATTTCATCTTTATATCGGTGGCATTTGATGTCTTTTTCGAGAGGCTTTATTTCTCCAACGACAGGCAACTTCGATGTACTTGCGTAGTGTCCGTTTGGACGACAGATTCCGCTACTGTCCGGAGCGTAACATTGAAAAATATCATCAGGTCCATTTTCATTTTTCAAGTAGGACTTGTCTTTCCATATAATTGCGCCGCTGAGATCTCCGCCTCCGCTAAGTATATTGCCAAGGCCATCTCCAATGCGTGTTTCTTTTTTTGGTGGAGAATGCCAAAAGTCATTAGCGAAAATCGGTGCGGCAAGCATCGCTAATAAAAGAAGGCTCCCCGAAATTTTGCCAAATGAATGGTTCATGCTTATAATATAATCTGAATATAGCGCTGAAATTGTAAATTTTATGGGTACGCTAAAAAAATGCCGCTCCCCGAATTTTCGAGGAACGGCACTTTTAGTTTCTATGTAATTCGCTTACTTGGCGGCGGCGCAGAAGTGAGCTTCAAACGCCTTGTATTAACAAGGCGTGGAAGCGAGAGCACAGCTCATATCGCTTTTATTATATAGCATTAGAGCTGTGCGGTCTTTATCAAGTTCAATGCGGAACCGGCCTTGAACCATGCCCACTGCTGTTCGTTGTAGGTGTGGTTGAGCGTCACGTTTTCGCTAGAGCCATCCTTGTGGTGGATGACGAGCGTGAACGGTTTGCCCGGAGCGAATTCGGTGAGGCCCACGATATCGAACACATCCTGTTCCTGAATCTTGTCGTAGTCTTGGGGATTTGCGAACGTGAGGGCAAGCATGCCTTGCTTCTTGAGGTTCGTTTCGTGAATGCGGGCGAAGCTCTTCACGATCACGGCCTTCACGCCGAGGAAGCGCGGTTCCATGGCTGCATGTTCGCGGCTGGAGCCTTCGCCATAGTTTTCGTCGCCGATGACGATGGAACCTGTTCCCTTGCTCTTGTAAATCTTGGCAAGTTCCGGGACTTCCTTGTAGCTGCCGCACTGGCACATTACCTTGTTCGTTTCGCCGTTGAATGCGTTCACGGCGCCGATGAGCATGTTGTTCGAAATGTTTTCCAGATGACCGCGGTAGTTGAGCCACGGGCCAGCCATGGAAATGTGGTCGGTGGTGCACTTGCCCTTCGCCTTGATGAGGATCGGGGCACCCATGATGTCGTTACCGTCCCATGCAGCGAACGGAGCGAGAGCCTGGAGGCGCTTGCTTTCCGGGTTGATGGTCACGATGATGGAGGAACCGTCGGCGGCAGGAGCCTGGTAGCCGGCGTCCTTCACTTCGAAGCCCTTCGGCGGGAGTTCGCACTGTTCCGGCGGATCGAGCTTCACGGCCTTGCCTTCGTTGTTGACGAGGGTGTCGGTCATCGGGTTGAAGCGGATGTCGCCGCTGAGGGCTGCAATCACGGCCATGAGCGGGGAGGCGACGAATGCGTGCGTATTCGGGTTACCGTCGGCGCGCTTTGCAAAGTTGCGGTTGAAGGAATGAACGATAGTGTTGAGTTCCTTCTTGTCGGCACCGGCACGGTCCCAACGGCCAATGCAAGGGCCGCAGGCGTTCGTCATGATGGTGGCGCCAAACTGCTTGAACAAATCGATGAGACCGTCGCGTTCGGCGGTGTAGCGGACCTGTTCGGAACCCGGGTTGATGAGGAGCGGGCACTTCGGGGAGAGACCCTTGGCGAGAGCCTGCTTGATCATGTTGGCGGCCATGAACAAATCTTCGTAGCTGGAGTTCGTGCA
>JAZLIJ010000228.1:0-20205 GCA_045617325.1 Fibrobacter sp.
CCACCGCCAAGTGCGTGTTCTTCGACTTCGAAGGCAAGCTCATCACGGTCGTCGTGCCGGGCAACCTCGAAGTTTCCGAAATCAAGCTCCACAACCTTTTGAAGGCGAAGGAACTCTACCCCGCCGAAGACAGCCTCATCCAAGCTTGTGGCATGGTTCCTGGCTTTGCAAGCCCCATCGGCAGCCACGACACCCGCGTGATTGTGGACGAAGCCATCGCCGAATCCTTCGACCTCGTCACGGGCGCAAACGAAGCCGGTTTCCACTTCAAGCACTGCAACCCGAAGCGCGACTTCCCGAAATTCGAAGTCGCGGACATCGCCGAAGCAAGCGCCGTCTGCAAGTGCCCCTGCTGCGGTGAACTCCTCCCCGAAACGCGCGGCATCGAAATGGGCAACATCTTCAAGCTCGGCACCAAGTTCTCTGAATCCATGGGCGCCAAGTTCCTCACCGCTGAAAAGACCACAGCTCCCGCCATCATGGGTTGCTACGGCATCGGGGTCGGCCGCCTCATGGCAAGCGTCGTGGAAAACAGCCACGATGACTTCGGACCGATTTGGCCCAAGTCCATCGCGCCGTTCCAGGTGGAAATCGTCCCGATTGGCAAGGAAGCCGAACTCATGGAACTCGCCGAAAAGTTCGAGAGTGAACTCGAAGCCGCCGGTATCGACGTACTCGTGGACGACCGCGACGAACGCCCGGGCGTAAAATTCAAGGACGCCGACCTCTGGGGTTCCCCGGTCCGCATCGCCATCGGCAAGAAGGGCCTCGCGAACGGCGAAGTCGAATGGAAGTTCAGAAGCGAAAAGGAATTCTCCATGGTAAAAGTCGAAGACGTTATCGCCAAGGCGAAGGAATACTTCGAAAAGTAGGATTTAGTTATGAATTACGAATTATAAATTACGAGAGAACATTTGGCGCCATTGGCGCAGGGATTTGTAAATGCGCGAAGCGCCTAACTAAAATCTTATAACTCATAATTTATAATTTATAACTTCTACACGACTTCATCGTAAAACTTAAAAGGCAACGCTCTGAGCGCTGCCTTTTTTATATGGAGTTGAAAAATTACTTGCTTATCGCAAAACGCATAACTCTTGTACCATGAACGCTTAATACGTAGACTCCATTACGCAAAGCGCTCATGTCAACCACGTCGCCTGCCGAAATCTGGCCAGAGAGAAGCGTTCTTCCGCGCAAGTCGCAGATTTCATAAGCACCGTCTTTTTGCCCTATATACGTAAAGTTCCTGTTGTCGGCTCCCATGAGAATATCGTTCGCCTTGGCAAAAGCTCTGGATGCAGGCAAAATCGTTGTATTCACTGTGGATATAGCTTGTTTGTAGAGAAAATCGAAAACCTTACTTTGTACAATATCAGTGTATTCACTAACGTCGTAAACTTCATGTACAGCTTCCTCGACAAAGTACGTTTCGTGTTCCACATTTCTTTTTTTCAAAATAGAATCGACGACAAAGCTACCATACATCATAGGCGGTTGAAAATCAAATACATACGCATTCATAAAGAGCGACGCCATGGAAGAATATTCCTTAGGAATTTGATTCATCAGCAACGCCTTTGGATCTTTGAGAGGACGATCTGCTTTAAAAGGAACAGTCGGATCCCCCTTGCCATGTACCAATAGCACTGGACTATTGGAATTTTCAACGAGTTTCTTATCGTGGACAGCCCCCCAAAGCGAGACTACCGCATTGGCCGTCGAAGAAACACCCTGTTCGCCAAATTCATCTAGCTCGCCCAAATACGCTTTGGAATCGTTCATGTACGACGGAAAATCTTTTTTGGACTTGGCATACAGATTTTCCAAAGCAATAATACCACCGCTACTGTTGCCCATCACAAAAATCTTATTGGGGTCAATGCCTAGCTTATCGGCATTCTTTCTGAAGTAGCGAACTGCAGCACCGATGTCTTGGGCTCCTCGATATACGGTTCTCGCAAATGCAGCACTATCCACACGCAGCGTATCCTTAACACCTTCAATGACATTCAAAAGGGTTCCTAAACGATAACTGACCGAAGCCGTAACAAATCCGCGAGCCGCAAGCGAATCGCAATATTGTATCGATATCTGTTCGTAGTCATCCTTCGCTCCCGACAAGAATGCTCCCCCATGAACAACAAGCACGACCGCCCTATCTTTTTCATTATCTTTTTGAGGAGTATAAACATCCATGAGCATCTTTGTATCAGTCTGCGCATTTTCATCTTTAAAGAAATGGATTGTCGGAATTTCTATACCAAGCATGGCGCCAATGCTTCCAAAAGAATTCATAAGATCATGGTTGCTGGATTCATCCATGAACTTAGTGTCCTTCGAATAAACGACATCTTTTTGAACATCAACACTGAACATGCGGTCTTTGTAACGTTCCGCAGCTTGCGCTGTAAATGCAAATGCGGCGAGACTCATCAATAAAATTTTTTTCATAAAGCACTCCATTCTACTCAAAAGAGTAGACATAAACATTACATAATGATTATAGATTTATTTTATTCAAACGTAAATAAAAATTTGCGAAATTTGTAATTTTCTACTCATAATGTCAAAATAGCAAGGCGTTCCTTGAGCGCTTCGTCCTCGTAGCCTGTTACAAGTTCGACCATCGGTGCGATATCGCCCTGGGCATAGTAAGCCTCGAATGCGGCGTAGTAGCGACGGCGATCCGTAAACTTGATATCAATAGGCAAATACCCCGCACGCATTAATGCGAAGTTCAAAAGCAAGCGTCCTGTGCGGCCATTACCATCGATAAACGGATGAATCCCTTCAAAATCCAGATGAAATTTTGCAATACGCTGCAACGGATGGATATGTGACTTGGATTCTGTAAATTCGGTTAGTAATTGTTCCATTTTTGGTTGCACCAGGTACGGCTGCGGAGGCGTGTGCGTCGCCCCCGAGATCATCACCGGAATGCGGCGGTAAACGCCCTTGTCCATGGGCCTGCCCATCAGGACCAGTGAATGCAGCTCCTTGATGATGTGCTCCGTCAACGGGTTGTCTTCGGAAACGAGCGTCAGCATGTATTGGAACGCATCGCGGTGGCCAACCGCTTCCAAATGGTCGTTCAGTGGCTTTTGATCGATTGTGACACCCTCAAGAACCAAGCGCGTCTCGGAAAGCGTCAAAGTGTTCCCCTCGATAGCGTTGGAATTGTAGGTGTAGTTGATGGTAAAATCGTCACGCAGACGGGCAAGTTCACCAGGCGTCAAAGGACGACGACGGTCCAATTCGCGTTTTTCCGAATCCACGCGCAAGAACATTTCGTGGAACTGCTCAGGAATCTCAAACCAGCGACTTTCGCGCCCATCCAGCGGCTTGATGGCCCCCTTGGGAATCTTGTAACTGCGCCCCACACGGGTGACGCCATCAATTTTTCCCTGCTCGCAAAGATAGCGGACACGGCGATCGCTCAAATGCCAAAGACTCGCCGCCTCCCCCACAGACATGTAGAAAACTTCTTTAGAATCGTAGGTCGGAGAAATTTCGGACATAAACACCCTCTTTATCGGAATAATAACTACTCAAACACGCAAATAAATATAGAATAAAATTCCGATAAAACAAAAATAGTGAAGAGTGAACAGTGAAAAAAGCCGCTGTCAAGTAGGAAGTAGACTGTAGGAAGTGGGAACGCGGGGAGGGTGAAATTTTTTGGAGGATTTCGCGCGTTTAGGAAAGTTGGGCTTTAGATACAAGGACAACATTCAGCCTTAGAAAGATCTTCGCTGGGAATGTGAGATTTTGGGCTGTAAAAAAATGGAAGTGTAACTCAAACTGTGTCATTTTTAGTTGTTTGATTTCGTTTTATAGTTACAAAATTCAACGGCTCTGGAAATTTCCGGGAATGCCACTTCTTTCGGGCAGATGTTTCCAGTAGCGGACGGGCAGGCACCGCTTCAGAAGTTTCGGGTTCAATCGCTCCTTGATGGCCATGGCATCGTAATAGGACTTCCACATCCGCGTAAATTCATCTGGCGGTGCAACGTTATGCAGATGCCGCGAAACACTTCCATCCGCAGGAATTTCCACATCCGTCGCGCGACAACCATCGTAAAAGACGCCGTGACCGCGCTTTACATCGAGAATCGCCCAGCGCAAGTTGCGCATCCGCGAACAGAAATGCCCTTTGAGCATATCCACGACATTATATTTCGGCTCGATTTCTGCGATGTAGGAACCATCCGGTGCCTTGTTGAAACGCACCATGCCAAGCAAATTATGCATCTCCCCCAGCACCGACTTCGCTATTTTAAACAGCGGAAGCATCTCCGGGGATGTCACGTCCTTGCCGTAATTCGGAAGCCCGAGAAACAGCTTTCGCAAATAGGCTAGCAGCAGCGTCTCGATGCCCGCCGACTCGGAGCGGAAAGCCGCCTGCAAGAGATTCAGCACATTTTCGCTTGACGCCTTGACGATGGCGCGCTTGATGCGGTTTGCGTTATCGGCGCAGGTTTCCACATGAAACAGCTGTGAAAACAGTTGCATACTTTGAGCATCGTCGCTCTCGTATGTGCGTTCCGGCACGAACTCACCCACATCCAGCTTCTGCCTGTAAATTTCGAAGACGGCGCTCAGAAATCCGTCAAAAGTCCCGTCGTACTGTATCGAAAGCATCACGCTACCCCTGTGCATACGTCAGCTGCGGCTGCACATTTTCAAACAAGTCCAGTTGGTCGCTTGGTCGCCTCGTAAGCAAGAGCGGCCTCAGCATTTCCGGGTAAATCTTGTGAAGCGCCGATGGAATCTCCGAATTACAGATAAAATATTTTGCACGTTTCAACACGACGCCCATCTTCTTGAGCGTCTCCAGCCGGATTTTCGAGTAGCGGCGGCCACTCACAATGAGATTAGCCGACTTGACGCCAATTCCTGGAACGCGGAGAATCATCTCGTAATCGGCATTCTGCAAATCCACCGGGAAAAATTCAGGATGCCTCAGAGCCCACACCACCTTCGGGTCCAAATCCGGATCCAGATTCGGGTTCTTCTCGTCCAGAATTTCATCGTAATTGAACTTGTAAAAACGCATCAGCCAGTCCGCCTGGTAAAGCCTGTGTTCCCGAAGCAGCGGCGGCTTTGTCGAAAGCACCGGAAGCCGCTTATCCGCGTTAATCGGGACGTATCCCGAAAAATAGACGCGTTTCATCTGCTGTCGCTTGTAAAAACCCGCCGAAAGCGAAAGAATCTGCAAATCGGACTCCCCCGAAGCGCCGACAATCATCTGCGTGCTCTGCCCCGCCGGCAGAAACCTCGGCGCATATTTGGACTTGTCCGCCTTGTACGCAATCTTCTTTTCGGCAAAAAAGTTCATCGGCCTGTAGATGGAATCGTAATTCTTTTCGGGAGCGAGATACTGTAGCGCCTTGTCCGACGGAATTTCAATATTGACGCTGCTCCTGTCCGCATATAGCCCCGCCTCGAAAAGCAAATGCGAACTCGCGCCGGGAATCGCCTTCAAATGAATATAGCCGCCAAAGCGATGCACAAGGCGCAGCTCCTTCGCGACTTTGATGAGCAGTTCCATTGTGTAGTCGGGATTTCCGATGACAGCGGAACTCAGAAACAGACCTTCGATGTAGTTGCGACGGTAAAATTCCAGGGTCAAGTTCACCAGCTCCTTCGGCGTAAAAGTCGCCCGAGGCACATCGTTACTGCGACGGTTGACGCAATAGGCGCAATCGTATTTGCAGGCGTTACTGAACAGGACCTTCAAAAGCGAGATGCAGCGGCCGTCCGCCGACCACGTGTGGCAAATTCCCGCATTGAATCCGCAGCCAAGCCCGTCTTTCGGTGCGCGCCGATTCGAACCGCTCGATGAACACGAAACATCGTATTTCGCCGCTTCGCCCAAGATTTTCAACTTTTGCATCAAATCCATCTAAAACCGTCAATTAATGCACAAATGTACTACTGCACAAAAATATACTCATTTTATAGAAAGATGTCAAGGAAAAGTGGCTGTAGACTGTTGTCGGCGTACAGGAAAAATTTTGGCGGCGAAGCGTCTCTTTATGATACAGTCTTAAATTTAGGCATTCTCTTGTAAAAAAATTTTTTTGCAAATGAGGACTTTTCCCGCCACATCGACACAGGAGTCTCAAATCAAATGAAAAAAACATTCTTTTCTTCACTCTTCCTGGCCACGCTTTTCATCGCTGGCTGTAGTGACGACTCGTCATGCACAATGTAAAAAGTACCGCCACAAAGGCCGCTCCCGCCGAAGCCTGGATCAAGACGGAATCCTTTGAAAAAGAAAAGCAAGCTCTCAAATAAATTTTTTTGCACAAAAAGTTTTTCACTAGCCGGAAAAACGTAAATACAATTTCGCTGATTTAGCGACACCGATATTGACCGAAATTTTTCAGCAAAAGGATACAGACGATACATTTTTTATTCGTTTACGCTCTAGAAGCGTTGTATTCAATACCGCCAAATCCTAAATTATTGTCGTTGGTAAGAATTGCTATGGGATGTGAGGCAATCCGTGGAGAACAAAGTGGTGTATGGGATTCCACGACCGATGTATGGGATGTTTGGTTGCTTTTAAAAATAGGCGTGGAGGCCTTTAATGAACTTAAAAGAAACATTAACAATCGGCTTAATGGCGGTTTCTATGGCATGTGCTAAAGATTATTCTGGAGCAGAACTTTACATGCTCAACGAAGTCCAATACGGAAAATTCGAAGCACGCATGCAAATGGCAGCTGTTTCAGGAACGGTCAGTTCCATGTTCCTTTACCAGAATGGTTCTGAAATCGCAGATGGAAGACCTTGGGTGGAAGTGGATATCGAAGTCTTGGGCAAGAACCCCGGCAGTTTCCAATCCAACATCATTACCGGCAAGGCTGGTGCTCAGAAAACAAGCGAAAAGCATCATTCTGTCAATCCCGCTACAACACAGGCTTTCCACACATACGGTCTCGAATGGACTCCAAATTATGTCCGTTGGACCGTCGATGGCGTCGAAGTTCGCAAGACCGAAGGCGGCCAGGCAACAGAACTCACGGGAACACAGGGACTCCGTTTCAACCTCTGGTCCTCCGAAGATCCAGGCTGGGTCGGACAGTTCAACCCGAACGACCTTCCGATTTTCCAGTTCATCAACTGGGTCAAAGTTTATAAGTACACGCCAGGGCAAGGCGAAAACGGCAGCGATTTCACGCTGGACTGGACCGACAATTTCGATACATTTGACGGCTCCCGCTGGGGCAAGGGCGATTGGACCTTCGACGGCAATCGCGTTGACCTCACCGATAAGAACATTTACTCCAAGGACGGCATGCTGATTCTCGCTCTTACTCGCAAGGGACAAGAACAATTCAATGGTCAGGTTCCGAAAGACAGCGAGCCTGCACCGCAGTCCTCCAGCAGCACCCCATCTTCCAGCAGTGTTGCTTCAAGCAGCAGCGTCCAACAGCCTGTCTCTTCTAGCAGCGTTCAGCAGCCGGTATCGAGCAGCAGCGTTGTTCCGCCAGCAAGTTCTTCAAGCGCCCAGGAATCCATTCGACAGATTCGCACCGAAACAGGAATGTTCAAGGAACGTCGCGGTCTGGTCAACGCCAAGGGCGCTCAGGTAAAGGACGCCGAACGTAATCGCTATCGCGTCAATTTCGAATATTAATTCATAAGATTCCCTCCCAAACAACAAAGGTCTGCGTGGTTTTATGCTGCGCAGGCTTTTTTATTTTGCGTACGAAAGATTTTTAACACTTTTTAATAATTCGTTAATCCTAACGATTTATTTGTATTTTTTATAATTTTTCGTTTATTTTAAAGATTTATGTGTTTTTAGGCAGAAATATTCTATATTAGACCTCAAGGAGGAACCGCCATGTACACCCCATTTTCCGACGAAGCTGTTCTTGTCGAATTCGGCAAACGAATCACCAATTTCAGGTTGAACAACAACTGGACGCAAGCAGATCTCGCCGCCAAGGCGGGTGTCAGCAAAAGCACCGTGGAACATATCGAAAAAGGACAGTCCACTCAGCTTCTGAACGCAGTTAAAATCCTCCGCGCCTGCGAACTTCTCCAACAGTTTCTGAGCATTTTTCCCGAACAAGGCCCAAGTCCTATGGAACTTTTGGCCATGTCGCGAAACAAGCAGACGAACAAGCGCAAGCGCGCCTCCAAGCCAAGGAATACGGGCTTCAAAAACGAAGCAGGCAGCAAGCCGCCCTATGCAAGTATCGCCGCAGAACCCAAGGCAAAATGGGTCTGGGAAGAAGATAAATAACAGGTGAGTCGATGATTGCCGTCGAAGTCAAACTCTGGGGCTCAACCATCGGCGCCCTCTCCATGCAGGAGGGCAATTCCGTGGCGCGATTTGAATACGCACCGGATTTCATAGGAGCAGGCGTGGAACCCTCCCCAATCCACATGCCCGTTTCCAGGAAAATCTACAGTTTCCCGATGCTTTCGCAAACGTTCAAGGGGCTGCCCGGCCTCTTCGCCGATTCCATTCCAGATAAATTCGGCAACAAACTCATTGACTCATGGCTTGTAAAGCAAGGTCGCAATCCGGAATCGTTTACGGCTTTGGAACGTCTCTGCTACACAGGGAACCGCGGCATGGGCGCTTTGGAATTTTATCCAATGGAAGGGCCTGCGGCAACCGATGCCGATGTTCTCGATGTTGAAAATTTGCGCGAATTTGCGGCAGGCTTTTTATCTAGCCGTAGAAATTTCAAAGCAAATATCGCAGAACAAAATGAGAGAGAATTCGGGACGACTCCGAAAGCCCGAGTCTCAGCTGATAATGCTGAGCGAAAGAACACTTTTGAACAAATTCTCCGCGTAGGCACATCGGCAGGTGGCGCCCGCGCCAAAGTTCTCATCGCCTACGATGAAACCAGCGGAGAAATCCGTTCGGGGCAAGTCGCGAATGCTGAAAATTTCAGTTATTGGCTTCTAAAGTTAGACGACGTACAAAACAATAGCGACAAGGAATCTGCCGATATTCAAGGCTACGGCCCCATCGAATATACCTATTACCAAATGGCACTCGCAGCAGGAATTCAAATGTCAGAATGCCGTCTACTTGAAAAAGCGGGACATAGACACTTTATGACACGGCGTTTCGATCGACTTGCCGGTGGAAAGAAACTGCATTACCAGTCCCTCTGCGCACTCGCCCACTACGATTTCAACATGGCGGGAGCCTATAGTTACGAACAGGCGATCGCGGTCATCAAGCAGCTTGGCCTTGACTACGATGCACTGGAACAAATGTACCGCAGAGCCGTTTTTAACATTTGCGCGAGGAATCAGGACGACCACGCGAAGAACATCGGCTTTTTGATGAACAAGCGTGGAGAATGGAGCTTGGCCCCCGCCTTCGACATGACGTACGCCTATAATCCAGGTGGAGCGTGGACAGGAGCACATCAGCTATCTTTCAATGGTAAGCGAGACAACTTTTCGCTGGACGATTTCAAAAGCGTGGCAAAATTTACAGGTTTGAAGCAAGGACGTTACAAAAAAATTCTTGGCGATGTCCAAAATGCGGTTCAATCATGGAGCGAGCTTGCTCATAAAAACGATGTAGATTCAACATACATCAAGCAAATCGGCTCTACTCATCGAATATTCTAGACGCCTTTTAAACAGAAAAGACCCCCGTATGGGAGGTCTCTTTTTTAATATTCAAAAAAATGTTTAAAGTCCCTTGCGTTCCAAATCCAGCAGAAGAGACTGGAGGGATTCTTCGACAGTCGCGCGGAAATTTGCAGCGCCGAGACTGCAACTGGCAACGGTTTCGCCATCCTTGGTGATTCGAATCACGGAATACCCGTTTTCATTCGAAAAAGTGACACTTAAACCTTTTTCCAAAGCTTTCTCCAGCAAATCACGCATAAGAACTCCTTTCTATTGATTTAATTCTTGTAAATGTTGAAAATCAGCCCCCATAAACTAGGCTTTTTTTAAATAAAAAACAAGTTTTTTTATTACAAAAGCATTTTTTTCTTTATATTTTAAACAAAAAATAAGTTTATTATGTTCGATTTCCATATTCATCTCGCTCGCCTTCCTCATGCTGAAGAACTTATTCAGTGGATGTCCGACCACGGATACAGTTTTATCGCCATTGCATGCGAACCCTGGGAATGGGAAAAGCTAATACACGTGCGACAATTCGGTTCCGATATGAAAAATCGGGCATCATTCGGGATTCACCCGCAAATTGCAGCACAAGTGAATGATTCCGATGTTATGGAATTGCGAAAATATCTTGAGATTTTTCCCACGGCGCAAGTCGGCGAGGCTGGGCTCGACAAGCGATTCCCCGGCTACGGCGAAGGAGAAGCGCAGGAGCGTATTTTTGTCGCTCAGGCTAAACTCGCCCTGGAACTGGAGCGCGACCTGCAAATTCACTGCGTCGGCGACTACGGCCGCATCCTCAAGCTTTTGAAAGAAGCTGGCTTCAAGGACATGACCAGGAAGGAGAAGGAAATCCAGCAGAGGACCATGGTCAAGCCGGAATCCGAAGTGAAAGCGGAAGAAGCCTCGGACATCGTTCTCGAAACAGTAACCAAGGAAAAGCCGCTCGTCAAGCTGGTGCGACCGATGTTCCACCGTTTCGGCGGGGACGCAAACTTTGTGAAGGCAGCCCTTCCGCTTGGCGCCATGTTCTCGCTGCATGCGGACAGTTTCAAAAAAAAGGCGACGAAAGAAGCCATTTCGGAAATTCCGGAGAACCGCGTATTCTTCGAAACCGACGCGGACGAATCGTTTATCAAGGAACTCGGCGAAACGGCAACCGCCAAGGAAATCTACAACAAACTCGTCGAAGATTTGGAATCAGTGCGGCTCGCCTACGCCAATCGCTGTTAGGATTTCGCTTTTCGGCTGCACTGTCGCGGCCTGCACCTTGATTCCTGCAAAGTGGCGGAACACGTCCAAAGCCTTCTGGGCAATTTCCGTATTCTTCCCCATTCCAAGTTCAAAGACCGCCTGCAATGGCGACGTTCCTGTGTAGCGCATATTGCACGGGCAGAGGCTGCTGATGTCACCAAGCACGCGCAAGTCCGGAGGCGGAAATTCGACGAACGAAGCGACAAGCACTCCCCTTTTCTGAATGAGTCCCTGGATGCGCAAGCGGCCCGCCAAGAGGCCAAGTTCCGTGACGAGCAGAAGCATTTTCGCAGGTTCCGGAATCGCGCCGAAGCGGTCTTCCAATTCTGCGGCGATGTTCGCGATTTCGTCTGTCGAGGTAATGCGCGCAATGCGCTGGTACAGCGAAATACGCGTGAGACCGTCTTCCACGTAATCTTCGGGAAGGTAGGCGTCGACGCCAATTTCCACGCGGGGCTGTATCGGTTTTTCCAGGGTGCCGCCACGGAGCAGTTCGACGGCCTCCTTGACGAGGCGAACGTACGTTTCAAAGCCGACTTCAGCGATGAACCCGTGTTGTTCCTGGCCGAGCAAGTTGCCCGCACCGCGGATTTCCAAGTCGCGCATCGCAAGCTGATAACCGCTTCCAAGGTCTGTATACTGTTCCAGCGCCTTCAGACGACGCATGGATTCGATGGAGACTTCGCCCTTTTGCGGCACGACGAGAAACGCCTTTGCAAGAACGCTGCTGCGCCCGACGCGGCCTCGCATCTGGTAAAGCTGGCTTATGCCAAAGTGGTGCGCATTGTTGATGATAATGGTATTCGCATTAGGCACATCGAGTCCGGATTCGATGATGCTCGTACTTACAAGTACGTCGAACTTTCGGGAAAGGAATGCTTCCATCACGCGTTCCAGTTCGTGATCTTCCATCTGCCCATGCGCGACAGCGACTGTAGCTTCTGGAACCATCTCACTGATTTCGTCGGCGAGGGTTTGAATCGTCTGCACGCGGTCGTTGACAACGAACACCTGGCCTCCGCGGGCAAGCTCGTCGAGGATGGCGTTTTTCAGTACCTCGTCATCGCGCTTCATCAGTTTTGTTTCTACGGGAAGACGGTTTACCGGTGCCGTATTGATAAGAGAAATGTCGCGGACGCCCGTCATGCTGAGATGCAGCGAACGCGGAATCGGTGTGGCGCTCATGCTGAGCGAATCAACGGAAAGCTTGAACTGGCGCAACTTTTCTTTCTGCTTCACTCCGAATTTCTGCTCTTCATCGATAATCAAAAGTCCAAGATCCTTGAACTGGTTTTTATCGGTCAAAATGGCGTGCGTTCCGATGATGATGTTGACCTTGCCTTCGGCGACATCCTTGAAGATTAGCTTCTTTTCCTTGGCGCTCTTGTAGCGATTCACCAAGGCAATATTCACAGGATAGGCGGCAAAGCGTTCGCAGAAGTTTTCGTAATGCTGTGCGGCGAGAATAGTTGTCGGCACAAGAACTGCCACCTGTTTATTGGCGGTGACTGCCTTGAATGCAGCACGCATGGCGACTTCGGTCTTTCCAAAGCCTACATCACCGCAAATGAGGCGATCCATAGGACGCTTGCTTTCCATGTCGCGCTTGATGTCCACAGTCGCATGGACTTGGTCTGGGGTCGGCTCGTATTCAAACGATCCTTCGAATTCCTCCTGCATCCTGCCATCGACCGGGAACGCGTAGCCTTCAATCAATTCGCGTTTCGCATAAAGTTCCACAAGGTCGCGTGCAATTTGGATAACCTTTTGCTTGACGCGCGCCTTCTGATTTTCCCAGCGTTTGGAGCCGAGGCGGTCTAGCTTTGGCACGGCTTCACCATCGGGCGTATCGAGACGTTCAATTTTCTGAAGGTCCGACACAGGGAAGCGTAGACGGTCGCCTTCCCCATATTCGAGCACCGCACAATCGACCCAACCGTCATTGACCTTGACTCGAACGAGTCCGACATAGCGTCCGACACCATGGTCTTCGTGCGTAACCAAATCACCGCGATTGAGCGATTCGACCATCAAAGCCGAGGCGACCGAGCCAGATATCTTACGTTTACGCGCCTTGTTGGCATGCCTGTTGAATATTCTAGTTTCGGTCAGAAAGGCGATGTTGTCATCTTCAAGCCAAAAGCCTTCTGAAAGGTTTCCGATAAAGTAATCTTCAACGGGAAGATTTTCAAAGATTTCGCGCAGGCGGTTGACTCCACCCAAAGTCGGAGCGATGACAAAGACACGTCCGCCCTTCGCATAAAACTCCTCGATTTCTTTAGCGACTTCATCCGTACCGGAAGAAGTAAAATCCTGCGGCTTGGAATGCAGCTCGTGCCAGTTGCCGTCATTTACCTGAACACGCGTCACATCAAGAGATGCATGTCCCACAAAGCGACATGAAAGTTCTGCCATCTTGAACCAAATGTCGCATGGCGGCACCACATCTGAATCCTGCATCCTGAGTTCGTCATATTGGGCAACGTAATTTGAATACATCTTGGAAGCCGTTTCCGAAAGCAGCGAAAGTTCTTCAAAGACAAGCGACGTCTTCGGCAAATAGTCAAGCAGACTCGCTGAAAGTTTCTGGAAGCGCGCTCGGTTGCGCCACAAAATCGCCACATCGCTCCCCTGCGCAAAAACTTCGCTTTCAGGGACGGTGAACTCCCCCATCGGGAAAAGTTCGACACGCTTCATCTCTTCGATGGAACGCTGCGAGAAAATGTCAAAAGAACGGATGGATTCAATCTCGTCACCGAAAAACTCGATACGAATCGGATGCGGATAAAGGAAGCAGTTGACATCGACAATGCAGCCGCGGATGGAAAATTCACCGACACTGCTCACGACAGGCTGCTCGGAAAAGCCATGGTCCAGAAACCACGGCCGAAGCATGGAAGGCTCGATGTTGTCGCCCACCTTTAAGGAACGGACGCCGCGCAGAACCTCACCCGGCTTCGGAAGCTTCATCAAGAAAGCATCCAGCGGACAAACGACAACCAGCGGGTTATTCTCCTGCGAGATGTCCCTGAAAAACTTCAAGCGCTCTTCGAGAACGCCTTCGAACGGCACCTTCGCCTCGTACGGCTTCAGCCCCAGCGACGGGAAAAAGCGCACGAAATTTTCACTGACAAGACTTTCCAAGTTTTCGACCCAGACTTCGGCATTGCGATAATCCTTTGCAACGACAAGAATGTTCTGCGGATGCTTCAGGAATCGATTCGCAACCATCATGGACGCAAGTGAAACAGAAGCCCCGTTGACATGGACTGCTTCGTTCTCCGCATTTTCGAAAAGCGAGATGGAAGGGAAACTAGACTCTTGAAGAAATTCCGAAATCGTGAGCATGAGATCCGACTTAAAAAAGGTTGAAATTGCGGCCAGAAATGCGATATTTCAGTAAATTTAGTTTTTTTTGCAATGTTTGGCGACATGGCATTTTGTATTTTGCGGTTAAACAAATGCAGGCAAGCATGGCAGAAACTTCAAAGGTAATCTGTACTTTAAAAAAGTATGATCTGGCAATGAAAATTATTGTCACGATTACATTTCTTTTATATTTTACTTTTTTACACTCCTGCTTTAATCCCATTGCGAGTGACCTCTACCCCATATACGAGAATCACGATATCGGTGATGTTTTCGCATATCGAACAAAGCACAAAAACGCCAAGCCATGCCTTATAGACGGCAAGAGAATATTCCTAGAAAGAGAAGGTCAAAACAAATCATTTATTCGGGATTTTTTTATTGGTGGAAATCGATTTTATGTTTACCATCTTCAATACATGGACAATGATAACGAAAGAAAAAATATCCTGACTTATAAATTTGAGCCTAGTGGAGGTATTGGAGCCGTTATTCAAGGTACAGGTTTTGGAATAAATGCAAGCAATGATTCAATTGAATTTATTTACAACATCAATCCCTATGACGGAATTACAATAGATTCAAGCATCTTTTCTGATAAAATAACAGTTCAGAAAAGTATCCCCGAGCATAAGGCGAGTGCTGCGCAATGTTATATGGAGTGGTTCAATTGATTAAACTGATTAATAAATTTTTCACTCTGACAGCCATCATTTCAACTGCGTGTCTATCTATTCACGCAGCGCCCATCCATCCTGACGAAAAGGATTTTACATTTATATGCATCGTATTTTTGGTTGTACAAATAGTGATGTTTCTTGCAACATCGATAGCCTCCATTTTATTGACACTTGAATTATTTTCATTCAAGAATGAATTTGTACAAAACAAGTCTTGGATGATTTTTGCGGCCATCGGAATAGCACCCATTTTTCCCTTTGCTGTGGGCTGGGCAGTGTTTTTAATATGGTGCGCACTGATGATTCTATTGAAACAAATAATGCTATAAATTTAAGCATCTAGTTTCACATCGTTCAGCACCAGTTGCAGCACTTTTTTCAAATTGTCGAGGTTGGCGTCTTCAGCCATCAGGTGTTCGAAGTTGAGAACGGTGAAGAGCGCATACGGCTTGATGTGGCTGTCGACTGCGGCGAGAGCGTCTTCTGTTTCGGCGCCGAAGTAATACTTCGCAAAAGCTTTCCAACAGCGAAGCATGGTGGCTGCATCCATATAATGCGCCGCCCGCAAATAGGCGTCCGGCAGGTAATGGCAAAAGTAATAATAGCAGCCCAAGTCAAAAAGCGGATTGCCGCAGGAGAACTCGCCGAGATCGATGAAATAGGCGCCTGTATTGTTCACAATCAGGTTACCCGTCTGCAAATCGCCATGCAGACAGGTGCTTTGCTTCGATGTTTCCGCAAGGATTTTCCGAAGCGCATCCGCCAATTTTCCCGTGAAAAATTTCGATGTTTCTAGATATCTCAGATAGCGGCTTTCTATACTTTCGAAGTCGCCTTCGTTGCATTGAGTGGAATGGAGTTTTTTGCAGCTCTCCGCAAAAGTCTTCATGTAACTTTCCAGATTCTGCAAATTCTCACCGACGCATTTTGAAATGGACTTTTTACCGACGATGCGTTCGTAGACAAGACCGAGTCTTCCATCGACTTCTACGATTTCACCCACTTGCGGAGTCGGAACGCCAAGGGCAAAAACCTTTTTGCACATAGCCTGTTCGCGAAGCAAATCCTCGCGCGACGAGCAAAAACCGGGAAAGCCAAGCTTGAGCATCCACTTGCCATCGGGACTGTTGTAATTCTCTGAATTATGTCTGTTGCTGAACATTGTCCAGCCATTCAAATCGAAATTTTTCATAAAGATAATTTACACTTTTTTAAGCAAAAAATTCCTTCCGAATGAGCAGAAATACCTTTTCACACAAAAAGAAAAAGGGGATGCTCAAAGAACTTCAACAATAAATGGAATATGATCGGAAAAATTTAAAAAACTTTCATCAAGAAAATTAGAAAATAGTCGAGTTCGTTATACAAGTACACTTTCCAACCTCAAGTCATAAATGCTCTTGTATGTTTTTAGCGGAAATTCGCCGATGTACTTGTCAATGTCGGACTATGTCAAATTTTTGAAAATTGACTTTTTAGAGGTGACCATATCTTTAGCCCCCGTAAAAATCGATCCATCCTACGATTGTATTAAGGCTGCAACCACTTAGAGTTTGCTCTTAGTGCGCATGGTCCCTTTTAGGGGACACCGGCCCGGCAGGGGAACGCCCTTTTAAAATTCCACTCGTAACAGGCCGCTGAAATTGCGGCCTTTTTCGGGCATTACGTCTTTCAGCCTAGACAGGTGATTTCGCACATCGGCATCGAAAAGGTTGTCGCATTTAAACACCAAGCTGTACTTTGAAAAGTTCCAGGCCCAATTCATTTCGAGCAGCAGGCCCATCGTAGCGTAGCCGGGCGTTTTCTTTTCGTACTTGTCCACAAAATTTTGCGGTGCCACAAAATCCCCGTAAATTCCTGGCCGAATATTTTTCCAGACGTACGCGATTTCGGCGTGGGTCTTGAACGGAGGAATCTGAGACATGTGTCCCCAGGTTTTATCTTCGTACCAGCCCTTCACATAGCTCAGGCTCAAGAGTCCGTAAAGTCCCTGTTCCACATTGCGTTCGATGGACGCGTTCATACCGAGCATGAGTCCATTGCCTCCCTGCACCTGGTAAATCGGCAAAATCTGGGACCAGTTCGTGTCGCCTGTGGCTCGTGGCACAAGGTAGTTCACAAACCAGGTTCCGTGACCTGCGGCGCGCAAGGTGAACTCGTCTTCATACATTCTGTATTCCAGTTCCGCACCGTAACCGCTTTCGGCATCCAGCTTGCGGTTTCCCCGTTCATAGGTGTAGGCGGCAAGATGAGGCCCCTGGTTATACAGTTCCTCGATAGAGGGCGCGCGGCTCGTGCGATATACATCAAGCGTCAAAAACTTTCCGACGCCAACCCGCTGCGAAAATTCCGCATCCAAAGAGAGCAAGCCGAATATTCTGTTTTCTATAACGCTCTTGTCTGCAACAACGCTTTCTTTCGGTGTCATGTACACGAGTCCTGTTCTTGCAGCGAGGGTGATTTCCATGCCGCTCCAGCCGTTCAACGAACCCAGCGCAAACAGGGATCCTCCGTAGGAATGTGTCGGAGGCGTAAAGACATAGCCACCCATTTCAATGGATTTCATGTCCAGTTCCGCGCCAAAGCGCAATCCGAAAAACTCGCCCCAGTTCCCCAGGGCTTTTTCAACCAGGAGGTTTTCCTCGTTCACGGCAAATTCGGCACCAAGAATATCCTTGCCTTCGAATTCCTTATGATGATACCGGTTTATGCGAAGAACTACATTCAAGGTGTCCTGCGGTTTCGCCTGCGGCAAGTACATTCCCTGGAGTGTCATGTTCCGCTTGGTTAGGGAAATATCGACGCCATTTGGGTGGCCTCCAATAAAGCCGCCGGGAATTCCATAATCGGAATTGTAGGAACTGTAGGATCCGCCGATTCTAAAATTTCCAAGGGAATAAGCCGCCCCAATGGAACCGCTTATATTATCGATTTCAGTATTTTTAAGAACGCCCTTGGAAGTCCTCATGTCCTCCATGTTTCTTCTAGCCAAATTTCCACGAATGGCTCCATTCATGACAGGAATGTTGACGCCCACGGCGGTGGCGTATCCCGGAGCGGCCGATTCCGCATAATTTGTTACAAATCCATTGAACAGTGTATCACCAAAGGGAATGTCTTGATGGTCCATCTGGATAACACCTCCAGCCACCGAGAAGGAATTTCTCAAGATGTTCGGTCCGCGAACCACGCGCAGGCTTCGCACCGTAAGAACTTCGGAAGCTACCGCATGGTCTGGGGATGTTGCGCTCAAGTCTCCCGAAATGGAACCGTCTTCTGTAACTTCCACATGGTTTCCGGAAAGTCCCTTGAGTACAGGCCTTGCAGCGGCAGGCCCCATGGAACGCAAAGCCACATCGGGTTCATTCTTGATGGTCTCAGCCATCGTCGTGGACATGTTACGACGGAGCTTTTCGCCGTTCATGTCTTCTTCGGAACGCAGCCCCTCTAAAATGGACTGGCTAGAAATTTCGGCCTGAACAGTAGAGCTTCCCAAATCCTGAACAAATTCCTGGGCCAAAGAAAAATGAAGGAAGCCCCCCAGAAGGAGGCTTCCCGTAGCCCGCAAAAGGCTAGTCTTCATCTTCGTCTTCCTGGAACGGGCAATCCTTTTCGTCGAGGGCGGTGTCAACGACTACGCGGATTTCAGGCGTTCTGGCATCGGCGTGATCGTGATGGTTCACCTTAAGGATCAAGGTAGTTTCACCTTCTTTGACGCCCTTCAGGTGGAAGCCCCAACCGCCTTCCCATTCAATATCCAGGATGGATTCGTCACCGACGCTCCAAGCCAGGGAATGTTCATCATCCTTGGGGCCAGACATTTCCTTTTCGTTTTCATCAAGGAACTTGATGGAAAGATGTTCGCTCAGGCAATTTGCATTGACCTTAAGAGGAGCGATGGAAGTATCGGCCTTGCCGCGGAACACGGAATAGGCAGGGGTAAAGTCGGGCCAGTAAAGGTTCCAGCCTTCCACTTCGAAATGGGCGTGCTGGTCAGAAGATGCGCTGTTGCTATCACCGCAAGCAGCAAGAAGAGAAAGGGCGGAAGCCGCAACCAGAAACTTGATTGTTTTCATTTTAAACCTTTTCGCACTAAAGTGCATAAAATTTGAGATAGACAAAAACCTCCCGCGTACACGCGAGAATAGTTTATTTTGTCTGTAATTTATTGAAGTATTTATTAAACGCGTACGAACAAGGAGGGCGGTCCTCTGGATTTCGGACGGTCTATGCGAAGAGGCAGAATAAAGAATGCAAATACTCCCTGCAGTACAAAAAGTACCACAAAGGAAATTTCTGCACAGGGCGTAAAATCTACAAAATCAACCCCATCGTGATTCAGCATGCAAATGGCGCAGTCATCATGACATTCACCGTCATCATGATGGTGCTCGCCAATGGCAAGCAGACTAAACGCCAGCAAGAATGCGACGATAGTCATCAGGATTTTTTTGATGGTAGCTAATTTCATCAGGAACTTTTACCAGTGAAGTTTATCCGTCACGATGCGAATGTAGGTTGTGCCGTTTTCTTCGTAGGTGGTGAACTTTCCGGTCAAGGAAACCTTGCTTCCTACCTTGGGGAAATCCTTTGGGTACTTGTGACCGGTCCATTCGAATTCCAGGCCTTGTTGGCAACAGGCGGCAGCGTCCGCAATCAGGACCGCCGTGTAGTAAGTCCCGGTTTCTTCATCTTGCGCCATGGCAAGGACACCTTTAACCTTTACGATTTTACCCACATAATCTTCGGGCTTTGAAACCATGTGATAGACTTCCGCAAAAATCATGGTCTTGCTCAATTTTGTCAAGTCCACGTCGATTTTCGTAGCTGCATAGGCGGGCGTCGCCAAAAACGGCATCGTTAAAAACGAGGCCACTAACAGAGCCGTGGAAAGGCCGAGCGTTAAGCCGACTTTTTTAGGCCCACTAGCCAGAAGATGCCAAAGGCTATCATGTCGATGGCTACGATGGTCGCCCCCACAGGAGTTCCTGCGAGAATGGAAACAATGATTCCAGAAACCGCGCAAACTACGGAGAATATTGCTGAGCATATTGTTACCGCCTTGAAGTTTTTAAAGATTCGCATTGCCGACAGCGCCGGGAAAATCACCAGCGCAGAAATCAGAAGGGAGCCCACCAGATTCATGGCAAGGACAATGATTACCGCAATGATTATGGCAATGAGCAGGTTGTATTTTTTCACCTTGATGCCAATAGCTTCTGCAAAGTTTTCATCGAAGGTGACTGCAAAAATTTTATTGTAGAAGAAAAGA
>JAZLIJ010000229.1:0-7412 GCA_045617325.1 Fibrobacter sp.
CTTGTCTTAACGAGTCGTCGGAGGCGAGAGTGAGGCGTGAGCCGAACGGTCGCCATAAGTGAAGTGCTCGGCCTCTCGACCGACTACGCTCTCGCTTACTACAAGAGCCAGGAAGCCGCAGGTTCCATCCTCCCGAGCGAAGGCGCTGTGCTTATCAGCCTCTCCGACAAGGTGAACCTCGCAGACCAGGCTATCGAAGTGGGCAAGGAATTCCAGAAACACCTTCGCCTCGGCAATGTCCACGCAAGCGTGGCCGCTGCACTCGGCTTACGGTGTTTTCCAGAAGCTCGGCTTCAAGATCTACGCAACGGAAGGCACCGCCAAGTTCTACGAAAAGGCTGGCGTCAAGTGCGAAACCGTGAACAAGATTGCCGAAGGCCGCCCGAACGTTCTGGACCTCATCCTCAACAAGCAGGTGAGCCTCATCATCAACACGCCGTGGGCAAAGCGCGACGCTGTGGCTGATGAATCCGCCATCCGCAAGGCCGCCATCAAGTACAAGGTTCCGTACATCACGACCCTCGCCGGCGCCTACAACACCGTCAAGGGCATTAGCGCCGCCAAGGCCGGCAAGGGCGAAGTGAAATCTCTCCAAGAGTATCATGCTTCTATTGAGGAGATTTAAGATCACCGAGCGGAGCCGAGGCGCTGCGGTGCTTCGGCGGACTCAGCGACCTTCTTCAAGTTGTCATCCCCGTGAAGGCGGGGATCTCCTAGCACAAGCGTGTCAAAACATTCAAAGGACTGCAGCGATGCAGTCCTTTTTGTATATGGGGGAAGCCTCCAGCACCACCTAAAGGTGCCCATGTACACTAAGGCCTGCTCCTACGAACCTAACTCTATTAAGGTGCTTAAGCACCAAGTATCGTATAAAAGGGCAAGTGTTCCAAGGTCGCGTAAGCCTTTCGACGGGCTCGCTGCTTAGACGAGAGAACGCTCGCGCAGCTCGCACAGACGAGAGACGAATGGAGCAGCTGCTTCCTTCGGTCGCCGGCTCGCCCTGAAAGTCTTCTGCTACCCCCTCGCCTAGCCCCCCTCCGTGAGGCGATTGCCGTGGTCATGTTTGTATGGCTATGGCTGAACTGCAGGGGCTTCTGTAATCGTTGCCCCCTATTGCATTTGCTACAAACATTTTATTATATTGTTTAGAAATGAGGAGGCCGCTATGACATACTCTTTGCTTGAATCAAAAATAAGAACCGTGCCAGAAGAATATTTGGCGGTTATTGATGCATTTATCGATGGGCTTTTGATTCGCAACAGTATTGACGAAAAAGCTTCTGAACCAAAACAAAAAAGGACGCTAGGCTTGTTAAAGGGCAAAGCATCCGTCAAGTTCGCCGATGATTTTGAAATAAGCCCCGAAGAAATGCTGGGACTTTAATATGAATATTCTGCTTGACACTCATATTTTGATTTGGTCTATTGTTGATCCGGACCAAATTCCTAAGCCGATTCTGAACAAGATAGAAGACTCTGGCAACAAGGTTTATGTTAGCTATATAACATTGTGGGAAATCGCCTTGAAGCAATCTATTGGAAAACTGGATTTGAAAGGCTTTGACATAAAAGACTTGCCTGATTTTTGCATTCAGCAGGGTTTTGGATTCATATCTCTGGAATCCTCGGATTCATTGGGGATTTCCAATTTGCCTTCAAAAGAAAATCATCGTGATCCGTTTGATCGAATGCTCATAGTTCAAGCAAAGAATAGAGATTATTTCTTTGCAAGTGTTGATGAAAAGATGGAACAATATAGAGCAGATGGCTTAAAACTGTTGAACTCCTAAAATTCGTTAGGGATTCCACAAAGTGGATAAGAACACTAAGGGAGTAAACTCCCAAGTGTTCTATAAGTGCCCCCTCTGCCTTTCGGCAGACAGGTTGGGGCAGAGACTTGTGTAAGTAAGGCTCCGTTTTAGTAGGCTGGTTGCGAGCGAAGCGATGTCAAACGGCCACTAAAATATAGCCCGACCCGTGCGGAGCGCGGGAGGGAATCCATACGATTCTTTTTTGCACTTGTCATTGCGAGGTGCTGCTGCGCTTCGGCAGGCTCAGCGACCTTCTTCAAGTTGTCATCCCCGCGAAGGCGGGGATCTCCTAGCACAAGCGTGTCAAAACATTCAAAGGACTGCAGCGATGCAGTCCTTTTTGTATATGGGGGAAAGCCTTCCCCTGGTTCGCACTTCGTTGCTCACCACCCCTTCGAGCGGATTAAGTGTTTTTTTTGTGTAAATTAAAAAAAGTTGAAATTTGGGAATTTATAAGAAATGTTATTTACAAATTCTTTGAAAAGTTTGCAAATAATGAGTAAATTTATGTGAATAACCTTGACAAAGTAATTTTTTTTCTAAAATTCCGCTCCAAATAATTCATAGGGGCGAAAATGCGTCGTAATTACATATTGCTGTTTTTGTTTGTGGCTTCCTCATTGTTTGCAAAGCCGATGGAAAGTGCTCAAGGCACTTTGTTTATTCTGTTGGATGGAATGGCTCCTAAGAGTCATGGATTGTATGAAAAATACTGCGCTGACTTTAACTACGAATCTAGCGAAACGTGGGGAAAAACGGGTGTTGCGAAATTTCTTCAGGAAGAAGTGGCGAATTCTAAGGCCCAAATATATTCTAGACCGTATTTCAATCCGTCTCAGAGTCCGTCCGAAATGATTCGTCTAACGGAATATGGGAAACGCAAAGCTTGGAAGGATTGGTTATGAGTCTCACGTCTGGAGAACATTCCATAACCGTAAAACCGAAGAATATGACGAATATAGCGGCTTTCGCCTTAGTTCCTGCACGGACGAATATTACCTCTGCCAATATGACATGGAACGATGGTACTTGGATTGCGCCAGAGGCTAAAGTCCAGGTGGAAATGCTTTACCCTGCATTCGGTGACAAAGCATGGATGAAAAGCGATTTCCGCCTTAAGAATCTTACTGATTCAACGATATCTGGTATACGCTTGCGCTATTATTATTCTGGCGAAGGGGTGGATGTCTCCGCGCAAAGTTTCAATCCGCAAGCTGAGGTTAGCATAGGGTCTGATGGAGGCGATGTGTTCTTTGCTGAATTTGCGCTGACTGAATCCTTGATGGGAGGTGCCTATGCTAATTGGGGTTATGGTCCGCAAATAGGCTTGCATAGAAATGACAAGTATAATTCCTATCCTTCTTGGAATTACAATGATGACCCGAGTTTTGATTCTAGTGCAATAGGAAGTTCCTTCCATGTTACAGACCGTATCGCTTTGTTGGATGAAAATGGTAATCTGCTTAGTAATTGGTCTTGCTATGAACAAGGGTCTCCTGCGGAAATATTAATTCCGAGTGTTCGCGCTCTTGCTATGGAAGAAAGCTGGAATACATCCGCAAGAAGTACTATAGCGATGCTTGTGGAAAATACTGGTGCCGTTAAACTGGACGGATTCGAAGTTCGGTATTACTTCCGTGATAGTGGTGAAAAGCCTCAGTTCGATGTGCATTCCAATATGTTTGCTCAGGCTCCAGAATATGTGGAGGTTGGCAATGGATTGTACTACGTATCGTTCCGATATGAAAATGTTATCTTGAATTCTGGTGAAAAATCCGATTTCGGGAACGGTGTGAAGTTTGCTTTGCATCATTCCGACGAGCAAAATTGGAATGTTGCGGATGATCCATCCCATTATGGATTGACTCATGAAATGTCGCAGGCGGATTCGATAGTTGTGCTGGACCTTTCGGGAAGTTTGTTGTGGGGTGTTATTCCGCAGTCTTTGGACGGAGTTCCTAAGAAAAATCGCAAAACCAATGTGGAAAATGGTCTTATTGTGATTGAAGGAGACCAGGTCTTGATTACGGTGTCGGAATCGACTTACTATATGCTGCAAGTTGTTGATGCATCAGGCAGCCCGTTGCAGACGCTATTTAAGGGTAATTGGAATGCTGGCGAACATTATGTATCTATTGAAAATGTTACTTTTGCTGCCAATAATTTCCTAGTTTTGACTCGTAACGGAAATATTTTGAACAAGGTAAAATTGGAGTAAATTTTTGATATGAATTGGTTTCGATTTTTGAGTGGAATGTTTGTCTCGTTTACAATTATTTCGATTACGGCTTGTACGTATATAACAGGCGGTAATTCGGAGGCAGAGTGTGAAAAAGTCACCTTTGAAGACATTGCTGCCTGCTATTATTATGAATATGTAGGCTACAATGCTGCGCTTGGTAAGGATCGGCTAGAGTGTACTAGAATCTGTGTCTCTGACACTTTGTCTTTAAAGACGAATGCGATATATGCGGGGACAAATGGTGGTTCGTTTTTCTCTCGTGATTCTGTAGTTCTTTTAAAAACAGATGCTATAGAAGTTTATCCTCTTGAAAACTCGGATGGATATTTTGAAAACAACGTGAATGTTGACGGCTCGGATATGGTTTATCGCGATATGAATGGTGAAAAAATACTTGGCTCTTACAGTACGAATGGAAAAGTCCTATGCGAATTTTAGTAATCGTTTTGTTTATTCTTTGTGTTAATGCACATGCTGTTTTTGTTGCGTCGAGTATTGGATGTAATTTTATTCAGGAAGATGTCCCGATTCTAGACCCTGCTGGAATTATATCTTGGTCTGCTGAAGTTGGCTTTGGCAATGAACCTCAGAACTTTGTAGATTATAAATTTTCTTTTGAAATTAAACGTACCGGGTATTCTTGGGAGGGCGGTAAAGAAAGTGTGTCGTTGTATCTTTTCAGTATTAAGCCTATAACGTGGTCAATTACATATAAAAAAATAATGCTTGAAATTTTCGCCAGCATTTCTCAACCCTTTTATTCCAGTAATATGGATGAGCAAAGAGGAGAACGGTATAGGAAAGGATTTTTTGGAAATGATGGTGTTTTGGGCTATGGATCCCGTTTAGGTTATAATTTGAATGAGCATCTTCTTTTGGCATTGAAGTTTGATAGTTCCCTTATTCAATACGAAGATGTAGACAGTTTTTGGGTTGGCGGCTGGGGTCTTTCCGCACAATGGAACTTTTAACAATAGGGTATTATAAATGAAAAAAATTTTTATGGCTGTTGCACTTATTTGCGTTTCATCTTTCGCTCTTACGTTGGAGGATGTGAAAAAAAGCTTGAGTGCTAATGTGATTAACCCGGATTCCTTGGAATATCGGGTACATACGGTGGTGACCGTTCCTACGTTTGGTTCTCAGACTACAGATTATCATTATGTGACCAAAGGGAAAAATAAGGTCTATTTTGAAATGCGGAGTTCCCTTGTGAACCAGCGGATGATTCAATCCGGTGAAAAAATGAAAACTGTTGACTTGGTGACTCAAAAAGAGCGGATTACCTCATACAATGGTGAAATAGAAAAATTAGCTTCTGTTCAAAATGTGTCCAATACGTTAGGTTCTGGGAATTGGAAGGAACCCGTACGCATTGAGGGTTCGCTTTATAAGATTGAAGGGGATTCGTCCGTTGTTTATTATGATTCGGCGAAAAAACAAGTGCAGAAAATGGAACAAAATGTAGGGGAAAATTCATCGGTAATGACTTTCGAGTATGATGATGCAACGAAGCAAATCAGTGCCATGCATATTTCTGTGTTGGTTGGTGCGCAAGAGACTAAAGTGGACATGACATTTTCTGTTTATCAGTCATCCGCGAAGTTTCCAGACAGGTATTTTGAATTTTAGTTAATGTTTGTTGTTTCTCGTATTCTTGTTTTGTTCGGTTTCCTTGCTGTTTGTGCAGGGGCTGCGACAGTGCAGGTCATTGAAGGGGATGCCGACGGTACGTGGGACCTGTCTGCCAAAAAACTTCGGGCGATGGCGACCGTTTATTTGGCGGAATTGGGGCATGTTCCTAGTTCGGGGAATAAAAACAATGCTGTCTCCTTTTCAATGTCTGGACCAGCGAAGCGTACCATACAGATGCAAAAATTTGGAGCGAAAGGAAAAATTGAAGAAGATTCTGTTGTAATCGCGAATATGGATGTGGCCGACGATGCGGTGGAAGGCTTGCTCAAGAAAACCTTCGGGAAAGCCTCCAAGGTATACAGGAGCGAAAGAACCGCCGAAGTGTTTTTCATGGATCCTGAGTTCATCGGCGTGGACGACAGCACGGCGAATCTTGCCGCCAAAAATACGGAAACGGCCCTCGAGGAACTTGGATACGGGCTTTCTGATGACCGCGATGGGGCCAAGCTCCAGATGACGTTTGTGAAGTTGAAGAACGCCTACTGGCTTGGAATGGTGCGCTTTGAAGGGTCAAAAATCATCAGGGTCGCGCATAAAAAAATCATGCCGGGCGATGACCTTGAAATGGCATCCTTTTCGTTGACGGACAAGGTCATGAATTCAGGTGCGAAGCTTGACGACCCCTATACCGAGGTGGTGGATTATGAAAACACCCACGAAGCGAGGTGCCGCGCAACCGATGGCGTAAGTTCTGCAACTGGTGCTGTTGCCGGCTTAGCTGCCGATGTTCTCTGCAATATGTCGGACTATATGGGGTTGGAGATAGCCGCGGGCGGCAAGAACCTTTACGGGGACTGGTTTCCTGAATTGAGATTTGACCTCACGTGGGGCTTTTCGGATAGCCATTCCTGGCTTCTGGGCTTGGATTATGCGGGGACCATGGGCCAGACGAAATCCAGGTGGGCGTTTGAATCCATCCACAGGTTTTCGCAGGCGAAGGGACTGTTCTTTGATATCCTGTGGGGCTGGGGCTTTGACGACTTGCGTGATGGCTGGTATCTGGGCGCAGACATCGGGTACAACCTGCTTATGTTCGGCCCGAAGGCGCACTGGTTGTCGCTGATGGTGCGCTACGACTGGAATATCGACGATTCCATGACCGAAGGTGTAATCAACGATGGCCGAATCTCTGTCAACCTGGTTTACAATCTTCGCGGTTACTTTACCGATTGATTGAAATGCGTTAGGGATAGTGACCCCTTGGGGCGGAGACTTGCGTAAGCAAGGCTCCGTTTTAGTAGGCTGGTTGCGAGCGGAGCGATGTCAAACGGCCACTAAAATATAGCCCGACCCGTGCGGAGCGCGGGGAACGCCCAAAAGAGCATTAAGGACTTCAACAAGAAGACGAAGGAAGAACTTCTCGAAATGATGAAGACCGCTTCCAGCGAACGTCATTTCCAGATGTATGAAGCCTTGAGAAAAGGTGCAACTGTAGATGAGATTCATAAGTTAACCAGAGTTAAGAAGTGGTTCATCGAACAGATGAGGGAGCTTGTTGAAGAGGAAGAGACTCTTGCAGCAGCAGGTGTAGAAGAAGCTCTTAAAGAAGAACCATTAAAGATTGCAAAACAACATGGTTTTTCAGATAGATACCTTGCAAAGATTCTTAATACCGATGAGGATAATATTAGAAAGACTCGTTTGGGCTATGGCATTACAGAGAG
>JAZLIJ010000230.1:0-1274 GCA_045617325.1 Fibrobacter sp.
GGCCCAGCGGATAAAAGTATGGAAGCGGGACATGGTGCCGATGATGGTGTTCTCGCCCCTTTGCTTCGGCAGGCGGCATTCCGGGACGGCGGTATAGGCTTCCAGGTATAGCGGATCCTTGATGCAAGGCTTTCCCTTATCATCAACGCCTACAAACTCGTGTTCGGCCTCCAGAAAAGCGGCAAACTCGCGCAGCATGTCTGAAGACAGCGTGGCGAAACTGACTTCCTGGACATTGTATAGTGCAAAGCGCTTGAGGGCGCGGATGATGACGTTGTAGTGTCGCTTTCGGATTTCCGATATCTTCTGAATGGAGACGAAGTGCTCGAAGGTCTTGAAGAATTCCTCCTGCCTGTCTTCGGATATGTTTTCAGTATCCTCTTCGGACTCTTCCACGGCGGGCATCTCCGGAGCTTCCTCTTCAATCCTCTCACGTGTTCTTAACAGCAACGTGTCAGCCACCCATTTCTCCGGGAGTTCAACTTTGTTGGATCCTGCGGTAATGAAAGCCTCGATCAGATACTTTGCGATATGGTCCAACTCGGTGTTCAACTTCTGGAGTTCCTGGATTTCCTCTCGCTTCTCTATGGTCATTGAACGCACCTTGGGGATAGAGAATCGCTGGGCTCGCTCGTCCCAGTGTTTGGAATATCCGTATAGGTTCGTTTTCCCTCTTTGGTTGAACCTGCCGTGAAAAAGACGGACCAAAATTTCCTGTTTTCCTGTCCTTTTGTCTATCTTTGACGATAATGTGTATGTAATAGTCGCCATAATCTATTGTTTCTCAACAATTCAAAGGTATGCAATTTTTGGCGATTTTTGGCGACTTAGCTGAATTATTTTGAATGACCCTGGTTGGAATTGAACCTTTGAAAGGCCTTGAAAACCCTATCAAATCCCACGTAGAACGCACTAGAACGCCATTTTACGTGATTGTGGGCAAAAATAATGAAATCGCCAGTTTTCATATATTCGATTCCCGCCCGAGGCGCGGAATTAAGAGCTAACTTATTGAGTTTCAATGGTTAGCTCTTTTTTCGCTCATTTTTGCCGACGAATTGCCGACATAAAAATAATCGTCCTCGATAATTTGGCCTCAAAGGGAAGTGAAAACCAATTCGTATAGGGGCGTTAAACAAATGAGTTTTGCCAGCTGGCAAGAGTCTTCGGATTTCGGAAACAAGTTAGCTTGTTAGAGCGACAAATTCAATGAGTTTTGATCCACTATCCCTTTCAGACGAATTTACGGAAGGGTTATATCCGAGTATTGTGCT
>JAZLIJ010000231.1:0-3597 GCA_045617325.1 Fibrobacter sp.
GAGGATTAACAAGAAGGACAGGCTCGTTTACGAGGTGGAAGACGAAACTGTCACCGTTACGGTGCTTTCAGCGAGCGACCATTACAGTGACAAGTAAATCTATGGAAAAATGGGAGAAATGCCCTTAGAACGAAAAAAAACAGCCTAAAACGCTGTTTTTTTCGTTTAATGGCACATTTCCGGAAAATGTATGCAAACCCGCTAACGGACAAACCTGCCCATCGTCTTCAGCACCTTGTTTCCCAACTTCTCTATCTTGTCCAGATGCGCTGTCAGTTCGTCCAACTTGCCCGCAATCTCGGCATCGGTGCTCGCCATCCCGCTCGCATTGCAGAAGTGCGCTATTTGGTTGATGTTCGACCCGATATGCCCGAATTCGCTCTTGTACCCCGCAAGTTCCTTCAGCAGCTGCATCCTGTCCTGCTGAATTGCTTTCAGAGTCTCCCCCATACCCGCACACTGAAGGATGAAGGACTTCTTGTCCCTTGCCCCGCTATCCGTAACGGCCTTCTCGAACTCTTGGTACTCCTTCTCGCTCATCTTCACTACCATCTTCTTGTAGTGCTTGCTTTCCTTTTCATCGGTTATTTTCGGCCTGCCACCTCGGTGTATCTTCAAGTATTTCCACCTGTTCTCCTCAACTGATGAACGGTAGAGCATGTTGTCCAGGAACTCGAACTCGCAACGGAAGAAGTCCAACCAAGCCAACCTCTCGTTGTCCGCATCGTCATCGGTAAACTCATGGTGCATACTCTCCCACTCGAAATAGACCTCGTACAGCCAACCACGCTCGGACACATTGCCCTCGATGTACGCTTTGAACAACTTCTCGTACCATCCGCCATCGCTATTGACCTGCCTGTTGTTTTTCCGCTCCAATTCCCTTTCAAGGCATTTCGGATCCAATTTTTCGCCACTCATTTTCGCTACTGAATTCAATTTACGGCAAACATACTAAAAAATCGTTTCTTATGGAAAAGCAAGATGTGTTTTTGGGTCACCCAAAAACCTCCGAACCCGCTAAAACGGACCTCGGAGTCTTGCCGATTGCGCTCAGGCGACAATCGGTGGAGGTGCCTTTTGGCGGCACCTCGGGGAGTGGGTCAAGGGAGGGGGGCCCCCTCCTTGCTAACAGCAAAGAAATGCCCCATTCAAGGGGGCGAAATTTCTTTGCTAATTAGTTAACAAAAAATCGTGGATTTTCGTTGGATTCGGGAAAAATTCCGCACTTTCCCTCAATCCGTCCTATCGTTTGGCTTTTTAATTTCTCAAATTTTGAGAAATAACCCCCTGCAACTCCTTCACATAGTTCTGCAAGCACTTGACCACCCATCCAACAAGGTTCTTCTTGTCCTGTCCCTGCCTAACGAACTCCATCACCACTCCTGGCACTTTCGTTGCCTGGTACTTCGCATCCTGCGTCTTCTTGTAGCATTCTTGGTAAAGCCTGTAGATGTCCTCTATCGTGTTAAGGTTCTTACCCTTGATTTGCTTGTCGGGGTCGTTTAGGCACTCCCTGTTGCTGTTCTTCAGCGTTTCGTACAGTTGGTATGCCATTTTGTGTTCCTTCATCAGTTCCTGCCAATTCTTGCAGTAACCGCCCCTCATCAGTTCCGCCCTGATGTCGAATATCGGGTTGTATGTCACATGGAACTCTATTGCGTTGATTTTGGGTCTGCCCTTCTCCCCCTCGCTCTTCATCGTCAGCGGTTTGTAGGTGAAGGAGATTGGGGACTTCTCGTCCAACTCCTTCTTGGCTGTCTCCACAACTCTTTCTATGAACTTCTTGTTGTCGTTTTCATACTTGTCCTCCAAACAGAACATCTCTTTGAGTTCATCGAGCGAGATGATGCGTTTCTTTCCCTGTTGGTTGGCGAACATCTGATAGAACCTTATTGCGTATGCCCCTTGCAGTTGGAACAGGGTGTTAAGGTCTACCAATCGGTAGCCCTTGGTGTACTCGTTGGCGAGTTCCCACATCTCTCTCGGGAAAAGGAGGTCTAACCCCCTCCTTGTGTGGACAAACGAATGTATTGCGGTTGTTTGAACATAAGCCTTTTCCCCGTCTGGCATGTCCCGATAGTACTTGATTATCTTTTGTTGCATCAATTCAATCTCCTTGTAGAGTTTCTCGTGGTTCTTGTCCCCTTCTTGAAGGATGTCGGATGCCTTTATGTTGAGTTCTACCGAGTACCCGAAAGTTCCCGTTGTGTAGGTCTGCACGACCGCTTTCCCCTCCTGCACCTCCTTTGCACGGATGAAGAGCTGCATAAGCGTTCGGTGTTGGTAGTTGCTCAAATCGTAGTTTGCGAACGCAAAGCGGTACGGCAACTTGAGGTTGCACGATAGTATGTTGTTTTTCAGTTGCTTGGATTTCTTGATGTTTGCCATAAAGTATTATTTTGGTCCGTTTAATGCAAAAATAGCAAAAAAAGACATATACAATTTAAAAAAGTCTTTTAATACCCTCAAAAAAGTATTATAAAAGTCCGTTTAATACCCTCAAAAAAGTATTATAAAAGTCCGTTTAATGCTCAAAAAAGTATTATAAAAGTCCGTTTAATGCTCAAAAAAATCTTTGTAACTGGCTATAAAACAATAAGTTGCGAGAACTCGAAAAACGGCCACATATTGATAATACACTCTATTGATTAAAACAATTCAAGCGAATGCGCAGAATTGATTTTTTTTATGTTTAGGGAGCCCTACGGGCGACCTCGGCGGGAAAAGTCGGCCCGAAGTTGCTGAAAATCAAAAATAAGAGCGAGGGGAACGGAGCCGAAAGGCGACAAATAGAAAAATTTTCCGCGCGTGTACACAAATAAGTACACAAATAAGTACACAAATAAGTAAAATAAAGTACAATTATTTGTATATATATTCTTTATTATGTATTTTTGTGTACACTAAAATATAAGAATATGCAGATAATCACAGCAAGAGAGTTCCGTGCGAACCAAAAGAAGTACTTTGCACTTGCCGAGACCGAACAGGTGTATGTGCAGAGAAAGGGGCAACGCCCAATATGTATCTCCGTTGTGGACGAGGATGTGTTGGCCGAGCGGATGGCAAAGGCAATGGATGTCATAGAGACGAGCAAACAGCGGATTAAGGACAGCCTTAAGGAACTATCATCCATCGTCAATCCTTCAGCCAACGACAACTGGCTTACTCCCGAACTGCTTGCCAAGGTGGAGAAGGGGAAAAGTGACGCAAAAGCAGGTCGGTGCGTAGTGCTTGAAACCGACGACGACTTAAAGAACTTCTTTGATAGTCTATGAGCTACAGGATCATCATCACTGAAGACGCAGTCGCAGATATTGCAGCGTACAAGAAAAGCGACACTCAAAGCTTCAAGAAGGTTCAGGCTTTTTTGGCGGAACTGAAGGATCATCCGAAGACAGGAACGGGACAACCCGAACGGCTGAAGTACAAAAAGGGCGAGATATGGTCACGGAGGATTAACAAGAAGGACAGGCTCGTTTACGAGGTGGAAGACGAAACTGTCACCGTTACGGTGCTTTCAGCGAGCGACCATTACAGTGACAAGTAAATCTATGGAAAAATGGGAGAAATGCCCTTAGAACGAAAAAAAAC
>JAZLIJ010000232.1:0-31724 GCA_045617325.1 Fibrobacter sp.
CATCAACCACGGTTTCGATCTCAACAGCCAGCTGGCCCACCAGAAGATGGCTGTGGATTCCGGTTACTGGACACTTCTCCACTACAATCCGGCTCTCGCCGCCGAAGGAAAGGCTCCGCTTGTCCTCGACTCCAAGAAGCCCACGATTCCGGTTGCAGAATACATCTACACCGAAAACCGTTACAAGCAGCTCTCCCGTAACAATCCGGAAGTGGCCAAGAAGCTCGCCGATGACCTCCAGAAGGATGTGGACGCTCGCTTCGCATTCTACGAAGCGATGAGCAAGGATACCGAAGGGCTGATTAGTCTTTAATCGCAAAGCGATTAAAGACAATTATGAAGTAAGAATTATGATTTATGAGAATATCTCGTAATTAGTAATTCATAATTCATAATTAAAAAAGCGGGTTTCTCTCGAAAGAGAGAACCCGTTTTTTTGAATGCGGAGTCTCGTTCCGACGCTCGCTTCACTTTCTATGAAGCCATGAGTAAGGACACGGAAGGGCTCATTAGCCTGTAATTAGTAGACAGTAGACAGAAATGTTGCTGAATACTTTCTTTGGAAACTAGAAGATGAGAGTCAAGAGAAATCTTGGCACTCGTCAATCAAAATCTCCCTTGTTTGGCCCCCCTTTTCTCACTTTGGTCATTTTACGAACAAAAAAACAGGGCGGCCAAGCGACCGTCCTGTTTAAATCTAGAGAGATAACTCCGAGAGAAAGAGCATCCCGAAATTTTTCTTTACTTCATCACCTTGTAAGCCTTGTCACCGACAACCACAAGCAATGCGCCCTTATTGCTGATACGGACTTCATGCGTTGCAGAAGAGGTCTTCGAGCTCATGATGACGCGGCCATTCAAATCGGTAACCGCGAACTTGGTTCCAGCAGGAACATTCTCAATAAAGATGGAGCTGTAGGTCGTCCAGACTCTTGCAGCGCTATTCAATCTGAGAGAAGAAGCGATAGCGTGAGTCGTATCCGTAACGGAAGTATCCTTCTTGGATGTATCCGGATCAACAACCGGCTTTTCAGCAGCAGCCTTGACGGTCACTTCGTAAAGCTTGCAACCTTCGAATGCGTTAAAGGTAGTTTCCTTGTCGTACTTAACGCCATTGTACTCGCCGCCTTCAACAGTCTTCTTTTCCATTTCCGGCTTCGGCTTCCAAATCTTGAAGTTTCCAGAAAGATGAAGCATAGCGAGATAGTGTACAAGACCGTCATAGTAGCGATACTGACCAGTCATGAATTGCGTATCCCAAGCCTTCTGGAGGTTCGTCTTGATTTTGCTTTCCGCAGACTTGTCGCTTCTCAAGCAAATGGCGGCAACAGCGTTGGCACCGGCTTCACCCTGAGTGTAGGATTCGCTAGCACCCGAGCCATCCCAATTGAAACGAGCATGCTGGTAACCATCCTTTTCAAAGAAATTGATGATTCTGTTGGCCATTTCTATTTGTCTTACAGAGTCGGCACCGAACAGATAGAAGTCCATACCGAAGTTCATAGCGCAGCGCATGGCATCGTACATGTACTTGGTTGCATCGCCATTGAAGTTCACGGACTTCGGCGTACCATCGAAATTGTTATAGTCGGAAAACAAGCCAGACGATGAGTTGGAAGACTTGTAGAGGTGATCACGAGTTGCCTTGACAGCATTCTGCCACTTGTCCTGGCTCGTCTTGGACCAGCGGGAGAACAGGTCAACGTAAGCCGGCAAGTCGTAGGACGGGTCGGAAAATTCGTTGTTGCCCTGAGTCGGCTGGAACGTGATGATGTAGGTGCGTTCGTTGAAAAGCTTGTGGTTGTAGTTGCTCCACATCTTGTCCAAGATGTACTGGGCATCGTCCATGTACTTGGAGTCGTTCCAACGGTTGGCAGCAAAGAGGAGCGACATCATGAAGTACATTTCGCCATCAGGTGCGCAGTTGTCATCGCCACCCTGGCCATTGTCACCGCGCTTCCAGGCAAAGTAACCGTCCCAATCGCCACTCTTATGCCACATGTGGTTCTTGGCCCAGTTCCAAAGCTTGTCGAATTCTTCCTTGTGGTTCGTCTGCACGGCAATCATCATGCCATAGGACATACCTTCGGAGCGAACGTCGTTGTTGTTGATGTCCTTGATGTAGCCTTCATTGCCGTTATCGAAGAACACCTTCGAATTGTTGTCGCCCTTGAAGTAGTGATTCCACATATCGTCCATCTTCTTCTGAATTTCCTCGTCGGTTTTGCCGAGGAAAGTCTTGAAGGGACTAGTGTAGTCGCCAGTGTAATAAGCGCCACCGTAGTTGGTCTTATCGCAATCAGGACCGAAGTAAGCTCCATTTTCATCGAAGAAAGAAGGAGCGGTGTAAATTTGATCTGCTGCAGCGGCCATAGAGGCTCCAAACAACAGGGCCAGAGAAAACGTGGAGAGTTTTGTTGTATTCATGACAACAAAACTATCACAAAAAAAACTTTTTGTTTACCCCCGTAACCAAAAAAGGATTGTAAGGTTATACAACGATTGAGCAAATCTTTTTCACCTATCGGAAAAAATTCAAAAAAAAACACGAATCCAGTATAATGACATAAAATGGCAACTCATTGAGCATCAACAAGTTACATTTTTCAAAACTTCATTCATAAAACAAGAAAAATGAAAAATTTGACATTCATTTTCTTTAAAAATAAAAAATTAACATTTTCTAACTCTTTATCAATCAACAAGTTATACGAAAAATAAATGTCATTTTTCGTCAATTTATTTTATTTAAACACCTTACCTAAACAGGAAGTCCGCTTTTCAGCAGCTATTTAAAATATTCCACTTTTCAATAATTCGGTTCGTATCGTGATATACATCACAAAAAGTCCTTTCAAGCGCTCAAAAAAGTAAATTAGGCGTATATATAACCTTTTTGTAAGCAAAAGCTTAATGACAAGAAACAAAAATAATGTATCTTTCATCAACATAATTATGCGACTCAATACTTTTTGTTTGGTTTGTTTTTTAGCAGTAGCGGTCTTCGCAAAAGAAGACCGTCTAGTCGGTAAGGTCATGCCGCGTTTGAACATGCTGAAAAAAGCCGATGTCAACCAGCTGATTGAAGGCTCCGAAGTTCACAATACAGCACTTGAAGCCGAAAAAGTTTCCGAAGGTAAATTTTACTACACCGAAAACGAATTTTCCTACAAGAAACTCAAACGCTCAAAAAAATCAAGTGACGATTCTGAATCGGACATCATGGACCAAGACGAAGCCGACGCCGATCTAGCCGCCTATGCGGATTCCATTGCAGACGAAACTCTGCTCAGGAAAATAGAACTGGACATGTCCGTTGCATTCCTTCCTACTGAAAGTCGAAGAATAGCAGGTGCGTATGGTCCACGCGGCAATCGAATGCATCGCGGAGTTGACCTAGGACTTTGCCATGGTGAAAACAGAGCTATTTTAGCAGCATTCGCAGGCAAGGTCGTAAGAGTCAGAAATCAGGGCCATCGTAGAGGATATGGCAAATACATAGTCCTCGACCATGGCAATGGACTTACGACACTCTACGCACATCTGCAACGCTGGAAGGTTAAAGTCGGTGATTTTGTACAAGCCGGCGATACTATTGGAATCGGAGGGAATTCAGGCCGCTCATTCGGCGCTCATCTTCATTTTGAGATGCGCTACAACGGCTTATTCATCGATCCGACAACAGTTTTCAACTTCCCCGAAGGGGTTTTCCATAACATCGTCACATTAATCGATCCAGCAAAGCTCCAAGCCGAAGAAGAAAAATACCAGCAGGAAATAGGAATTCAAAAGGTTTACAAAGTCAAGCGCGGCGACTGCCTCGAAAAAATAGCGCACCGCTACGGAATCACAGTAGAAAGACTTAAAGCGATAAACAATATCAAATCTGACAACATCCATGTTGGTCAAATTCTAAGAGGGTCGTAAAATTTCAAGCAAGGAAAGGCCGATTGAATCGGTCTTTTTTTGTATGTAAAAAGCATATTTTCAAACAAAAATTTCCGCTAGACATTTCTCTTTTTTTTGTATATTATCGCCATGAAAGAAAAACTTCAAAAAATCTACAAGGCTAGCCTTGACTATCTGAAGTCTCTCAACTGGATAGTCCTTCTTGGGCTTGCCGCATTCTGCATCATCCTCGCCATCATCAACAACATCCGCGTCAGCGATGACAAGTCCGTCGAATGGATTGGCTCGCAAGATGTCATGGAAAAACCGGCAGACGTATTGTAGAGGTTGTTATGACAGAATATGTTGAAACGAAGAATATCAAACGCACCGTTTTTTCGGCTTTGCTTCTCCTTGTCGCATCGTTCTTTGTCACCATGGGTGTTGCCGAAATCAGCTTCCCCGACAGCATCCTGACGTTTACCGATCACGACTGGCTCATCGACATGTGGCCGAAAGCCTACCGCTACAACATCCACGTGGGAATCGGCGCCGTCGTTGTCGCCTGCGCATTGATTTTCCCGGCTATCAAGTTGCAGAAGGATTTTGCCATCCGCGCTCTCGAGACGCTTTGCCGACTAGGCATCGGCGGGATGTTCATTTTCGCAAGTATCTTCAAAATCCAGGACCCGCACCAGTTTGCGACTCTTGTTGCGCAGTACCAGTTCTTCTCGGCACTGCATCTCGACTTCGTCAACAACTTCTTTGCGCTGGTCTATCCGCAGTTTGAATTCTGGTTCGGGCTCGCGATGATTGTCTCCCCCTTCGTCAGGGAATCGGCGTTCGCTATCTTCTGGATGTTCGTGAGCTTCATCATAGCGCTTGCATGGGCGCTCTGGAACGACCTCGGCATCACCTGCGGCTGCTTTGAACTCGAAGGCGCACAGGACAAGGCCGAAGCCTGGACAAGCCTCATCCGCGACCTGATTCTCATCTGGCCTACCCTGTGGCTCGCCTTCCGCAAGAACAAGAGCCTGATTGGCGTCTGGAAGAAAAGCGAGAAGCGCTAGTGAATACGGCCACGTTCGTAAAAGCGGTCTTCTGCGGCGCCTTGGGATTCACCTCCTCGTTTGCTGCAAAATTCATAGACGAGATGCCGTTGCACCTCTTCTTTGCCGACACGGCGAAGAACTACGAGGTGAACGTCCGCGGGCAGCTCGCCGATTCCGTCGCCATTACGAACTTGAGCAATGCTCCGACGCATTACGACAACTCCATGTCCGTCAGGGTGTTCCTGGATGGGCATTTCACGGAAAATTTTCTCTTTAAAGCGCGTGTTAAAGTCAGCACTGACTTTACGAACAGGGACATTGCCTTCAACATGTACAACCCTTACGAGGGCATTCCCTACAACAAGCAGTCCGAGAACAAGCGCACCTGGGACATTTTTGCCGCAAACCTCAGCTACCAGCTCAAGCCGGTGAAACTTTTGGCAGGCTTCGACTACCTTGAATGGGGCCCCGCAAGACGCAACCACGTCATTCTACGCGGTGAAAACAACTTCTACCGTCCATGGCAGGATAGCAGCAGCCGCATCTACGATGCAGCCCCGACGCCCTACTTTGGCTACCAATTCAAAATTGGCCCCATCGAATACACGCAGTATGCAGCGAAACTCTTCGAAAAGAAAGGTGAAGGCAAACACCTGCATGCGCATCGTCTCGGCTTGAACCTGCCCGAAAACATCACCTTGGGAATCTCCGAAACTTCGCTTTACGGAACGACCACCGAAAATGCTGGCACAAACCCGAACGAGGATGCGGACAGCACCGGTCGCGAATTCGAATGGGCATACGCGCTTCCGTTCATCCCCTACGTGTTCCAGGAACATCTGCAGGGCGACCAGGACAACATCTCGATGGCATTCGACTTGAGCGTAAGGACGCTCCCCCACTGGGAATTCTACGGCGAACTGATGTGGGACGATATGAAATCACCGACAAGCATGTTCGACGACAGCTGGTGGGGCAACAAGTGGGCAGCAACTCTCGGAGTCGCAAGGGACAGCATGCAGATTGGCGACGTGCTTCTGGACTGGTTTGCCGAATACACGAGAATCGAGCCCTGGGTCTATACGCATCACAAGGGCGGAGGCTACACTTACGCGAGCTACAACCAGAGTCTCGGCAGCGACCTCGGCCCCAACAGTCGCGAAATCCATACGGAGCTCACGGCAACCTACTCCTTTGTCAAGGCGACTTTGCATTTAGGCGCTATTGCAAAGGATACGGCTTTCGGCGGGAACATCCGCGACATCCACACTCCCGAAAGCGCTTTGGACAAGAAGTTCCTGAACGACGCGACGACGCTAAAGTACAAGGAACTCGGCGCTGCGGTATGCGCAACTCCCTGGGACTGGATAACCTTCAAGGCTAGCTACACGCGGTTCTTTGGCGACTACGAGGGCTACCGCGCCACCGCCGGCGGCAGCGTACAGTTCTAGGCGATTGGTTTCAAGGTTCGAAATTCAAGAAAGTAGCATACGAAAAGGGCTCCGCATAGCGGAGCCTTTGCAGTATTTTTCTAAAAATTTTTAGAACAGGGCGGCAATGTCTTCATCGCTCTGGACAGCCAAGGCCTTCGCCTTCCATTCCGCATTCAGAAGCAGCTTCGCAACCCCCGCAATAGCGACGGTATGCATCGTCGCAGACTCCGCAGGCGAAAGAAGCACGCAAAGGAATTGCGCCGTTTCGTTTCCACGCGTGGCGACACCGGTAAAGCCCTTGGGACACACAGCGAAAGCCATCAGCGGCTCCTGCAACCCGGGAATGCGCGTATGAGGCAAAAGAAGCCCCTCGCCCATGTAAATGCCCTGGCCGACCCGCTCCGAAAGCTTCGCCCACGCCGTACGCGCATCAAAGGCGAACGGACCGTTGACCAAAGCCTCGTAAGCAAATCCGAGCGCCCTGGCGAATGTTTCCGGTTCCCGATAAAGATGTGTATAGAGCGGCTTCATTATGCCAAAGCCTTGTCCATAAATTCAAAAACTTCGGATTCAGTGGCCTTGGCGACCGACCTGAACTCGTTGAACAAGATGCGAAGCTGTTTCTTGGCCGGTTCGATATACTGTTCAAATTTTTGAATATGCTTTTCCCTGGACAAGAAGCAGTAGGCGCCCATGGCCTGCATCACACGCTGTAGGCTTGCGTGAACAAAGCCATCCCATGCATCGTCCTTCGTATAAATTTCAGTTCCCTTGTACTGGGAGCGCCAGTATTCAAAGAAGTCCTTCACCATCGGAAGCGGCAGGCATACATACGGATCCCACAGAAGCGAAGCGATATCATAGAACATTGAACCGCGGCGGGCACCCTGGAAATCGACGAAGGCGACTTCGGAGTTGGGGCGTACCATGATATTCTGGCTCTGGAAATCACGATGCATCAGGATTTTCGTCTGCGCTTCGACAGAAACTCCCAAAAGAGAATAGAAATTGTAGACCGATTCCGGAATATCCTTGATGCCGAGATAGCCCTTCAGATAATTGTCGGTAAAATACTTAGTCTCCCACTTGAGGGCGGCGAAGTCGAATCGGCGCAGCCACAATTCCGTATGACAGCTAAAAAGTGACTGGCTTGTATTTTGCCATTTCAGCAAAGCATCAATCACTACCGGATAAAGAATTCGTGCACTACCGGCATTGACCTGACCATTCACGACAACTTCATCAAGCAATGTTCTTTTACCCAAATCTTCCTGCAAAATTTGACAAGAATCTTCATCGACCGCATACACTCGCGTTACAGGCAAGCTAAAATCGCGAAGAGTACGAGAATATTCTACAAAACGTTTAAAATCGTCATTGACTTCGGCGCTGATCTGCAAAACGCTAGAGCGGTCGCCACTTTCAATACGGAAATATTGGCGTCCCGAGCCTGCTCCAGCAATGGGAGTCACGGTCAAATCGTTATAACCATGGGAAGAAAGAAAATCCTGAATTTTCGGAGAAATTTGCAATGTATCGTTATTCATGCTAGGAATATACATAAAATGATTTCAATCGATAAAAGAATGCCAAAAGAATTTATCATTCATTTCGCATTCTATGCTCTAGCTCACAATTAAGCTATTCCTGCATCATGTCCCAAGCGGTCATAATGCGCTGCACAGGTTCGGCTTTCTTGCCGGAAGCGGTCACAAAGACCATGCCCATCGGCTTCGAGCCGTTATTCTTCTTGAATTTGTCGAATACGTCCTCGACATATTCGGATGCTTTTGCGAACATGAAGTATTCCATCTCGCGTTTGTCGAGGGAGAGATACTTTTTGATATCGGCGAAGGTGATTTCGGAGACATCCACGATTTCTTCGTCGGCGATGTAGTTGAACAAGGAGGTCATGCTGAAGACGCCAACGAGTCCGCCTTTCGCATCGATAATCGGGGCGAAGGTATACTCGGCTTTCCGCATTCCCTGCATGATTTCCATGACGTTATCTTCCATTGTTCCAAAAAAGACGTCCTTGATGGAAACGCCTGCTGCAGAGCATTTTTTGCGGTTGCGAATGCGTTCAATCATGGAATCCACGAACGAAATCATATCGTCGTTCGGATCGACATACATGGTCTGCGAGCCACCGTGCTGCAAAAGATTGCGCACTTCCTGGCAAAAGGCGATGTTTCCCTTCATCGGTTGCGTATTGTACTTGTTCTGCAAGAAATATGAAATGGAATCTTCCTTCTTGAGCGAGAACTTTTCGCGGGTGACGCTTTCAAGCATCTTGTACTTGTCGATGAACTTATCCTTATTTGTCATAAAATTTCCTTGGAATGAAACATTTTTCTTTCGCACGAAAAATATATACAAAAGAAGCTTTATGGTGCAACAAAAGCACATTAAAAACAAATGTTTTTACAAACAAGCAAAAATTTTTCCAAGACTACTCTAGTCAAAGAAAAAACTTATTTCCTACAAAATTACTTTGTAAAATTACGAGAACTTGATTCTCGGATCGACCATCGTATAAAGGATATCGCTGAAAAGGCGACCCACCATCGCCATGAGACTGCTCAAAAAGATGATGCCCATGACCACATTATAGTCGCGATTCACCATGGAATTGTAGTACAAAAGCCCCATGCCGTCGATGTCGAAGACCTTTTCAATCAACAACGCGCCAGCAAACATGAGCGTGCAGATTTCGGAAAGGCGCGTGGCTATCGGGATAAGTGCATTGCGAAGCGCATGGCGAACAAGTGCCTGCTTGAAGTTCAAGCCCTTCGCAAGTGCCGTGCGCATGTAGTCGCGGCCAAGTTCTTCCAAAGCGGAATTCTTCATGAGGAACGTGAGGAACGCAAATTCGCTAATCATGTAGCAGAAAATCGGGAGCACCAAATGATGCGCCAGGTCGCCAATTTTTTCAAAGAAAGTAAAGTCCTCGAAGTCGTCGCTCGTAAGGCCGCCCAGCGGAAAAATGTCCAGGTACGAGCCCCCCGCCAAGAAGATAATCAAGAGTATGCCAAGTGCGTAACCCGGCATCACGTATCCCGAGAAAATGACTCCACTGCTGAAGGAATCGAGGCGGCTGCCGTGATGCACAGCTTTCCACAAGCCAAGCGGAATGCAGATAAGGTAACTCAAGAAGAACGAAGTGAAACCGAAGAACAAAGAAATCGGGAAGCGGCTCACAATCACATCCCAGACCGGGAGACCATACGTATAGCTGCTTCCGAGATCCAAATGCAAAACATTCCAAAGCCACGTCAAGTAACGCTTCCAAGCAGGCTGGTCAAAGCCGAAGTACGCTTGGATTTGTGCAATCTGTTCTGGCGAAAGCGCCTTGGATGCATCCACCCCGCCCTTCATCGTCGCCGCCTGCTGCGCCCTCGAAATCAGTTCTTCCACAGGGCCACCCGGCAAAAGCTGAATCAGGATGAAGCATACCAAAGAAATTCCGATCAGAGTCGGAATCATCAGAAGTATGCGGCGGAGAATATAGGAACGCATAGAGGTATCAGGTTTCAGGTCGTTCGCAAGCTCGCTTTGAGGTCGCGACCTACGGTCGCTTTGAGTTTATTAATCGCGGCTTCGCCGCCAAACTCAAAGTGCCAAAGGCACGTTCTCATAGCTCACCGCTCAAAACTACCTCATCTTACCGGAGCGGAGGACGTCCATCATGTTGAAGGGGCGGGCGGTTCCGGCGGCAATCTGCTCGGCAAGGAAGTTCACCGCGTCCACAGTACCTTCGGCATAAATGGAGCGGCCGCACACGTTGTGCTGGAATTCGAAATGGACAGTGCCGTCTTCGCTATCGAGGCTGTAGGTGTGGAAAGCGTGACCGCCGAGGTACTCTTCCGGCACATGCATGCGTTCCATCTGGTTCTTTTCGTCGCGGACCTTTTCAATATCGTCCGGTGTATAGGTGAAGCCCATCTTCTGGAAACTGCCCACCACGGCGCGGGCGGTACCGCTTGTATCGGCCTTCGTCTTCTGGTGGCTTTCCACCACGCTGAGCTTGTAGCCGCTGAAAGCTGTCGGGAATTCGTTCGCGAGGAATTCAATCATCGTCTGGAAGGCGACAATCTGCTTGCTCATGTTCGGGGCAATCACGCTCGGGTGGTTCGCGTCGGCAACGAGCTTCATCAAAGCTTCGCGGTCGCCGCCAGTAGTCCCCATCACAAACGGAATCTTGTGCTTCACGTAAAATGCGGCATTGTCGTTCACGGCGGTCGGGTGCGTGTAATCGATGCAAATCAAGTTCGGGTACTTGGCCAAAACTTCGCCGATGCGTTCTTCGCGATTGCTGGGCTTCAAGAGTTGAATCGTCTTGCCGGCGACTTCGGATTCGTTTTCGACAATAATTTCACCCGTGAGGGAATACGGGACCAGCTCCAAGCCGCGCTTGACGCAAGTTTCTGCCACAATACGTCCCATATTTCCCGGAATACCATTAACCATTACTTGAACGGACATAAAAACTCCTTTCTATTTCTCTTGGAATAATAGAAAAAATGCAGACAAAAAAAGCAGGCTCAACACCTGCTTTCAATAAAATTCTTCAAAAAATTAGTGTTGCTTGATATCCTTGAAGTACTTCGGCGTATTCTTGGCGCCCTTCTTCTTCAAGGCCTTAATCAGACGCGGATAACCTTCGTTCGTCGCCCAGTCAAGCACAGAGTAGCCCTGGTTACACTTGGCGTTCACATCGACACCGCGGTTGATGAGGAACATCATGGCATCATAGTTGCCGGACTTGACTGTCCAATGAATCGGCAAGTAGCCATCCGGGCCACGCAATTCAAGAGGTGCACCAGCATCGGCAAGCACTTCGAGAATATCGGCTTTACCACTCTTGGCTGCAACGAGAACTGCGGTTCCCATGCTCTGCGGATCGGCATTTTCAGCCTTCAACTGATCAAGAAGACGCTTGACAATATCCTTGTTGCCCATGGCGACAGCGTTATCAAGAACAGTTTCGCCCTTCTGATTGCGAACGTTGGCCTTGGCACCATGTTCAAAGAGGTAGTTCAAGACCATCATGTTGCCCTTGTTTGCCGCCATGGCGACAGCGTTGTTGCCATTGTCGTTCGCTTCATCGATTTCGAAAGAAGCCTGGAGGAACAAGGTCATTTTGGCAGTATCGCTATTAGCAGCGAAAGAAACGAAGTTATTCGGAGTCAAACCGATTTTCTGCTTCGTCAAATAGCGACGGACAGATTGCGGATTGTTCGGATCCATCTTTTCATCACATGCAGTCAAAGAAAGCAATAAGCTAGCAGCGCAAATAGCCAAAAATTTTTTATTCATATAGAGTGCTCCAAATGAGTTTTAGAAATTTATAGCTTAAAATTACACTTTTTATTTGGAACTTTCAGTAAAAAAAAAGTAAACTTGTCCATTTTAAGCACTATTTTCGCCTAGACTTGGGTCTTATTTTCAATTTTTGCCCAACCTTTATCTTTGTTCCATTCAATTTATTCAATTTTACAATTTCTTCAATGGAAACATTGTACTGTCTGGCGATATCCCACAAACCTTCCCCCCGCTTTACCTTATGAATAATTTCGGACTTGGAACAGGAACGAACAGATGCAGAACTAGGCAACTTCAACTTCTGCCCCACCCTGATAGATTCAGAGCTTTTGTTCATATTGTTCATGGAACGAATTGTTTCCACAGTAGTAGAAAATTTCTTGGCTATGGACAAAAGATTGTCGCCCTGCTGGACTGTATAAAGAACAGTTGTCTTTGAATCCTTTGAAGACGTAGATTTTGAAGATTCCTTTTTAGAAGCCTTGCCTGCTTCAGACTTGGACGATGCACTCGTCGCTACCGCTTGCGGTCGAGGAGCAACTAGAGGAATTGTAATGGAATCCCCAACGACTAGGCGCTTGCTGAATCCCGCATTCGCAAACAAAAGCTGGAACAAAGGCACATCAAAGGTTTTTGCGATTTCAGCAAACGTATCGCCCGGTTTAACAACATATTTCCGATTTTGCATCAACTTGGGTCTTGGTTTCGGACGCGTCTGGACATCAGGAATTTTTTCCACGACAGCAGTATCCGGTTTCGAAACATAAAGAACCTCGCCGGCCTTGATAAGAGAAGTATTCTCGCTTATGGAATTCCAGGTTCTGAGAGATTCCTGGGAAATTCCGTAATGACGGGCAATCGAAGCCAAATTTTCACCCAGTTCCACGGTGTGCGTTCTCACATTGGAAGGCCTTTGCGTAGAAACATTCTTCGGTTTCACCTTGATAGGAACAAGCAATATCTGCCCAATTTTAAGTTTAGACGATTTCATGTTGTTCGCTTTCTGCACATCGACAAGCCTTATTCCATATTTTTGAGCAATGGAACCTAGAGATTCTCCGCGACGAACCTTGTGGCGATGCCAGTCCGTAAGCAGATTACGCTTCATGCGACCATAGTTTTTGACAAAATTCTCTCTTTTACCTACAGGAATACGAAGAATATAGGAATCCCGATTGGGGGGAGTACAGGACTTGATCAGTTCTGGATTCAAGTTACTAAGCGTATCTACTGGGATTCTCGTTATTCGCGAAATTTCCTCAAAGGTGTACGAATCGAAAACCGATACAGTATCAAAAATTGAAATTTGTTGAGGCTTTATTTGCATTTCATAATGCCAAGGATAATGTCCAATCACCATGGCAGCAAGGATTCTCGGCACATAATGCATAGTCTCTTTCGGCAAGCTCAAGTCCCAATAGGTAATCTTTGCTGTAGAATCCCGAGTAGAATCGGCCTTCATTTCATTAATCAGCCTATGAACACGCCCTTCGCCGCAGTTATATGCGGCCATGGCCAAAAGCCAATCATCGAACTCATCATGGAGGTACTGCAAATACGAGAGAGCCGCACCTGTAGCCTGTTCCACATCTCTGCGCATATCAACCCAGTAACTCACCTCAAGTCCATAGCGCATTCCCGTCACCGGAATAAACTGCCACATGCCGGAAGCCTTGGCCCTGCTATATGCACGAACCTTAAAACCAGATTCAACCAAGGCAAGATAAATAAGATCTCGCGGCATCCGTCGATCATCAAGCTTCGAGTAAATCAGGGAATCATACGCAGTCATGCGATTCAAGGAGCCGGACATGAACGATTTCGCCGAAGTCGTCATGTAGTAGATTTCCTGCAAGACACGATCATTGAGCTGCAAGGGCAACGTGAAACCGGAAACATCTATCGTATCAAGGAAATTCTCAATAGTCTGAAGCGTGGCCTTGTCAGCCATTTTTTCATCAAGAGCATCTACCCCTTCAATGACAACCTCGTTCTGCTGAAAATTGCCTTTCTTGGGATTCACCAATTTGGGGTAAATTTCATCCAGAGCCTGTACCACTCGCAAAGGCATCTGCAAAACATATAAGGAATCATCAACCGCATTGCTATTCATTAGCAATGTGTCATATTTTTCAGTAACCAACTGGCGCATCGCTTCGTCCAGGTAATGCTTGGCAAGCAGCCATTCCTGGTTATCCATCGCTTCCAAGCCATATTGATAGTAAACCCACGATGGTCGGGCAGCCAAAGTATCGTTGACAGAAAAAGCCAACGCATTGGCTGCAAAAGAAAGCGGCTTTACCTGATCAGCCGATACGGGTCCATCAGAGGCATCCGAGCCCGATCGACTAGAAGCACATGCGGTTATTAGAACTGAAACAAGAAGAGCTAAAAAAAGCCCAAAACTTTTATTCGGCCAGATCACTGGTCGAAATCCATATCTTCGCCGTAGTCGGACCAAATCGGGTTACGACCAAAAGATGGCTTGTCAAAGTCCACCTCTTCGTCCACTTCCTCTTCCACGTCCTCTTCAACATCTTCCTTGATGTCGTCATCTTCTTCGCTCAAAAAAGATGGTTCTGGAGCATCAAAACTATCATTTTTCGGACGACGACCACAATAATATGCTTTACTCATTTTTTACCCTCTATCTTTAAATAAAACGAGCCATTCCATAAAGAATCACCCCGCACATCACCAAAGATGCAACAATCTGCAACACGATGATGAATCGGTTGACCTTGTATGCCTTCTGCGATTTTCTATGCCAGGATGGTAAATTATTCATGGACAAGTCGTTTCTCACTTCGGAATGGAAATATATACATAATTTTTTTATTGCAAACAGTTCTAGCCAAAAAAATGTCTAAATTCATACATGATTATGAAAAAAACACTGCTAATTTTTCTAGCATGCGCATTACAGCTCTTTGCTCAATCAGGAATTTCCAACAATCCCTCCGGAAACAGAGTTCCCTCTGCAAAGACCTTAAAACAAGGTGAATTTTTTTTCTCGGGTTCTTTCGAAATGGTCAGTAACCGAGAAACGCTCAGCCTAGAAGGTTTCTTTACCGATAAAGAGGGCAACCAGCACGAACTTAACAAGGAAACCCCCTCCAGCACCGAAGAATTCAACATCAACTTCGGAGTGCGAAATGACCTGGAAATAGGCCTCAATGCAACATTGCATTACGATGGTGACGCAGGAAACACAAAGTTGAAGGGGTTCGGGTTTGGCGATATCGGGCTTATCATCAAAAAAAGGCTCTACGAAAACACAGTTATCAATCTATCCACTTCATTTGCGACAATCATTCCAACGGGAACAACTGAAAAAGGAATCCGGCCAAGACACATCTGGTACGTGGGAAACGAAGGAAAAACAGAAGCCTATACAGCCGACCACTTGACGTTTGCCGGACTTCTCTACCTCACCGCGGAATTGAATGAGAACATTCACTTCAACAATTACGCCGGATACCTGAAGACATTACAAAATGACGCAAATATTTTTCTTTGGGGTACAAGTCTTCTCGTCTTCCCAGAAGGCTGGGTCACACTACTCATGGAGGTCTCTGGCGAAACAAGAATGCGGCCCTCCCAAAAATTTTCCGCATTCGTAAACGACGCTCTCCGATTCTCTCCCGGACTGCAAATACACCTTCCCAAGAAGACTGAACTCACCCTCGGAGCCGACTTCGGAATGGACTTTTTCAGAAAGCGCAAAGTCAGACACGGCTTACCGGTCAAACGCAATGTCTCCGACGATGAAATTCATTACACCACAGCAGGAAGTCCGCCTTTTTCCATATCAATCACCTTTAGCAGAACCTTCGATTTCGACTGGAAAGATAGTGACGGCGACGGAATCATCGACCGCAAGGACTTTTGTCCTGGAACAGCGAACAACGTAAAAGTCAACGATAGAGGATGCCCCGTTGACAAGGACGAGGACGGCATCATGGACATCTTTGACGATTGTCCCGACACCCAACCAGGCGTAATTGTAGACGCCTACGGCTGTCCTCTTGACCAGGACATGGACAACGTTCCCGACTATCAGGACAAATGCATCGACACCCCCAAGGGTGCCGCAGTTGATTCCACCGGCTGTCTTCTGGACTCCGATGGCGACGGCGTAGACGATGCTCACGACAAATGCCCAGAAAGCGCAAATGGCGAGAAAGTAAACGAAGAAGGCTGCCCACTTGATTCTGATAACGATGGGGTTCCAGACATCAAAGATTCCTGCCCCAACACATCCGCCGGATTCAAAGTAGACGAGTTCGGTTGCGCTGCGGACACCGACGGAGACGGTGTTCCCGACGAAAAAGACCAATGTCCCGACAGTCAAAAAGACATTGCCCAAAACGACATCGGGTGTCCGCTTGATTCTGACGACGATGGCGTTCCGGACTTCCTAGACCAATGCCCGGAAACACCAGCAGGAGTCGCCATAGACAGTGCCGGCTGCCGCATAGACAGCGACGGGGACGGAATTTTCGATGAAGAGGACCAATGCGCCCATACAATGAAAGGCGCTACTGTTGATTCAGTCGGCTGCCTCAAGGACTCCGATGGCGACGGCGTTCAGGACGTTTGGGACAAGTGCCCACATACGTTCAAGAATTTAGCCATAGACAAAGACGGTTGCCCAATCAACAAGAACATGGACATGGACAACATCGCCAGAAAAATTCTATTCCACAATGGTTCTGCGAAGCTACTCAATTCAAGCTACACTGCAATCAGCGACTTGATTACCATCATGCGGCAATTCCAAATCAATGTCGAGATCCAGTGCAGTGTCAATCCGCGGGAATCAGACAATCCGCAAAAATTGTCCCAACAGCGCATCGAATCCATCATGGAATATCTTGACATGAAGGGCTTTGGAAAGGATAGAATCAAGACAAGTGCTTTTGGCGATCATTTGCCAAGAACAGGAGAACTTGAAAAGTTGAATCCTGCAGGCGTACGATTCATTCCGATGAACTAATTTACAGGATGAGATTCATCCTGAGAATGGTCAAGCGATTTTCTTGGATTGAAAACCAATGCAAGGAAAATCGCCACAGCCACATAAAATAAAATAGCGGCGAGCAAGCCGATTATCTCGGAGCCTACCCACGATTCCACCTTCACATACAGAAAAATGGAGCAGGGCATAGCCAATAAAAAAAGAATTCCAGCAATTTTTTGTTTCATGTTACAACAACAACTTTAACTTATAAACACGTCGATTTTACCAGACAAAAGCGTAACGCATTCTTCATCACAATAAGAATACGTAATCTTGTGTTCATTTTCGTCGTAAACCACTTTGAGAACAACAGGCACCCCCGTAAGCACATTGCCATTTCTGCACAAAAACATTTTACTTTGCAAATCGACGGAAATTTTCAAAAAGACCTGCGACATAATCATGACCGCAGCATCCAAAAGCATCTCCGGCGGATTTTCCGAAGTTGTAAAAATAATTTTGACAGAAAAGCCGGACACATCACGGGAAATTTTCAAAATATGAAAATTCGGATTCTCGGTAAAATCGAAAAGCGCCTGCACATCAAGCCTTTTGATTTTCCCCTGAGTATCTTGCGGAAGTTCTTCCAAATAGCGCCATTTTTTTGGGGAAACCGTACTTTCGATATACGTCAGCAGAAAATCCCTGAAAAAAACATTGATATCGTTCTTCGGTAAATTTTCGAATTGTTTTTTCCCCTTGGAATTTAGGACAATCGCTGCAGCCAAGTATTGACGCTTTCCTTCCATGGGAACAACGCAGGCATCCTGCACAAGCCCTGATGACATCAACCTTTTTTCTACCTCAATCAAGGAGATTCTCTTTTCCTCAATTTTCACAATATAGTCAGCACGACCTCGCAAGAGGAAAGACCCATCCTCGTATATTTCAGCCAAGTCACCTGTCGTGAAGCCATCCGGCTCCAAGATGTAGTTTGACTTGACATTTAGGCACTTGTTTTCCGCAAGACTAGTCTTGCAAACTTCGAATGGCTTCCAAATAGAGCCATTCTTGATTTGCCTATAGGCGATCCCCCCCGTTTCCGTACTTCCGTAAATTTCTGTTACCCAGGAATTCGTTAACACAGCAACCTGACGCGAAACTTCCTCGGGCAATGGACCTCCCGACGAAAAGAATTCCGGAGCACATTCAAACGGAAGAGGTTCCGACACTTCCTGCGTAAAGCGCTTTAAAAAGGCTGGGCTGGAAACTATCAAAGTTCGTTCTTTCAAGAGCTTTTGCACTTCATTCGGAAACGAAATTCGCGTTCTGGCAATCGGTAAACCCGTAGCTATCGGCAAAATCGCGGTAAAGAGCAAGCCATAGATATGATGATGATTGACCGTACTGTAAATTTTGCGATCAACCCAATTTGCGCAAAAACACTTTACAAGTTCATTCAGCTCATTTTCAAATTGAAGGAATAGCTTCGGCACTGATTTCGGAGTTCCAGTCGTTCCCGAAGTGTACATCACAATTTCAGCGGAATCTTTATCCACTTGTTTCCAGCAACCATCACTTTTTTGACTTTCAAGAACATCCTGCACCAAATCGGCATCTTCAAAAGGCACGTCGGTGATAAAGCCATAACCATCCTGCCAAATTTCATGAATGAAAGCCTCCTGGCGATTCGCTGTGATGAGAGCCTTGCGTTTAGACTGCAATAAGGCCAAAAAAGCGACTATAAAATAATAGGTATCTTCGCAGTTGACAATCCAAGGATGATTTGGCTTCGATTCCAAAAAAAGTCGAACTTTAGAGACATCCGACACAAAAACACGCCAAGTTACATCAGCGCCATTTCCAAAAGCGACAATAGAATCATCTGGTCGAGAATTCGAATTTAAAAGTGACAAAGGAACATAGGTAATCGTATCTACTTGGTTTGCCATAAAAAGTCCTTGCATTACAAAAAAACAAGATGATTTAATTCTAATAAAACTGAGTTCTATGTTAATATACAATTTTCATAAAAATTTATCAAAATAATTATTTTTTTGATACATTTCTCCAATTTTACAAATTTTCAGGAATTTTTTCTTCAAAAAAAGGCTTTCCTCATCACACATTTTTGCATTTCGAAGGTCAAAATTGCCTTTTAAAGCCAATTATACGCATCTTATAAAAAAACACCCTAAGAGGGGTAATTTACAAAAAAGTTTTATTCTATATTACATGTAAAACTTCAACAAAGGAGTCTCTTATGAAGAGATTTTTATCTTTGAAAAACATCACTCTTGCACTGCTCACCACTGCCGCAGCAGCTTTCGCAACTGAAAAAGTTTATTTGGCACCAGTCAGCTTGACTGGCTTGCACGCTGAATACGCAACCATCACTTCCAAATTGATGAAGACATACATGGAAGATGACGGTCGATTCAACTTGGTTGTCGGTACAGACGAAGATAGCGTAAACGTTGAAAAGCAGGAAACGATTCGCAACAAGGCTATCGACAAGGGGTGCGGTAAATACATAATTGTTGAATTCACCCGTCTTGGCGAAAATGTCATCACCTCTTTCAAATTGTACAAGACAAGTTCGGACGCCCCAATCTGGACAGACCGTCTCAAAGCAAAGAATCCAGACGACTTTGACCCGATTGTACAGCGCGTTTCGAGAAACATCGGCACAAAGAACAAAGCCACAGACGATTCCGATATTTATAGCGTTACACAGCAGGAAACCAAAAAGCCAAGACGTAAAGGCGTTTCCACTTATCTTGGCGTAGGCATTGGCGGCTTCCTCTCCTTTACACCTGAAGTCAACATGAGCGCAGGTCCGGACTTTTTCGTTCGTTACGATGCCGGTTCCCTGTTGTTCGGTCTTGACTGGAGCATTCATGGAGGCTTCCCTGCCGAAGACAATTACGACAAGGTTCAGTTGATGAGTTTTGCTCTCTCCGTTTACCATCCGTTCGGCACCAAGAACATCGCTCCTTACGTCGGCGGCGGATTTGCTTATACCTCCTCATCCCTCGGATACAAGCCGGATGAAGATGTCAACACAAGATCCTATTATTACGATGATGATGATGACGACGATGAATACAACAACAGCGGTCTTGCTGCATTCGTTGGTGGCGGTGTCTTGTTCAATCGTGCAAGCCGCGTCGTGGTATTCCTCGAAGCTAAATACATGATTGACTTTTACAAAACCTCCGGCATGGAAGTCAAAAACACAAGCAACGGAACAGAGCGGGTTGAACATAATGCCACTCTCAATGGATTCAACTTCGGTCTCGGTCTAGCTTTCGGTTTCTAACAGACACATCAAGTGTCCCACCTTGGGACACTCTTTTTGTATAGAGGAGATTTTGACTTTATGAAGAAAATACTACTAGGACTTTTAACTTGCTGCTCAGTTTTCTTTTTAACCTCATGCGGTGGCAGTTTTCAAAGAGAACAAACAGACTTTGACAGGTCTCGCCCTTGCGATTGCGAGAATTTGCACCTGAACCACGCTGAATGGCATTTCAAAGATGGTCAAGGACGGCAAATTGACGCAACAGGCCGATGCACAAAGGGAATGAAACACGGGGAATTCAGGTTTCACGTCAATGGTACTCTTGTCGCAAAGACAAAATTTTCAGCCGATCTTGAACGCAAAACGTATTGCTACTTAAACAAGCAATCAACAACGTTGCAGCAGTGCATGTCCCTAGTTCCGCAAAACGTCCAACAGCAACCTTCAACGCAAGGTTTACCTCAACAGATGTCCCCTGCAACTAGCAGCGGATTTAATTGGGAACAAAGACCTAGCGGTTACTAATACAACAAAAGTTTTTTATCTTTAGCCGAGAATTTAAACTCGGCTTTTTTTATTTGAGGTTTAAAATGGCCAACAAGAAAGGCACACAGACAAATATGTGGACCGGTCGCTTCGCTAGCGGCATGGCCCAAAGCATGGTTGATTTAAGTTTCAGTTTGCAATTTGACGTGGAACTCATCGAAGAAGACATCGAAGGGAGCATCGGGCACGGCAAGGGCCTCGTGGAATCGGGCGTTCTTTCCAAGGCGGACTACAAGAAGATTTGCGACGGCCTGAAGAGCATTCTCGACGACTACCACGCCGGCAAGAACCTCTGGTGCGATAGCGACGAGGACATCCACATGGCCGTGGAACGCGTGCTTACCGAACGCATCGGGGCGCTCGGCAAAAAGATTCACACCGGCAGAAGCCGCAACGACCAGGTCTGCACCGACTTCAAGCTTTACATGCGCCACCGCGCCGCAGAAATCCGCGCCCTCGAAATCGAATTGATGGAAACGGTTTTGGATTTAGCCAAAAAGTACTTCGGCAAGATGATGCCGGGCTACACGCACCTGCAGCAGGCACAGCCGATTTACTTCAGCCACTACCTGATGAGCATGTTCTTTGCCGTGAGCCGCGACGTGAAGCGCCTCGACAACTTTTTGGAACTGCACAGCCAACTCCCGCTCGGAAGTGGCGCCATGGCGGGGTCTGCATTCCCCTACCACCGCGCCCTCGTCGCCGAAGCCCTCGGTTTCAAGGACGTGAGCCCAAACAGCATCGACGCCGTGAGCCACCGCGACATGATGCTCGAATTCAACGCAGACTTAGCCATCATTGCAAACACGATGAGCCGCTACGCCGAAGACTTCGTGAACTGGAGCTCTAGCGAATTCGGCTACCTCACCCTGCACGACGCCTTCAGCAGCGGTTCTTCGATGATGCCGCAGAAGAAGAACCCGGATTCCATGGAACTCATCCGCGGAAAGTCCGGTCGCATGCTCGGCAACTTCAGCGCCCTCTACACGCTTGCAAAGGGCGCCCCACTCAGCTACAGCCGCGATTTGCAAGAAGACAAGGAACCGGTGTTCGACAGCGTCCACAACATCAAGGTGATTCTCCGCGTGATGAAGGAAGCCTTGGAAAGCGCCCGCTTCAACTTCGACACGATGGAAAAGAAGATGCTGCCGGCGCTTCTCGCTACCGACCTCGCAGACTTGCTGGTCGAAGCAGGCGTCCCGTTCCGCGACGCGCACCACGTGGTAGGTTCCCTGGTCGGCGAAGCCGCCCGCCAAGGCCTGCAGTCCACGGACCTCTCCGACGAGGCCTGGGCAAGCGCCGGCGTGCCGGACGTGAAGAAGATGAAGAAGATGCTCACGTTCGAATACAGCGTCAGCAAGAGAAACATCGAAGGCGGCACGGGCCCCAAGTCCGTGAAGCAGCAGTTCGTGAAGGCCGCAGCACTCTTGAAGAAATTCAAGGCGAGCGCAGCACAAAAGCGCTAGCGCTTTTGTATAACCGAGCCGCAATATTCTGCACTGCGCAGCAGCGCCAGGAATTCAAGAAGTAAGCAATCGTTTCTTAGAATATAAAACGGGTTCCTCCTTTGAGGAATCCGTTTTAGTTTGGCTTTATCTTATTCAAACATTAATAAAAGTTTCAATGTCATTTTAAGTCTATTGTTCCGTTGCTGTGGCGGTGATTCGGCAATCCTCATGATAAAAACAAGAAGCCCGCTTTCGCGGGCATGACAAAGAGGAGTCGTAAAAAAATTTTCTTTATATTAGTGCTTTACGTAAACAGAGTCTACCCATTTAGTCTAATTTATTCATCATCTTTACCATCATCATCTTTGATACAGCGAACGGATAAGCCGCTTGTCTCCTTATACTCTTTGGAAGACGTGAATGCAGAACTACCGTTGTAGTAAAGATAAACTCCGTTTAATTTAGTATCAGACTCAACCCAGAAATAGGCGGACATACCCCTATCAAAAAAGCCATCATCAGCACCATACGCTCCTGACGGAAGGATATTCATTCCCCACAAATTTATGGCACTGCCACTATTCCATTCGCTTCCGCCGCGAAGTTCATTGGCAGGAAAATTACTGCCTAATGTAGCGAAATCGGACTGGGAAGGAAGACGCCAACCTTCGGGACAAATACTTTGTGCAGTTTTATAATCGTACAAACGGCCATACTTGTCACAGTTTTTCTCATCATTACCATAGCACCAGCTTTTACCCGTTGAATAGTTGACATTCTCGGCCATCCATTCGCTACCAGCAACCTTTACCGTTTTATACACATCCTTGCCGATGACCATGGAACCATACGGATGAGGAATCTCTTTAATGTAGGAGGAATCAACTTCACCAACAACATAAGAAATATTCGTCCCCTTAACCATACAGCGCACAGACATTCCATGTTCCTGGTAAAATTCGCCAATTTCGAAAACATCGCGATCATAATTCAGCGCCATTCCCTTAGCAATAGCTTCATCGACGTACGTTGAAGTCCAGAAAAAAGCATAATTACCCATTGGAAGGAATCCGTCGCCTTCTGCATTGCGACGTCCACTTGGATAAGCGTTGAAACCAAAACGATTCGTTCCCTGGTCAACACCATCCTTATCCTTCCAGCCAGAAGTGGACTTGAGGCTGGTGCCTATACCTTCTTGATAGTGATTTAAATTTCCAATATACGAAGAGAAATAATTCCAGTCGCCGTCCGACGGTAATTTCCAATTTTCAGGACACGCATTTTTTGCGGCAAACCAGGAATACAGGCGCCCATATTTTTGACAATTGGAGCTTTCATCATTATAGCACCAAGTATCATTTTTTATTTTGTTATCAACATAACGGAGATTTTCAGCAAACCAATAATCTCCTCCGATTTTAATAACCTTGTACTGCTCTCCATCTCGAGTATCGGTCCAGTTTCCATTTTCATCTAGGACAATCACCTTCGGATTTTCCATATCGGAATAAACGACCTTATCAGTTGTTTCGCAACCGACCAATAACAAGAGGCATCCGCCCAAAACATATACATTCTTTTTCATGATTTGAATATATAAAATAAAAGCTAGGAGAATCTTTCTTTTACGGGAATAAAGAAAAAAGCGGTGTCATTTGCAAAATTCCGTGATTTAGAAACAGGCGAAGAAAAAATCAATCTCGGAATCAAAGACGAAATTATCGGGAAAAAAGCAGTTTTGCAAAGTAAACTTTGACGAGTAAATTTCTATCTTTACAGACGTATGAAAAATGTAGATACTATTGCTGTTCTCGATTTTGGTGGCCAGTACGCCCACCTTATCGCAAACCGTGTCCGCCGTCTCGGCGTTTTCACTGAAATCCATTCCCCGAACTGCGACGTTTCCGAACTGGAAGGCGTGAAGGGAATCATCTATTCCGGCGGCCCAAGCAGCGTTTATGCCGCAGACGCTCCGGAATACAATCCCGAAATTTTGAACCTTCCGGTGCCGAAGCTCGGCATCTGCTACGGTCACCAGCTCATCGCCCAGCAGTTGGGCGGTCATGTGGAACCGGGCAAGGTGAAGGAATACGGCATCGCCGACCTTATCGTGGGCGACGAAAACTGCCCGATTTTGAAGGGCCTCCCGAAGGCCTCCCCCATGTGGATGAGCCACGGCGACCAGGTGACGAAACTCCCGGAAGGCTACCGCATCGTGGCCAGCACCAAGGACTGCGAAATCGCAGCTGTGGCTTTTGACGAACGCAAGATTTACGGCATCCAATTCCACCCGGAAGTCACGCACAGCAAGTTCGGCATGAAGTTGCTCGAAAACTTCGTGGACATCACCGGTGCCGAAAAGACATGGAACATGAAGAGCTACCTGCCACTCATCACAAGCCGCATCAAGGAACAGGTGAAGGACCGCAAGGTGTTCCTCCTCGTGAGCGGCGGCGTGGATTCCACGGTGGCATTCGTTCTCTTGAACCGCGTGCTCGGCCCCGAAAAGGTCCTTGGCCTCCATGTGGATAACGGCATGATGCGCCTCGGCGAATCCCAGAAAATCATGGACTACCTCACCAAGGAAGGCATGAACAACCTGAAGATCCGCGACGCAAGCGAACACTTCCTTTCGAAGCTCGTGGGCATTACGGCCCCCGAAACCAAGCGCGGCATCATCGGCAAGGAATTCCTCGTCGTTAAGGACGAAGAAATGGCCAAGCTGAACCTTGACCCGAACCAGTGGATGATGGCCCAGGGCACTATCTACCCCGACACCATCGAAAGTGGCGGCACCAAGAACGCCGACAAGATCAAGACGCACCACAACCGCGTGCAGGAAGTCTTGGACCTGATGGAAAAGGGTCTCGTGCTCGAACCGCTCGCCGACCTCTACAAGGACGAAGTCCGTGCACTCGGCGAAGAACTCGGCATTCCGCACAACCTCGTGTGGCGCCATCCGTTCCCGGGCCCGGGTCTCGGCGTGCGCCTCCTCTGCAGCGATGGCGTTCTGACGAACGACATGGTCGCATTTGACGACGTGAAGGATTCCCAAGGCGGAAGCCTTGCCGACTACCTGAAAGCGAACAACATTTCCGGCCGCATGCTCCCCATCAAGAGCGTTGGCGTGCAGGGCGATGGCCGTACTTACGCACAGCCGTTCCTCATCACGACCAAGGGCCTCAGCTGGAAGCAGTGCGAAAAGTTCTCCACCGAACTCGCGAACCGCTTCAAGGCCATCAACCGCGTAATCTACCAGATTGGCACCGTGGCGGACGTTGACCCGAAGCTTGTGGCACAGTACGCCACCCGCGAAAACTTCGACACTCTGCGTAAGTTCGACGACATCTGCACCACCTTCCTCCAGGAAAACAAGCTGTACGAAGAAATCTGGCAGATGCCTGTGGTTTCTGTACCGCTGCGCACCGCAGAAAAGCCCTGCATCGTGATGCGCCCGGTGAACTCCACCGAAGCCATGACCGCAAACTTCGCTGAAATCGATCACGCAATGCTCGCAGGACTCTGGCGCAAGTTCGAAATGGAAGGCGCAGGCAGCCTGTGGTATGACGTTACACATAAACCTCCGGGAACTATCGAGTGGGAGTAACATTCCACTTTTTGGTCTTATGACGTGTTCATCCTCAAGCAGTTTGATACGCCGTTAGTCAAATTCTCTGTCGCTCCGGCAGAGAAAAATTTCGCCATTACCATTGAATGGCTGAACGAAGGCAAAAAGGCGCTCTTACCGCTTGACCTTGAACTCTCCCCCAGCGGTCTAAACCAGTGGCTGCATCGTCGCACGATTCCGCGTAACCGAGCCAATGCAACAGCGTTCCTCGCCAAGTGCGGTCTCAGCATCAACCGACAAATGGACATCATCTCCATTTGCAAGGGACTTTCGCTCAACGATTCCTACTGGGTCGTTGAAGACGGTTTCAACGGCAAATTCGCCGACTACAATCTCTACGACAACAAGTTCAGCCGCATCCTAGGCCTCATCGCATTTACCGGCTACGGCAGCAGCACGCGTACCTCGCTCGCCAGCTGCCCGGAATTCACGACAAACGGAATGCACCCCAAATGCTGGCGCAGGGATCACGGGAAAATCAAGCTCTACAAAGGCGGAACCGCAGGCGCATCGAATACCGGAAACGAGCCGTACTCTGAATTTTACGCCAGCCAAATTGCCAAGGCGCTTGGCATTGACGCCATTGAATACAACATTTGCGATTGGCAAAAAACGCTCTGTTCCTCCTGCGAAATTTTCACGGACAAAAGCACATCCTTTATGCCCGTGGGGCGCCTAATTCATGAAGCGAACTTCGAGAAAGTTGCGGAATTCTATCAGCAGAAACCAGCGTTCCGCAAGGCCTTCGGCGACATGCTGCTGTTGGACGCCATCATCATGAACACGGATAGGCACTTCGGGAACTTCGGGTTCTTGGTCAACAACAAGCCGAATGCCATCAAAACAACAGCTCCATTGTTCGACCACGGCAATTCCCTTTTCAACTTGGCTCCGCTGAATGCGTTCAAGAACTTCGACACGCTCAGCGAATACGCAGCAACACAAATGCCCCGCACCTATAGCGACTTCGTCAAAACCGCCAAGCAGTTCCTCGACAAAAAGACCGAGATGAACCTGCACAATTTATTCCAGTTCAAGTTCAAAAGACACTGCAAGTACAACCTGCCCGAAAAACGCCTGAAGCTCATTGAAATGTTCGTGCAGGAACAAGCGAAGAAGTTTGTGTAATTTACTTTATCACAAAGCTAAAAGATTTCGCCCATAACAGACAACATACTGTAATTTTTCAGAATATGCTTAATCATTGCGTTTAGTGATGGTATAAATTAGCGTAGTTTGACAACATCCTCAATATCTGCGAAAAAGTTATCGATATCATCATGACCGAGGAGAACAAGCGAACGCAGGAGCCGCAAATGGTCTGTAAATAGAACTTATTCCTAAAACAAGCACTAGGTTTTCACCTGGAGCTTGTTTATTGATTGAAATATTTGTAAAGAAATCGGAAAAAATTTCGAATTTAAACTTCACCGTTGCTGAAGCCGAGAGATTCTTCTAGCCAGGTATCAGTACGCTGCACAGAGAGGCGGCTTTGATACGCCTTTTTACCAGCACGACGCTGCGCCAAGCGCACAGACAATGCAGAGAAAGGCCCTAAATGGCGGCACAGTGGCAAGAAAGATTGCGGAAGATTTCGACGCAACACATCGTCTTCAAAACAGGCATAATGGCTTGCACTTCCAGGATCCCCTTGACGAGCAGCACGACCAAACAGCTGCCTATCAATTCGAGCAGATGGATTGCATTCCGTGGCAATGACGTGGAGGCCGCCAATTTTGCGGACCTCGGAAGGAATCTTGATGTCGGTGCCTCGGCCAGCCATATTTGTAGCTACAGTTACGGCATTGAGTTTGCCAGCCTCAGCAATAATCGCAGCTTCTTCTTCGCTACGAACAGCATTGATGATGCGACAACCAATTCCCTTGTCTCGAATCATCTGCCCGAGAATTTCACTTTCATCGATATCCTTCGTGCCGATAAGAATCGGTCTTCCCAGCTGATGTACCTGGAGTACTTCGCGAAGGATGGCAGCGCGTTTCGCAACTTTCGTTGAATAGGTGCGCAAATGAGAAACATGGCGAAGGCATTTGCGATGATTCGGAATACATAACACAGGAACACCATAGATAGTCCAAAATTCCGTTGACGCCTCCTTGCCGGTTCCCGTCATTCCAGAAAAATTTTTGTACAACCTAAAAAAGCGCTGAAAGCTCATGCGAGATTCCGTTTCCTTGAGTCCAGTGATTTTAAGCCCTTCCTTGATTTCTATCATTTGGTGCAAGCCACCGTTCCATGAACGCATCGGCATTTTGCGGCCTGTCGATTCATCGACAATGACGACCTTACCTTCTTCGACAACATATTGGCGACCGAGGATAAAAAGTTCCTTCGCAGTCAACGCCTGACGCACCAAATCTTTCAAGAAGGCTGCTTTGCAGAATCCAGTATCGCCGCCACTTCTTTTGACAAGCTCATCATGAATTTCTTCAAGGCGCTCATCCATATCCACAAGGAAACGAATTGTGCGCAACTTGATATCCACTTTGTAATCTTCATCACGAATCAAGCTATTTGACAGCTCAAAAGCAATTTCACAACACCTGTTAAAGCCGCTGTTTTCCTTTTCACGGGAGATAATCAAGGGCGTAACAGCTTCGTCGATAAGAACGTTGTCAGCCTCATCCACAATGGCAGTAAAAAGCCCCCTTTGTACAAGTTTATTCGAAGAAGGACGCGTCGTCAGAGTAAAGCTGTCAAGAATCCTCTTTGAGAAATCCTGGCTTTTGCCCATGGCGATGCGATCGCGCAAGAAATCGGCTAGGACCTCCTTCGCCGTAGAATAGGTCACATCGGCTGCATATCCCTTACGTCTTTCGGGCGGTTTCATACTCCCAGTCACAGCCCCGACAGATACTCCGCAAAAGCTGTATATCGGCTCCATGATTTGTGCATCACGCGAAGCCAAATAATCATTCGCAGTAATCACATGGCAAGGGCGTCCGCTCCATCCGCGAACAACACCGCACATGGCTGCAGTGACCGTTTTTCCTTCTCCAGTAGACATTTCTGCAATATAGCCGTGATACAAGACCAGCGCCCCTGCAATCTGTTCCACATAAGGCCTAAAGCCAAGAACTCGAAATACAGTCTCTTGAACAAGGGCGAAAGCTTCTGCAAGAACAGCGTCATCCACAGGACGTTTGAATTTTTCACGTACCGCAAGCAGTTTTTTCTTGAGTTCAGAGGATTCAATACCAGCAAAAGATTTTCCAAGCGCATCAATCCGCTCTGCGGTCTTTAAAAAATGGCGACAAACAGAAGGCCGCTCCCTGATTTTTCCTGAAAGTCGAAGTACGAAAGCGTCCAAGCCCGTAGGAATCTTCTTTATTCGCTTTAATGAGGTTAACCTGTAATTTTCAGTCAAATTCATCCGCTTACCCAATCAAAGCTTATAATACTTTTGCAAGGCTTGCCGCACCTTGCGAATTCCCTGCAAAGCGAGTGGTTTTGTTCCTAGGTCAAAATGAATTTTTCCGGAACGACCATGCATTTTCAAGACTCCGTCCTCTTCGTCGGCAAGTTGCGTCCGTACCAAATAAACAGGTTCCGCCGTTTGCTCAGAAATACCATTCGACTTTGTCTCGATATCACCCCCTCCATGCCAGCCGAGAGCATGTGATGGCAACTTATCCTGTGCAGCAGGAATTACCTGCACCTTTTCCGTCAAAATTTCACTGAAGGCATCCCCATTCAGACGTACACACGTCTTGTGGGTTCCTCCGGTGAACAGACGCGAAACATCTTCCTGACTCACCACGGCAACAAAGTCAAAAGAATTTGTATCGAGCAATAAACCGATAGAATCGCCTTTCTTGATATAACGTCCCATGTAATTTTCGATGTTTTCTGCGCTCAGAACACCATCCATTCCAGCAACGAGCGTTAGATTTTTCCGCCTATCCAAAAGTTCCTCCAACTCCCGTCTCAACACATCTAGCCTAATTTTTATCGGGAGCATGTTTTCAGGAGACTGTTCCAAGGCAGTGTAGTACATCGACGTAGTCTCATGAATTTCACCCTGCTTTTCCTCAATCATGTAATCCAATTCTGGATTTTCAAGAACCATAAGCGTATCCCCCTTATGGACGATTTCATTTGAAACATGGCGAAGATCTACAAGGACTCCACTTTCCCCGATGATACTATTCTCATAACGTCTTGCCTCAACAATTCCCGGAGCAGTAAACGTATCTGGAACAGGCAAGTAGAACAAGGCTCCTATCAAGGCTAAGAGCACCCAAAAAGTTGTGAACACAGCACGACCGCGAACATTCACAAGGGACGGTCCCGAAAAAATGTACTTGATAAATTTGCCAAACGGAATCAGCAACATGGTCAAGCACAACAGGACTCCCATGATAAACGAAAGAATCAGATAATGTTCCGAAATAGCAATGACAAGCCCTGCAAAAAGAAAGAACCTGTAAATGGCGCTAGAAATTCCGTAGAACGTATAGACGCACCTTTCGTTCCACGTTTCGGCAACAACCTCGGCGTCCTGCTTACGGAACACATAGCGTTCCAAAAGGTACTTTAGATGGAGAACCGAGCGCTGCTGCAAATTCGGCATATCCAAAAAGTCCGTCAGAATGTAGTAGCCATCGAAACGCATCAACGGATTAATGTTGAAAAGTATTGTGGATACGGAACAAATGATGAATACGTTATACGCAAGAGCCTTCAGAATTCCACCGCCAAGGTTCGCCCACAGAATGAGCGCCACCGCGGCGATAAAGAATTCAAAAAGTATTCCAGCCGCCCCAACAAACATGCGCTGCCACTTTTTACGGAAAGCCCAGCTGGCGGTTGCATCCATATACGGAAGTGGCGCCAAAAGCATGAACATGATGCCCACCGTGTGAACTTCACCCCCATATTTTTTGACTACCGCACTATGCCCAAATTCATGAAGAATCTTGACAAACACCGTACACGCATAAACCCAGCCGATATTCGATGGCGAAAGGAATCCGTGCGTCTGGTCCTTCAGCGTATCGAAGTTTTCAACTCCGTACTTTGCAGCGACAATAATTGTCACAAGCCAAACAAGCGCAAACGGCACACTCAGCAAAATGCTGATGAGCCATTTCAGCTTGCGCAGAATAAATTCAGGGTCAAAAACAGGAACCTTCAAGAAGAAGATATTCAAAAGCGTGGCTTTCACCTTCTTTTGAACCTTCTTCTTGTTGCGGTCAAACAGCATCATTCCATCATCGACGCCCTCGTACAAGAGCATATTGGACTGATACAGCTGCGAAAGCATCTCGATGACCTCGCCCTGGCTTGGAACATTCTCCGTGCCGCTATTCAGCATTTCATTCCAAATCTCCCCCACCGTCTTGCGGGTATTCAACTTGGAAATGAACTCGTAAGCCCCTTGAGGCAAACGGTAATACTGGTTTGTAAACGGCTCGTAGAGAACGTACCAAAGAATTCCACGGTACACTTGACGATGCACACGGACACTGGCCCGAAGAGTAATCCTACTCTCCGCAAGCCGGTACCACGATTCATGGAATATCTTTCGCTGTTGGTCAAGAATCATCGAAATACCTTATTAACCCTGGTCTACATAGAGAATCATCGAACCAGAAGTCTTTGCGGTCAGATAAATCTCGTATGTGCCGTTTTCTCCATTCGGTTGGTCAGGAATATCCACTCTGATGTTGTAGTTTGCTCCCGTGTGGTCCCCACCGTTATCCCAGTCCCATTCGATTTCAGGAATCAAGCTGGAGCCAGCATTGTTGCCATAAAGGACAACATTCGGACGCCACCACTGGTTGCCCTGTGGGTATTCCGTGCAGACGAGCTTGATGCGTTCCCCCGCGACGAGGTTGATGACTTGCGGAGACATCGAGATGACTTCCACGCGTTCCGGAGCGGCAGGAGGCTCAACATTACCAGTCGGATTCTCGGTCGTAGAACCCGGCTGATTCTCGGTCGAAGAACCCGGCTGATCCTCGGTCGAAGAACCCAGCTGATCCTCGGTCGTAGAACCCGGCTGATCCTCGGTCGTAGAACCCGGCTGATCCTCGGTCGAAGAACCCGGCTGATCCTCGGTCGAAGAACCCAGCTGATCCTCGGTCGAAGAACCCGGCTGATCCTCGGTCGAAGAA
>JAZLIJ010000233.1:0-2349 GCA_045617325.1 Fibrobacter sp.
GGAGGAACTGCGAGCGCTGAAGGCTTGGCTTGCCGACAACAATTGCAGGGACGTATGTATGGAATCAACAGGCAAATATTGGTTTCCGGTACATAACATTTTAGAGGACACCTGCAATGTTGTCGTCAGCCACCCAAAATTTGTGAAGGCAATCAAGGGCAAGAAGACAGACAAAAAGGACGCGCAATGGATTGCCGATTTGTTTAAGCACGACCTTGTGAACGGAAGTTTTATTCCGCCGCATGATATTCGTCAGCTTCGGGACCTCTGCCGTTATTGGGTCAAACTTTCTTCTTACACGACCGGTGAGAAGAACAGAGCACAAAACTGTCTGACTGTTTCCAATTTCAAACTCGACGATGTGTTTACCAATGTGTTTGGAAAGAGTGCTTCTGCCATTACTACACAGCTGCTTGAACATCCGGGAGAGAACTTTGATGTTACCCCATTTGTTCATGGACGGTGCCATTCTTCGATTGACAAAATTCAAAAAGCGGTTGACGGCGTTTTCTCATACGAACAGGCAGAAAAACTAAAAATCATACGCAATCACATGGATTCTCTTGCTCACTTGAAAGCAGAACTTGAATCTCTGATTCTCGGCATTGCCGAAAAGTATTCTTCACAAACCGAACTGCTTATGACCGTACCCGGCATTAACGATGTTTTTACCGCCATTCGTATCATCGCCGAAATCGGCGTGGATATGTCTGTCTTTGAAACCTCAAAAAAACTATGTTCCTGGGCTGGTCTTACTCCACAAAACAACGAAAGTGCCGGTAAGAAAAAGACTACTCGCATCGGCAAATCCGGTGCCTATCTGAAGCCTCTTTTGATTCAGATCGCTATTGCTTCAAGCAGAAGCGAAAAGTATCCGGAAATCCGTGAAAAGTATCTGGCTCTCAAAAAGCGTAGAGGTGGTCAAAAAGCCAAGGTTGCCATTGCAAGAAAACTTTTGACTGCCATCTTCAACATTCTCTCAAAGAATGAACCTTACAATCCGATTCTCTACCGCAAAGATGAAAATCCTCCTGTTGCTCGTGTTGTTTCACAGGAACAAGCGATTTCCATTCTCGCCAACTTGGGTTATGTCCTTGACCCATTAGTTCTTTCCGTTCCATAACTGTAGTGGCTCTTCATATCTTTTTTTGACCGCCTACCCGACGGTCTTGTTGTCATGTCCGCTTTTTGATTCTTCATCAGCGTTTTGTTTCAAACTTTCTGCTCCTTTTTCTGTGTTGGTGTATAATTCATTTTCGCCGAAGAGCTGAATGTTTTTTTCTTATCGGATAGAATGCGATGGCAAGCCTTATGCCGCAGGGGGAGACGTCACCTATATTCTACCATAGAATCAAAAAATCAAGGAATATTCCGGAAAGAACCGAATATTCGGGGAAACCGGGTGGGGCTCCCTATGTTTTGGCGTTTTTGAGGGGAATTGAAGAAGGCAGCCGCGTTCTTGCTCCCCAAAGCTGCGGTTACTGACGTCTGTTCCGACAGTCCCTGCCTGTCATTCTGCCCTCTGCAGATACGGAAATGACGGAAAGCCGCCCGATAATGCAAAAAAATCTTGACAAGAAGGCAAAATAATGATATAAAGTTAACAGAAATCGGAGAAGACGCAGGCGAAAGCTGCGGGGCCCCGGCCGCGTGCATATTGCCGCGGGCTCTGCCGGCCCGGCAGGCAAAAGCGGGCACCGGACCGCGGAGTTTCGGCCGGCTTCGGCTGAAAGCCGCAGAGCGGGACGCGGCTTCCCCGGGGAACAGGAGACTGTCATGAAAAATAAATATCTGAAACTTCCGGCGCTGGCGCTGGCGGGGCTGATGCTCTTTTCCGCCTTCGGCTGCGCGGATACCGGAAAAGAGGAGGGGACCGACCCGGCGGAGGGCACAGAGGCCGTCACGGAGGCGCAGGCGGAGCTCATCGACTTCTTTTCCGAGGATAAGCCCTACGTGGCACTGCGGCCGGATCTTGCCAATCAGACCGTTACGGATCTGTTTGTCGCTTTCCGCAAGGCGGTCAACGATAAGACCGGGGCCAAGCTGGAGCTGAACACCGACTGGGTCCGGGATGAATCCCAGATTCAACCCAATGAAATCCTGTTCGGCGCCACCAACCGGCCGGAATCGGCGGAAGCGCTTGCGCGGCTGACGCAGAACGGCTTTATCATCTGTGTAATCAACGGCAAGCTCGTCATCAACGCGAGCAACGATAAGCTCCTGGCCAACGCCGTGACCTATTTTTCGGAGGATATTCTCGGGAAGGGTAAAACCGTGTTCGAAAGTGATTTTCTCTATGTCGGCGAGGCCTTTGCCCCCATCCGCGACGTCACCATCAACGGCATTCCG
>JAZLIJ010000234.1:0-1946 GCA_045617325.1 Fibrobacter sp.
CGTTTTTGTTTTGCGCGTCTCGGTGCCGCGCATTTGCCTCTACTATAGATGAAAAGACAGCCCCTTGCAAGCCCCGGCAGGAAGCGGCAGGCGGCGGAGGGTCCCCGTGCGCAGGAAAAACCCTGGCGGGACCCAGAGAAAGGTCCCAATTCTGCCGGGAATACTTTACGGGACCTCCCGGATGGGCATTTTTCTCCTTCGGTGCGCATTTTTCGTTGTGGAGCGGTGTAAAAAATACCAATTAGTCTATTTTTAAGGAGATGGGACCAAATTTATCCCGTTTCCAACCGTTTTGACATGCTTTTTTCTCCCTTTTGAAGTGTCCCCCAAAAAGTAGAGTCTACACAAATGTGATAGAATAATACTTAAGGAGGACACCATGAGCACTCGTTACACAAAATCATTTCGCATTAAAGTGGCCAAAGAAGCTTGCAGACCGGAGAATAAAGGCCTTGAGCACATCGTTGCGCAAAAGTACGGCATCAAACCATGGACCGTCAGCAAGTGGACACGACTCTATCAGCAATTTGGCGAAGACGGTCTTTCCAAGGGAAAGATTTCCCAATCCGGAATGAGCGACCGCGAACGCCAGCTCGAAAAGGAAAACGCAGCTCTGAGAGAGGAAATCGAAATATTAAAAAAAGCAGCGGCCTTCCTGGCGAAAGTCGGGCGCGAGTAAAGTACAGATTCATTCAAGAAAACAGCCATCTGTACAGCGTTGCCAGGATGGCGAAGGTACTCAGAGTATCTGAAAGCGGCTACTACAAATACATTTCCAGGCTTTCCGCTCCGCCCACGGAGAAGGAACTTGACGACATTGCACTTGCAGAAGAGATCTACTCTGTCTTCCAAGGTTCCAGAGGATCCTTTGGTTCAAGGAAGATAACCTATCTGATTAATCGCAAGCGCAGCAGGAAGGTAAATCACAAGCGTATTGAACGCCTGATGCGGGAATATGGTCTCTTTTCAAGGGTAAGACGCAAATATGTTCTGACAACCGACTCGAATCATGACCATCCGATAGCAGACAATCTGATTGACAGAGATTTCCGTGCTTCGATGCCGAATGAAAAGTTTGTCAGTGATACCACCGCAATTCAGACGGACGAAGGCACTTTGTATGTCGCAGGAATCCTTGATTTGTACGGGCGTATGCCGGCAGGCTTTGCCATGAGCAGGCACAACGATCAGTCTCTTGTGATGTCCGCACTTCAAGACATGCTGCAGAGAAGACTTGGACACCCGGGGAGCATAATTCACTCCGACCGGGGGTCAACCTACAGTTCCGAGTCATATCGGAAGATGATTGAGAGCAGCGGACTGGTATGCAGCATGAGCAGAAAAGGCGACTGCTGGGACAATGCACCGATGGAAAGCTTCTGGGGCAGGATGAAAGAGGAATGGATGAGTAAAAAATACAGGACGCTTGCCGAAGCCATGCGCGATGTATATGAATATGTCTGGGGTTTTTATCCATATGGCAGGCCTCATGGATCATTCGGCTATGCTACACCTGCAGAATACTACAACAGCTACTAAACAAGCATTGCACGACTCCACTTTTAGGGGTACACTTCATTTTTCCCGATTTTCGTGCATTTGGGGGGAAATAAACAGCAAATTCAGCCGGGATACGGCTATTTAATGGTCCCATTTACGCAAAAACAGGGAAATGGGTAATTAAAAACGCCGAAAAGCTCAAAAAATGAAGTTTTTCGGCGTGTGCGGCGCGTTTTTTGTTCTGCAATGAAGTCTTTCGGCGTGTGCGGTGCGTTTTTTGTTCTGCAATGAAGTTTTTCGGCGTGTGCGGCGCTCTTTTTCACTTTTCTTTTTACAGCGGCATGTTCACCTGGCCCACAAAGAGGGGCAGGTCGTCCTGCATGGTAATGACGAACACGAAGGGCCGGTCCACGGTGAAATCGATTGGCTCCGGGGGCATGGCAGTA
>JAZLIJ010000235.1:0-2899 GCA_045617325.1 Fibrobacter sp.
CATCGTTCATAATTTCGTTGAGGGCGGCAGCCGGACGGAGCCCGGAAAGTTTGGCCAAGTCCACGGCGGCTTCGGTATGGCCGGCGCGGCGGAGTACACCCTCTTCCTGGGCATAAAGCGGAGAAATGTGGCCCGGACGACCAAAGTCGGCAGGCTTCGAATTCGGATCGGAAAGCGCCAAAATCGTTGCGGCGCGATCGTGAGCGGAAACACCGGTGGTGCAACCTTCAATCTTATCCACCATAATGGTGAACGGAGTTCCGAGGATAGAGGTATTTTCTGCCGTCTGGCGGGTCAGATTCAACTCATGGCAACGCTGGATAGGAAGCGGGCAACAAAGCACGCCGCGGCCCTCGTGCAGCATGAAGTTCACCTTTTCAGGCGTAATTTTCTCGGCGGCGATAATAAAGTCGCCCTCGTTTTCACGGTCTTCGTCATCGACCACAATCAAGAACTTGCCGTTCTTGAAATCCTCAATGGCCTCTTCAATCGTATTAAGCAAGGTCACGTTCCTTTAGATAGTTTTCAATATATTTGCCGAGCATATCGACTTCCACATTCACGATGGTTCCAACCACCCAGTTGCGGAGATTCGTGCGCGCAAGTGTCTCGGGAATAATGCAGACGCGGATGAAATCCTCGCCTTTTTCGGCAACAGTCAGGCTGATGCCGTTCAAGCTGATGGAACCACGGCGAATGACGTAGCGGCGAAGGTCGGCGGAGAGCTTCAAGTCCACTTCCACCCCCGTTTCGCGAGGTGTAACAGCGATAACTTCAGTAACGCAGTCCACATGACCCATCACGAAATGCCCGCCCATGAAGCTGTCGGCACGGCATGCCAATTCCAAATTCACAAGCTTGCCGGGAGCGGCCTGTTTGAAGGCGGTATTTTCCACGGTCTGATGCATCAGGCAGAATGTCGCTTCGTCCTCAGTACATTTTTCCACGGAAAGGCACACGCCGTCATTGGCAACGCTATCGCCCAGCTTGCAATTTTTAAAGAATCCCGGTGATTTTAAGCGCATCGTAAGCGCATCGCCTCTTGCTTGCAAGGAGACGATTTCACCGGTAGCTTGAATAATACCCGTAAACATACGCGGCAAATTTAGAAAAAGTGGTTAGTGGTCAGTGGTTAGTAGTTAGAGAACGCAATGAAAATAAGGTTTTAATTAGACGAAAGACGACAAATGCGTAAGTCGAGAGTCGCGGGCAAACTCGTTTGCCCATGACCGAGACTAGCATTTGGAACTTGAGCGGAGCGAAAGTAAAAAGACGAAAGAATACGGCGAAAAAAGCGTCAAGCTTGCGATTTGTGCGTTTAAAGGAATCTTTAAAAATAAATTTTTGATAATCATCGTTTCCATTTCCCCAAACGGTGCAAAATTCCAGAACCTCTAGAAAATAAATGAACAAATAAACAAGAATTAGAAAGGCTTGGGCCATCAATTTTTTTCAAGAGAATCGCCTGCTTTTACCCAAGAAGCAGACAACAACATCAATTTTTTGCGATTTTGGAGTTCTCAAAAGTTAATTTATCCATACACCAAGAATTAATAGTTCTTTCATCAATCGAATCAGATATTCCCGATGAAACATGCGAATACACCCAAATAGACATGCCTCAAGATTTGATTAATGAAATCATCAATTACAAGCCGGGAAATAAATACTGGGCAAAATCCAACAAAAGAAAGCCGAAATTAACGAAGACATTTCTCAGCATTACAGTACTTCATTCCCAATTTAGCGGGTTTTTAGAATTTGGCTTTACTATATTTACCCCTGTTCAAATTTTATAGCATCGGCGCAGCCCCGCCCCGCATATACGGAACTGCGCATTTTATGAGGTAACATTATGCCGAAACTTCGTTCGTTGAAGACTATGGAAGGCCGCGAAATGGCCGGTGCACGTGCCCTTTGGCACGCAACGGGTACCAAGGTGGAAGACTTTGGTAAGCCGGTTATCTGCGTTGTGAATAGCTACACCCAGTTCGTTCCGGGTCACGTTCATCTGAAGGACGTGGGCCAGATCGTTGCCCGCGCTATCGAAGCTGCAGGTGGTGTCGCCAAGGAAATGAGCACCATCGCCGTGGACGACGGTATCGCCATGGGCCACGACGGCATGCTTTACAGCCTTCCGTCCCGCGACCTCATTGCAGACTCTACCGAATACATGGCAAATGCACACCGCGCCGACGCCCTGGTCTGCATTTCCAACTGCGACAAGGTGACTCCGGGTATGCTCATGGCCGCCATGCGCCTCAACATTCCGGCAATTTTCGTTTCCGGCGGTCCCATGGAAGCTGGCCACGTCACCACTAAGGACGGCCAGGATCGCGCTCTCGACTTGATCGACGCAATGATCGACTCCGCAGACAACTCCGTTTCCGACGAAGAAGTTGCCGCTATCGAAGCTAACGCCTGCCCCACTTGCGGTTCCTGCTCCGGCATGTTCACCGCAAACTCCATGAACTCTTTGACCGAAGCTCTCGGCCTCAGCCTCCCGGGTAACGGCACCATCGTCGCCACCCACTCCGAACGTAAGAAGCTGTTCGAAGCTGCCGGTAAGCGCATCGTGGAACTCTGCCACAAGTATTACGACGAAGGCGACGAAAGCATCCTCCCGCGCAGCATCGCAACGAAGGACGCCTTCGAAAACGCCATGCGCCTCGACATCGCCATGGGCGGTTCCTCCAACACAGTTCTCCACTTGCTCGCTGTCGCCCAAGAAGCCGGCGTCGACTTCACCATGAAGGACATCAACCGCCTCTCCCTGAATACTCCTTGCATCTGTAAGGTCGCTCCCACCGTTCACAACATCCATATCGAACAGGTGAACCGCGCTGGCGGTATCATGGGCATCCTTGGCGAACTGGACCGCATGGGCCTCATCCACAAG
>JAZLIJ010000236.1:0-18916 GCA_045617325.1 Fibrobacter sp.
GTTATGAAGCGGCAAAATGCTTGCATTTTGACATTTCATAACTGCAGCTGCGAACGCCGAAGGCGTTCAATGCTAGGCTCGGCAATGCGAATGCAAGCATTCGCGCTGCTCTCGCCTTACGCATTTGTGTTCATTGCACAATCGCTTCGCTCTTGTGCCAAATGCTAGGCTCGGCAATGCGAATGCAAGCATTCGCGCTGCTCTCGCCTTACGCATTTGTGTTCATTGTTCATTGTTCATTGTTAATTATTTCCCTCTTCCCTGGCGCATTACAATTCGATGAACTACACTTCATCGAGCGTCACGACAGTGACGTCTGTTGCATCGCGGAAGTTCGCGCATTCGGTAAGAATGCAATCGGCGCCGTAGACGAAGGCGGTTGCAAGGCGCATCGATTCGGCTTCGGTCAGCTTATGGTTCGAGCGGGAGGCGGCAGCGAAAAGTTCCGCAGCCTTCAGCGACACATCGGCATTGACTTCGCACAAGCGGACGTTCGCCGACTTCTCGAAAAATTCGCGGTACTGGCGCGCCAAGACACCATCATAGGCGCAGTACGCCTTGCCGCATATTTCAAACAAAGTCACAGACGACAGCAGAATCTGGACATTGCGGTCGTAGACATCGTCCAAGACGCGAGACACCACCGGATAGTAATCCGGATGCATCTGCAACAGCCGAATCAGCGGTCCCGAATCCAAGAAAAGAATGCGGCTATGTTCCAGGGAATCAGTCATCTTTCTCGTAAATTTCCATGTAGGCGGAATCTTCACGCATTCCCGCGCGAACCATCTTGAAGCGCCCCGCCTTCGGGTAGAAATACCAAAGCATCCATTCGCCGCTCATGTCGGTGCGTTTCGTCTTGAGCACAATCGGCTTTTCACCATGGAAGAAATCACTTCTATGCGGAATGACATGTTCAAAAGGCCTATAAGTGTGAATCGTGCTACCTGCACGGCGCTCCACAAACCCCTTGCCGCCCTTGCTCCAGGTAATAGTCACTTCGCCATTTTCATCTTCTACCTTTTCACAACTGTCATAACCACTGCCGCACCAGAAATACTTTTCATAAGTAAATTCGAATTCACGTAAATTGAATGTTTCGGCCCTACGTCTATTTCCCTTATAATCCGGGTAACTTCCCTCAAGTTTGTAATCACCATCGTTATAATCGTTGCAGCCTCGCTGAGCCACGCGGAGCTTGTGGTTGAACACATCTACATCCACAGTGCAGCCCTCTTCCTTGTATGTAAAACGGGAATGTCCCTTAACATCGCGAACCTCAAGATCTCCCATTTCAATTTCAGCATGTTCATCAGCATTACCGTTTCGAATGACAATACTGTACTTTTTCGGACTGTTCGGCGACCTCTTGACAAACACGCTACCAGTTGCTGAAGCATATTCGCCACCAATGTCGCGAGCCTCTTGGAGGAACCGCGCCAATTCGCCACGTTTAACCCAAACCTCGCCCAAATGGCATTTTATAGGAACAAACTTTGGAGGTTCCTTCGGCTGAACATCCTCGTAAACAATCTCCTTTTTTTGCGTAGTAACGGTCTTGATGCGGCCCTTGCGGTCCTTTACCTGCTCCTCGACATTCACATAGTTGACTTTTTGAACTTTTTCCAACGGAATCGGGAGTTCTTCCACCCAATCAGACAGAGTCAATGTGCCGAAAGACCGACTTTCATCAACAACATCGTCGACTTTCAAGTAAGCATTAAGCTTTGCTTGTGCGAAACAAGAAACTGCTACGCACAAAAAAATGGAAAAAATTATCTTTTTCAAGGCCACACCTCATTAAAAAATATAAGTTAGCTTTTTATATGGGAATACAAAGTGAACTTAGAGTTAAAATATTTTTACTAGAGTTAGGCAAATAAATTAAAGAAAGGAGATAACCATTATGAAGAAAATGATTCTTGCTTCGTGTATTTTGGCAGCATCGGTTTTTGCCGCGCCAGAAATTCCAGGCGCTGTAGAGCAAAAGGCACCTGCTGTTGAAAAGGCGACTCCCGCCGTAGCAGCCCCCGCCAAAGCGAAAAAAATCGCTAAAAAAACAGCCAAGGCCGCGAAGACTTCCTCAGAAAGCGCAGCACCCGCAGCACAAGCAGAGCCTGTTCAAGCAGTAGAAAAAACTGCCGCCGCGGTAGCCCCTGTCAAAGCAAAAAAATCCGCTAAAAAAGCAAATAAAATTGCGGCAGCGCAAGCTTCAGTTCCAGCAGCAGAGCCAGCTCCGGCAGATCAGCCTGCTCCAGTTGCACCCCCCGCCCCTACAGCAGAACAAATCCCAACACCCGTCGCCGAGACTGCTCCTGTCACGGAACCGGCTCCTGCACCAGCAACAGAAATCGCACCGGTCGCTGAACCAGCTCCAGTTGCAGCTCCTGTAGTAGAACCGACGCCAGCAGCACAAGCTGAACCGACGCAAACCGCAGAAGCTGCTCCAGCAGCAGAATCCACGCCAGTGGTAGCTGCTGCAGACGAAGTTCAAGAAGCAGCCCCCGTCAAAAACAAGAAAAAGTTTATCAAGAACTCGCTTCTTTCCGTCAACAAAATCGACTTCAATATCAAGGCTAACTTTGAATTGGAAGCAGGAAAAGTATTCTGGGCAACCGAAGAAGATGAAGAATCCAACAATTTTGAACATTGGACAGGCAAGGCAAACGTAGCCTTCTTAGCCGAATCGGACAACTTCAAGGGCAAAGTCGCAGCAGCATTCTACCCCGGTGATTTAAAAATCTGCAACGAAGAAAATGGAGAATGCGACCTCAACGACTACGTATCCTTGGATGAAGCATGGGCTTACCAGAGCTTCGCTAATGGAAAGTTCAGCTTCAAAGTCGGTCGCTGGGACATCACCGAAAAGAACGGCAACTACTTCGGAGGATATATTGACGGCTACGTCGCAGGTTTTGAATCAAGCCAAAGTGCAGAAAACCACATTGAATTCGGCTTCACTCCGAATGAAAACCTCGACATTACAGCTTCTTTAATCAGCGGTGCAGTTCACTTGAATCAAGGCGATTTGCGCTTGGCATTCAATTTCCACGACTTGGCTAGCATCGAGGCACTCGAAATCCAGCTCGCCTACCGCGCAAACCTGTTCGACGTCATCCACGATAGCGACGCAGACATCAAGCATAACGCATCCCTCAAAGTCAAACTTCCGCTTGTCGACAAAAAGCTCTCCATCTTCGGTGAATTCGCACTCATGGACATGAGCGACGACATGATTATTCCTGTTACCGGAGGTCTTGAACTGACGAACGTGCTCATCGACCGTATCATCCTTGAAACGGAATACGTTGGCGACCGCCACAAACATCCTGACTTCATCGACACAAAAACCGATCATGTCAAGGATGTGCTGGGTTCCCTCTATCTCCAACAGGCGCTTACAGACAGATTCACACTCTCCGCCGGCTTCCACAGCTACGGTCCGAGCAAGGACTACACGCTTTCGGGCAAGATTATCGGCCGAATCAACTAAGTCTACATGGATTCAAAAAAAAAGAAGCTACTTGAACAGTGGCTTCTTTTTTCGTTTTTCGGCAATGGAAAAAAAAGAGATGTAGATGCAGAAAATGTTGTCTTTAAATTAATTCCAAGCGACAACAGATTGCTTGCGACTAAATTATTCCAGCGTATTAAAACAGAGGAATCATTCATCATCGTATCAAAAAGAAGCACCCCGCAGGGATGCTTCTTTAAGTTTTGCAAATCGCGATTTGCGCAATGACGTTGCCAATTAGTCGTCGAACGCTTGCAGCGTCGCCTTCCGCGGCTCGGTCATGGGCAAGCAAGCTTGCCCGCGACGCTCGCCTTAGTCGTCGTCTTCAGCCGGCTTCTTGGAGAGCTGCTTACGCTTGATCGGGTCGAGCTCGTTCTTGCGGAGGCGGAGCACTTCCGGTGTGACTTCGATGCATTCGTCATCGTTGATGAAGGTGACGCATTCTTCCAAAGTCAGACGGCGGTACGGCGTCAACTGGATCATGTCGTCGGCAGCCTTGGAACGCATGTTCGTGAGGTGCTTGCCCTTCGTGACGTTCACGATGATATCGACGTCGCGGTTGTGTTCGCCCACAATCATGCCCGGGTAAACTTCTGCGCCCGGTCCGATGATGAGGTAGCCACGGTCTTCGAGGTTCGAAAGTGCATAGCTTGCAGCTTCGCCCGGTTCCTTGGCAATGAGCACACCGTTGATGCGGGTCGGAATGTCGCCCTTGTACGGCTGGTATTCCTTGAAGATGGACTGGGAAACGGCGTACCCCTTACTGAGGGAGAGAAGTCTCGGACGGATGCCGATGAGGCCTCGGCTCGGGACCACGAATTCGAGGGTCACGCGGTCGTTGTCGTCGGTCACCATGTTGGTCATTTCGCCCTTGCGTTGCTGGATTTCCTGGATGCAGGCGCCGCTGAATTCGCTAGGAACTTCGACCTTGAAGTCTTCCACCGGTTCCAAAAGCTTGCCGTTTTCGTCGTTCTTGAAAATTACCTGCGGACTTCCGATGGTGAATTCATACAGTTCGCGGCGCATGTTTTCCACGAGAATCGTCAAGTGGAGAATGCCACGGCCGGAAACCTTGAACGTGGAGGCTCCGTCCACCTTTTCGACAAGAAGGGCGGGGTCAGCCATGTGGGCACGTTCCAAACGTTCCTGGAGCTGGTTACCGGTCATGAACTTTCCACCGTATTTGCCGGCGAGGGGCGAGGTGTTCACGGTGAAGAGCATGGAGATGGTTGGCGGGTCAATGTGGATGCGCGGCAGGTGCACCGGATTGTTTGTAGAAGAAATGGTGTCACCGATATCGAAGTTGTCGAGGCCTGCAATGAGGATGATGTCGCCCGGACCGGCTTCGTCGTCTGGCTTCGGGGTGAGACCTTCGTAGCGGAGAATCTTCTGCGGGCGGATGTTCTTGACGGAACCATCCGAGAAGGCCTGTGCATAGTTCACGTTTGCCTTGAACACGCCTTGCTGCACACGACCGACAGCCAAGCGGCCAAGGAAGCTGGAGTATTCGAGGGAGGCGATTTGGAGGAGTGGTTCACCGTTCGGGTCGCCCTTCGGAGCCGGGATGCGTTCGATAATCTTGTCCATCAAGATGCTGAAGTCGCCATCCGGGTCTTCCATTTCGGCGCGGCAGATGCCTGTACGGCCACTACCGAACACCTTATCAAAGTCGAGCTGTTCTTCGCTGGCGTTGAGTTCGCAGAAGAGGTCGAACACCTTGTCGAGAGCGGCGTGCGGGGTGCAGCCGTCGCGGTCAATCTTGTTTACGACCACAATCGGAGTAAGGCCAAGTTCAAGTGCCTTCTGGGTCACGAAACGGGTCTGTGCCATGGGGCCTTCGAAGGCATCCACGACCAGAATCACACCGTCAACCGTACCGAGCACGCGTTCCACCTGGCCACCGAAGTCGGCATGCCCCGGGGTATCGACGATGTTCACGCGATAGCCCTTGTACATGACGTTCGTGTTCTTGGAGAGGATGGTGATGCCGCGTTCGCGTTCGAGGTTGTCGGAGTCCATCACGCGGTCCACGACTTCTTCACCTTCATGGAAGGTACCGCACTGCTTGAGGAGCTGGTTCACCAGGGTAGTCTTACCGTGGTCGACGTGAGCGATGATGGCAACGTTTCTGATTTTTGTTTGATCCATATTTTATCCACCGTTGGGCGTTAATTTCGCGCGCAAAGATAGAAAATGCAAAGCGTTTTTGCAACTTTTTCTATTGCTATTCTATATTTGAGTCCGTGAATTACCTTGCTTTAGATTATGGTGAACATCGTGTCGGGGTCGCTTTTGGCGATTCCGAGCTCAAAATGGCGTTCTCGCGCGAGACAATCGACCAAAAAAAGACGGACTTGTTCGAGCGGCTTGCTCAGCTAGTCAAGGAAAATCGCGTGGACGAGTTTGTCGTCGGCATGCCGTACCATCCGGACGGCCGCGCCAACGGCAAGAATGTCGTCGTCGAGGCGTTCATCAAGGACCTTTCGCTGCATTTCCCGGAGATGAAAATCCATACGCAGGATGAATCCTATTCCAGCGTGCAGGCGCAGGAAGCGACATCCTACTTGAGCAAGAAGAAAAAGCAGAAGAACAAGGCGATTATCGACAGGACTGCCGCGGCAATCATTTTGCAGCGCTGGTTCGACGACAACGCATGATTTTATTATATTTGAGGCACTATGGCAAAAGATATCGATAATTTTGATGATGAAGAAATGGACGAGGAAAACGGCGCCCTTCTCGACGAGATGGAAGCCGAAAGCTACGTTCCGCAAGTCCGCGACTACAGCGACCGCCGCATCCTGATCTGGGAAGAGGACGACGTCCACCGCAATGCGTGCTTCGAAGTTCTCTCCGACTTGATGGTCGGCGCAACGCTCAAGGCCGTCAAGACCGAGGAAGAGGCTCTCGCTCAACTGGAAGAGGACGACTGGGACACGTTCGTCGTGGATTTCTACACCGAGAACGTCTCCTGCAGCGACTTCATCAAGCGCGTCAACAACTATCCGGGTTCCATCCTCGTGGCAATCGCCATGGGACCTCTAACGCTCCCCGAAGAACGCGAACCGGCCAAAGCCGAGAACTTACGCCGTCTCTTTGACATCGAGCGCGCAGGCTCCCAGATTCACGCTTAATTTACATATCGACGAATGCGAAAAATCCAGGCCTGACCTGGATTTTTTTTACAAATTGAAAAAATTGGCGTAATGACTCTGCTTTAGTAAAGTATTGATAATTATCAAAAAAGCATCTTTCGGCCCCAATCGCTTCTATCACTCTGTAGCGAGGCAATAGGGGCCATGAAAATGTAAGTAAAACATGAAAAATCGATTTTAAACTCATCGTCAACACTTTACGTAAAGAAAGCCATCCTTTTTATATTCTAAATTTGCAGCATGAAAAAAATAAAGACAGCTACATTACAAGGCAAGTGGACCGGAGACTTCAATTCAAATAACGCTTGGTATAAGGAACAGGCGCTAGCTCTTGAGGGCAAGGGAATCGACTTGGTCATTCTTCCGGAACTTTTCCATACGCCGTATTTCCCGTTTGAAGAAAACGCTGATTTTTTTGACTTGGCCATCGAAAAAGATCATCCGATTGTCGCGGAATGGCAAGAAATTGCAAAGAAGTTGAAAGCAGTTGTAGTGTTTCCATTCTTCGAAAAACGTGCTCGCGGGATTTATCACAATTCGGCATTTGTTTTCGAACGTGACGGAAGCATCGCCGGACTCTATCGCAAAAGTCACATTCCCGACGATCCGGCATTCTATGAAAAATATTACTTCATCCCCGGCGACACCGGATTTGAACCAATCAAGACAAGTGCTGGCACTCTCGGCGTTCTAATTTGTTGGGATCAGTGGTTCCCAGAAGCGGCACGCATCATGAGCCTCAAGGGCGCAGACGTCCTCATCTACCCAACCGCCATCGGCTGGATGGATTCCGAACCCGCTGAAATTTACCCACGTCAGCAGGACAGCTGGACAACCGTCATGCGCGGACACGCCATCGCAAACCGCACTTTTGTCATAGCGGCAAACCGCTGTGGTGTCGAAGGACATCTCACGTTCTGGGGCACAAGTTTCGTAGCCGCTCCGGATGGATATTTCCTGGAAAAATGCGCATCTGATTTTACAGGAGCAAGCATTGCCGAAATCAACCTTGATGAAACCGAAGAAAATCGCCGCTGGTGGCCGCATTTCCGCGACCGCCGCATAGACCTCTACAAGGACATCCTGAAGGTATGGTGCGATTAGGCGCCACTAATTACTAATTATGAATTACAAATTACGAGAATAAGCTAGGCGCCAACAGTGCGATTTCAAATCTCATAATTCATAGTTCATACTTCATAACTATAATCAAACTCGGTATTTTTATGGCATCATCTATTCTTTATCCTGCAGAATGGGAAACACAAGCGGCAACCTGGCTCGCCTTCCCGCACAACGAACAAAACTGGTACGGCGAGCGACGCGAAAAAATCCGCTGGTTCTACGTCGAGTTGATTCGCAACATCACAAAATTTCAACCAGTTAACGTTCTGCTTCCGAGCAAGAATTTTCTGACCGATGAAGAAAAGGAAGCTTTAGCAGACCGCCCCTTCCCCGCCAAGTTTCTCGTCATCAAAACAAACGACATTTGGATTCGAGACTACGGTCCGTTTTTCTTAAAGAAAAAAGACAAGACCGTCATATCCGAGACGCAGTTCAACGCCTGGGGAGCAAAGTTTCCTCCATGGAATTACGACAATGCGATTCCACATACCATTGCAGAGAAAGCCGGCTACCCGTTCAACAAAAGCGCTCCTATCATTTTCGAAGGTGGCGCCATAGAAGTCAACGGAGATGGCCTCGGCATTACAACACTCGACTGCATTGTCGGGAAAAACAGGAATCCGGAAAAAGACGAAGCCAAAGTCGTGAGGGAACTATGTAAAATTTTCGGTCTTAGAGATTTGCTTGTGCTCCCCCACGGACTTCACGGAGACCACACAGATGGCCATATCGACAACGTCGCAAGATTTGTCGCCAAGGACCGCATCGTCATGTCCTACAGCGAAAATCCGCGTTCTGCAAACATGCCGATTCTTACCGAAGCGAAATTCATCATGGAAAAATGGCTGAAGATGCATTATGGAGAATCCGCGGTCGTAGACACACTCCCGCTTCCACCGCAGAGAAAACTTGAAGACGGTCAAATCCTCCCCGCCTCTTACATGAACTTCATCTACGTAAACGGTGGCTTGATTTTCCCCAAGTACCGCAGCCCGAATGATTCCGTTGCAAAGAAGTATTTTGAAAAGGTTTACCCCGACCGCAAAATCATCGGCATGGATTGCCGCACCGTCATCGAAGAAGGCGGCAGCCTCCACTGCATGAGCAAGCACGAATCAAAATAATTGCAAAACATCTAAAGCAAAAAGGGAAGCGCCGTAAAGCTCTTCCCTTTTTTGTGAATTATAAACGCAATCGCTTTATGCGCCAAGTTCATCCGGATTCAGGCACTTGAGTTCGTCGAGTACAAACAAGCCATCCTTACGGATGAGTTTATCGTCGAACCAAATTTCACCACCGCCGTATTCCGGTCGCATGATGAGCACGAGGTCCCAGTGGATGGCGCTCTGGTTGCCGTTGTAGGCGTCTTCATAGCACATGCCCGGCGTAAAGTGGATGGAGCCGGCAATCTTTTCGTCGAACAGAATGTCGCACATCGGGGCATTTACAAACGGGTTGAAGCCGAGAGCGAACTCGCCCACGTAGCGAGCGCCTTCATCGGTATCGAAGATGGCGTTGAGCTGCGCATTGTCGCCGGATTCGCAAGTGGCTTCCACAATTTTTCCCTTCTTGAACACGAGACGGATACCGCTGAACTGCTTGCCTTCGTAAAGGGTTGGCGTATTGTAGTGGATGACGCCTTCGATGCTCCCCTGCACCGGAGCCGTGTAAACTTCACCGTCGGGGATGTTCATATTGCCGCAGCAAGGAACTGCTGGAATATCCTTGATGCTGAAAGTAATGTCGGTGTCCTTTGCAACGAGGCGGACCTTGTCCGTCTTGTTCATGAGCGCAATGAGGTTCTTTGCCGCAGCGGCCATCTTCGGATAGTCGGCAAGGCAAGCCTTGAAGTAGAAGTCCTCGATAGCCTCGGTGCTCATCTTGGCGCCCTGGGCCATGGAGGGGTTCGGCCAGCGGAGCACGCACCACTTGGTCTTGTTCACGCGGTAGTCGAGCGTTTCCTTCGTCATCTTGCGGTACATGAGCATCTTGGCGTCGTCAATGTCGCAATTTTCCATGGCGTTGTCGGCACCGCGGATGGCGATGTAGGCCTGCATCTGCTTCATTTCGGCCAAGGCCAAGTCGGCAGAAAGCTTCATCTGCGCCTCTGTAGCGGACTTGATGACCTGGCGGCGAACGCGACTTGTTGAATTGCGCACGAAGGCGTTACCGCCGACTTTTTCGACGGCCTTGATGAGTTCCGTGGAAACCTCGTCCGGAGTATCCGTTGTTTCGATGAGGATGTTTTCGCCGGCCTTGAGGCAAATGGCGTTGTTAATCAGATTTTCTGCAAGTTGAGTTACGCGAGGATCGGTCATAATAGGTATGAGGTTCGAGGTATGAGGTCGGCGCTATGCGCCTTTGAGGTTAATATTTGGCACCGGAGACTCATTTCAAGAGTACCCGTGGCGCGATTGATTCGACGAAAAGATATAAAAAGTCGATAGCGTGAGGCTACCGACTTGATGATTATTCCCGCTAAAAGCGGACGTTTTTATTCAGAGAATGTGAACGGAATCGTTACTGTTGTATTGCCCGACTTTACCTTGTTGAAAGTCCAGCTGCTTACAGCTTTTTTAATGGCATTGTCAAATTCCGCAAAGCCCGTCGTAGAAGAAACGATAGCATTGCTTATGATATCACCACCCGGAGCAATCACAAACTTCAACGTCACCTTTCCCTGAAATCCCGGTTTTTTCTTCAAGTACGTATTGTAGACATGGCGCAAACCAGGAGTACGTTGACGAACGACTTTCATGATATCCGAAGCGGAACGCGAACCGCCGCCGGTCCCCATGTCGATGTCGCGCAAGGTTGGGGCTTTAAATTTTCCTACAGCCTTGGTCTTGATTGTACCAGCGGGACCACCAAGCAAGCCGTTCAACAAACCTTCGACGCCACCAGAACCTCCAGCAGCAAAACCAGAGTTGAATTCGCTGCCCACTTTTCCACGACGTTCACCAATTGCCGATGTTCCATTTTTTTGCAATCCGTTGATTTTGGTAAGCACCTTATCAACATCCTTAGCTGTCGCCCTGCGCATATAATCATACGCTGATGCAGTCGCATTGCGGGTAAAAGCAGCAAGCTCCAAAAGTACACCTCGTGAAGTTGGCGCATGAGGATTTCCATTACCTTTAGGCTTTCCACCGCTACCGACTCTTCGGCGAATATTTTCCGTTTTGGGAGTTTCCTTAGGTTGCACTTTTTTTTCGGTTTTCTTTTCCATAACATCCAAAGTCGCTGTAATCGCTTCGGCTTCTGTTTTTTCAAAAATGAGTTCATCAACCATCCGCTCATACGTGCTTGCCAAAAGACTAAGCGACAACGCTACAAGAAGCGATGTTCCCGCAATAGCGCTCATCTTTTTGTCAGAATCTGGCATTAGCGATGCAATAAACGGATCGATTTTTTGTTTTTCTGGTTTCATGATTTTATCCTCCATCCCTTTTGGAATCGTGTTTGTTGGGTATGAATGTAAACGGCGCAGCTGCGTACAGCTGTAACCATGTGCTTGTAAACAGCCCTTTGCAGAGCTTTAAATTCTGATAAGTGAAAATCGAAACACGGTCTTTTAATACAAGCCGTTAATCATCTCCGAAAAAATTCCAGAAATGAACAATTTTGACTTTCACATCAAATATTGAAGTGAATCATCTACAATCAAGAAGGACGTTGTTTTTAGAAAACAGCTTCAGCCTAAATTTCGTATCTTCGACTGAGCTAACCTACATTTTCAAGGAAACCTTTTGGCGGGCAACCTTATTCGAAATGTTTTACCTGTATTTCAGGTTTTGTAATCGCCTAATGAGCTCCGTTCTGCATCCGCTCCTTTGATTCGGCGCTAACGCGGAACTCTCTTTTCAATCCTAAAATATAAAGATGCCCACAGCAGAGCAAGCGCCTTACAGTAAACAATTTTTTATAACTTAAAATGTAAATTCAAGATTTTACGCAAGAAGCCTTACATTTATTGACTTTAAAGAAGTTTTTCACAATTTTTCTTTCATTCTTTTTTTACATAAAACAACGAAATTCGACTACAATTCGTTTTATTCCAACATGGAACTAAAAAACAGTTTGCTACATATTATTTTATTCAAAATACAAACAAAGTAAAAGTAAAACTTTCAAGATCTTAAATAAAAAAAATGTAAGAGACCGCCAACAGCCGTTACCCCAAAAAACGGCTTATTTCAACCACTTTTTTACACATTTTTCACCAACCCGAACAGGCTTATTTATATTTTACCCATCATGAAACTTTTACAAACTCCTCCCGATTTGAATCGTATCGCGCGCCCGAACTGGATTGAAATCAATTTAGACGCCCTCTGCAACAACATTAAATTCATCAGAAGCCAAATCCCCGCCAACACGAAGATTCTGCTCCCGGTAAAAGCCGACTCGTATGGCCACGGTAGCCTCGCCTGCTCCTTCGCCGCAAAATTCGGCGGAGCCGATTATCTCGGAGTCGCCCATATCAGCGAAGGCATTTTGCTTCGCCAGTACGGCATGGATTTGCCCATTCTCGTTCTAGGCCCGTGCACCCCATCGGATTTCGCTTACTTCGTCGAATTTCAGCTGACAGCCTCCATCACCGACATTCGCACAGCAATGGCCTTCGACCAGTTCCTCAAGGAAACAGGAACCACCTGCAAGGCCCATCTGAAGATTGACTCCGGCATGAACCGTTACGGTTTCGATGCGGAAGACTTCAACAACATCCGCGCGGCCCTCAGTCTCAAATATCTGAAATTTGAAGGCATGTTTACGCATCTTGCGACGGCGGATATGCCAGGGAATCCCAAAACAGAAACACAGATTCAGCGATTCTCCCGCCTGGTTGACGTACTGGAAGCAGAAGGACTTCGTCCGGAAATTTGCCATTGCAGCAGCTCCGCCGGAACGCTGACGCATCCCGAGAGCCACTTCGACATGGTGCGTCCGGGGCTTACTTTGTACGGATACAATTGTATGGGAACCTTCCCTTCGCCGCATCCAATCAAGCCAGTCATGAAAATCAAGTCTACAGTTCGACACATTCACGATGTAAAACCAGGTGAAACAGTCAGCTATGGCGGCTACTGGGCAGCCCAACAGACAACTCGTATAGCGACTATCGCTATCGGTTACGGTGACGGCTACCTGCGCGGCGAACCGAATAAAGGTTTCGTCTTCATTCGCGGAATGCTCTGCCCTATCCTCGGTCGCGTCTGCATGGATGCGACGATGGTCGACGTAAGCCACATCCCCGATGTGCAAGTCGGTGAAACAGTCGATGTCGTCAATGGCGAACTGGATTTCCGCATTTCAATGGAAAGCGTCGCAGACGATCATCACACCATTCCGTACGAGCTCACCAGTCGCGTCGCCCGCCGCCTCTACCGCAAGTACTTCTGGAAGAACCGCCTTGTCCGCTGGGATTACCTCAAGGAAGAATTCGGCGTCAAGGACTACAAGGAATATCCTTTGCGCTGATGGATTTACACAGCCTATGAATTTTGACGATCCGAAATTCACTGAGATTCACCACCGAAACGTATGGGGCGAATGGACTCTCGTTTTCGAGGGAACAACGCTTTGCAGTCTCAAATTTCAAGGATCGTCAAATTCAAAGGAAAGGCTTTTTAAGCCAGGAGAAACATCTACATCAAACAAGATAACCGCCTGCAATCTGCAAGCATGCGCATACGCAGCTTCCGACTGCGACATACATCTCCATGGTAAAATTGCACAGGCCTATCGCAAAGTTGTCACACAGCTCATGCTGTACCTTTCCGGAAAAATTCGCGAATTTACAATTCCCATCAAAATTTACGGGACCGACTTTCAAAGAGAGGTTCTCGAAGTCGCTCAAAAAATTCCCTACGGTCAAACATGGACCTACAAGGAAATCACAGAATTCATAGGTAGACCCAAAGCAGAAAGGGCTGTCGGCAACGCACTGCACAACAACCCTTTACAAGTAATCATTCCATGTCACCGAGTCATCAGCGTACGCGGAAAGCTAAGTGGCTACGCGCTCGGCACATCACTCAAGCGCAGATTGCTCTGTATGGAAGGCGCTATCCAAAACGAACTTGAACTGGACTAGCCCCGATTATTTCAACATACAACAAGCGCTAGGCGCACTGCATAGCGCACAACATATCGTTGACCTGAGCTTCCACACTCAACAGCTCCATGTCATAAACAGGCGACCATTCCAAGACAGCCACATCATTCTTGTCCGCATATTCACGGTAATGCTCAAGCCCCTTCACCGAATTTCCAAGCACCATCGGACACGGATTCTTGTGTTTCATCAAAGAATCCAGCAACATATCGGAATCAAAGGCATTTGAAACATTAATCACAAAATCAGCCTGAGAACAAGCCTCATCCATTTTAGTGTTGTCCGTATTGGAGTCACACGCAAAAATTTCACCAATCTGACAGCCATTTTCCAATTGAATGGAACGCTCCCGCATATCCTTCAATGTTGATATGAGACTATGGCCTAAGAAACACTCGGCTCCCCAAATCAAAATATTCATGGCGTACTCCTTTATCTAGCAATAGCAAAAAAATTTAAAATCTTACGATTTCATAGAGAAAATCATATTACACACTTGAGAATCGACAGAAATATCGTCTACATCAAAATTTGACGAACTTTCAATGATTTTAATCCCTTTGGATTTTCCATACTTATGAAAACAGTCCTTCCCTTCAAGCGTGTTATCCAAAACGACGGGACAAGACTTCTTTTGTCGCACAAGTGCATCGACAAGCAATTCGTCCTTGCATTCATGAGAAACATTAAAGACAAAATCAGCTTTAGCGCAGGCGGAATCAAGTTCCCCAGCCGGGGTCGTTGAATCGCAAGAATACACCTCGCCAATGCTGATACCCTCAAAGGGTTGCTTCTCATTATGCATTCCATTGAGAGCCATTTCTAAGCTATAGCCCAGAAACGAATTTGCTCCCCATATTAAAACATTCACGGCCCACTCCTTCTTTTGGGGGATAAACGTTTATTCGTGTAATAATATAATAATTTAGATAAGAATATTGTAAACAAAAATAGAGGAACGTGAAAAAAATCACACTGTTTTTAGAGGATTTCGGTCACTTTTGTACCATTCCATAAATTTTGCTATACCTTCGTGCAGTGTCCAGTGCGGTTTGTAATCCGCCTCAGCTTCAAGTTTCGAGGTGTCGGCGTTGGTCTGGTAAACATCCCCCGGCTGCATCGGCAAGAATTCCTTCTTGGCTTCCGCCCCATACGCGTTCTCGATTTCGCGGATGAAATCCATCAGCTTGACCGGATGACTGCAACCAATGTTATAGACCTTGTAAGGCACATTATTGGGGCATTTTTCTGCATCTGGAGTTCTGTCCAATACGTGAATCGTCCCTTCCGCGATATCGTCAATATAGGTGAAATCGCGAATCATGTCGCCATTGTTGAAGACCTTTATCGGTTCACCCTTCGAAATCGCCTTCGCAAAAAGCATCGGGGACATGTCCGGCCTCCCCCACGGGCCGTAAACGGTAAAGAAGCGCAAACCGGTCATAGCGATGCCATAGAGCTTCGCATAAGAATGCGCCATGAGCTCGTTACTCTTCTTGCTTGCCGCATAGAGGCTCACAGGGCAATCAACCTTGTCGTCCTCATTGTACGGCACCTTGGAATTGAGGCCGTAAACAGAACTGGAGGACGCATAAACCAGATGCTTTACGCCGAAATGGCGGCAAGCTTCCAAAACATTCAGGAATCCGACGAGGTTGCTTTGCAGATAAGCGTAAGGGTTCGTTATCGAATAGCGGACACCCGCCTGAGCAGCCAAATTCAGAACCTTGTCAAAACGCTCGGCTTCGAACAATTTATCAAGCGATTCCTTGTCCGCAATATCCATGCGGATGAATCTGCAATTGGGATAAAGCGAGTTTTGCAGCATTTCACCCAAGGCGAACGTTTCTTCCGGAAAATCAAAACCACATTCACGAAGTCGCCCGAATTTTAAACGGGTGTCGTAATAATCGTTAATGTTATCCAGTCCCACAACTTCATCGCCACGCGAAGCAAGCATTTGCATAATTTTAGAGCCAATAAAACCAGCAGCTCCGGTAAGCAACACCTTCATGAACATCACTCCTTCAAATACTCTTGGCGGTCCTAAAGCCTCAATTAAATAGAAGCATACAAAACATTTTTCTTTTATGCGTCATAAGTATAGCAAACAACAGCATGAATAAAAAGGGCTATTCAGCAGAAAGACTGATAAAACGCCATTAAGTCGAATAAGAGGCGTCTGAACCAATTTAGGGCTTTTTTACAAATGATTAAATACACGTTTACAAGCTTCTTAAGCCTTGTGATACGCTTCACATACAATCAAAAAAAAATTAAATATATTAAAAGCATAACAAGGAGAGTTTATGAACGATACAAACGACGAAGACGACTACATCCCGCCTTACAAACCATAGTTTATCAAAGTCTCGTAATAGAGACCTTTTTTATAGGATGTGACGTTGACGGAAAACGACAAGATGGTCTTTCGCACGTGTGGCACCCACGAGAATCAAATGAGAACTGCTATGCGGTTCTCCAGGATTATTCTTTGAAGGTTCCAAATCCGCAAGAATGACCACACGTTTATCCAGCCCCTTGTAACGGTAAGCAGAAACGATATTGATAGCCAGGCTGCTCAAAGAATCGTTTACGTCACTCCACTTAAACACATCATCATTCAAATTTGCCAAAGCAGAATGGGAGCGGCTGCGCAATGAAACAACCAGGATATCCTTAGGTTCAACACCCTTCTTTTTTAGACGAGCTACTTCGCGATGGAGCAATTCGACTTGCTCTTCGGGCTTTGAATAAACACGTACATCGACATCTTGCCCGACCAAAGTATTCTCATAACAGGGAATGCGTATTTCAGTATTTTCGTAAACCCACTGCAAAATCTTCTTGGTACTGCGAAAACCTCTTTTCAGCACCATGACAGGCATGCTGTTAAATGCGACGTTTCCGAGAACAGGTCTACCTTCGTACAAGGTCTGATTGGAATCATAAAAGAAACGGACGATGCCGTTATTTACATCTTTCAGCAAAAGAAGCGAAGTGTCAAGCCAGGTATTATCAAAATCCTGTCCTTCGTCAATGACGAGAGCATCAAAGAATCGATTGTCCTTTTTTTGGCGAAGTTGCTTCAAAGCTTCGGAAAAATACGAAGGCATTGCAGCGTAATATTCCTTCTTGGCCAAAGCGTCCTTTGGCTCCTTGCGTGGAAGGCCTTTTATTTTTGCCAAACGTACATACTTCGCAGCAATTTTATGAAAACTTGCTGTCACAACAAAAGATTCATCTAGCCCTGCATCCCTGAAATTTTTCTGCATTTGTTCAGCAAGTAAATCGTTATAGCAAAGAACAACAACTCGCTTACCTTCCCGAGCAAGGCGGGTCGCTTCCCACTGGACAAGCAAGGACTTTCCAGAGCCAGCGACACCCTCGATACGCATACGTGGATTTCGTGTAATCGAATCCATCATCATTTCTTGAATTGCCGTTGGCTGCACACGGGCATTCGCCTGCATGTCCCAAAGTTCCGGCCATGAAGGTTCATCAAAGCAACCGAGAAACGCGACAAGCCTATCAAAATGTTCTTCGGACAGCACATCGTTTGGGAAGGGATTTCCGCCAAAAGACACTTCCTTTGTCTCAAGAATTTTTTTGATTTTTCTTTCTAGCGTGTTGTAACTTTTCAAATCAGATTTCAGAATGGCTCGTTTCGGTTGCAGGGCATTGCTTCCAATTTTCGCCATTCCATCCATATCCGAAAAGCATACCGCCCATTGCACACGAACGCGATTATAGCCCGCCCCCACTTCTTTAGGAAACATCCCACTAAAAAGATCGTGAAGCGGATAAATTACCGACTGCACCTGCTTAACTGGAGAGCGTTCCATGACACGATTTCCCTGCTTCCAAACGAAGCCATCCTCTGAATCAGAAGCTTCTTCCGTAGAAATATGTCCATCTTTGCATTCTACCAGCAGCATTCCAAATTTTTTATGATAAAGGATGCAATCGACCTCACGATCCACATTGCATCCGCTCCGTTCCGCAAAATTCAAGCGTACATTCATCCAGACATTCCACTCGTCGTTCAAGCAAACGGCAACATCAAACAAAGCTTTTTCAGAACGTGATGTTGACTCAATGGACAATTTCTTTCGGATAATGGACATAAGCGCTCCTTTTTACAAGAAAGAATATATATAACGAAATACAAAAGAGGAATGCTACGGATGAATTAAAAAAAGTACCTTCTTCTTCTCAGCCTATAAACGCAAAAACAAAAAAAGCCGAAGCCCCAAAGCCTCGGCGTTTTCACAAATTATAGTGGATTACAATTTCGCTTTAGAACCAAGCAAGACAAGGTCCTCACCTATGTTTTGTTGCAGAAACAAGTTTCTGACAAAACATGGTAACGACATCCTTCGACGAACGATTGGCAAAAGCCAATCTCCTGCGCTAAAGCGCAGAGCCTCAGAAAAACGCGACCCGAAGGCGTACAACTCGTACGTCGAGGGGTCGCGTGACGCAGTATTGCTATGTGCAACAAGCAAATCCATTTTTGTTCAGAAGCAAGCAGAACAAGAAATGCCGAAGCGTAGCGTACTTACTCGTACGTGAGCTTCTGCATGACGAAGTTATGCGCCGCTTATGGACGAAAATTAAACTTTCAGTTCACCCGCATCAATGTTGTTCCAATCGGCGATTGCTTCGATAGCCGGGCGGACTTCTTCGGTCACGAACTTCACGACCTGGCCAGGAGCGCGGCCGACGAACTTCTTGAGGTCGAGGATTTCCTTGAGCTTTTCTTCGGTGATGCCGAGCTTCTGGAACTTTTCGTTCTTCAAGACGCGTTCGAGCAAATCGTTGTCCTTGCCCTGTTCCTTCACGACCTTGCCCGCTTCCATAGACATCACGCGGATTTCTTCATGGAGTTCCTGACGGTCGCCGCCATTCTTCACGCCTTCCATGATGATGTTTTCGGTAGCCATGAACGGGAGTTCGGCCATGATGCGCTTTTCGATGACCTTCGGGTAGACCACGAGGCCG
>JAZLIJ010000237.1:0-8685 GCA_045617325.1 Fibrobacter sp.
CAAAGAACTCCTTTTTCCATTTCTTTTCCGTCTTGGTCACAGGAATTTTCAATTCATCAGTAGACTTACCAATAGTCTGTGCGATGTACTTGCCAGCTTTTTTCCCAAGGCTGTTCAGGTACACCAAATAGCGGAATTCTTTGTAGAAAGCACCATACGGTTCATCAAAAATGTCGTCGTAGCCAGTGTAATCATCCATTCTGCAGTCATTCAACTTATCAAAGAATTCTTCGTCGTCAAAAATCAGCTGTTCAACCATCACGCGCTCCAGAATGCTCTTTGCAGACTTAAGGCAGATAGCTTCCCCAAAAACCTCCGCGAGGCACAAGAAAAACACATGGCCCGAATCATCTTGCAGTTCCACTTCCGCGACCGACAGGCCGTATTCCGGTTCCATGTCAAAAATCCCATTCCGGGCGCTTTTTATAATGTACCGCATATTTCCTCCTGTAGCAAGAACAGATTTCTGTACACCCTATAAGGGCACCTCTAAAAATTGGCGAATTCAACCTGTCAACGCAACAGTATATTGAACTTGTGTAAAATATACTCCTTTGGGGTCATATAGTCAAGTCGCTTTCCTCGCTTCGCTTAGTTGGTTGCGACACTTTGCGCTGGTTCAAGAAGTTGCAAAAGCTGGGCCTCATCAATGATCAAGCAAGCTTGATCGCTGAGTTCGGCCTTTGCTTTTGTCGTCATTCAAAGTGGCAAATACCACCAGTATTCGCCTCATCTTAATTTAAATTCAAATTACTGACAAAAGATGACATAATTAGATTTAATCTAATCAATAACTCCCTACAAACAATTTACGGCGTATCTCTTCAGCAGGTTAATGATGACATCGTCAGCCAGCCAAAAGCTTCAATTTAAAGTTCTCCAACTTCCGATTTTATTCTACCTCCACCACAAAATCCTCCTTTTTCAGTCCATTTTCCTGATAGGGATTTTCATTCGGGTAGCCAACGGGATTGCAGAGCAGCAGGTGCTTTTTGCCTTTGCTGTCCGTAGTCCACTTCTTGATTGCCGTGTGGGTGTGGCCTGCTTGCCAAATGGAGCCATCGGGCATATTTTCCAGATACTTTGCCCCTGCGAAATAAAAGAAATTTGAGCATTCGTCATGCTTGTATCGTTCTGCCATGCCAAATTCCAACGGCAGAAAATGCGTCATCATGATGTTCGGTTGCTGTAGCGTCAGGGACTGCATTGCGTGATTGTAATGTCGCCAAAGCGCATCGGGATCGTTGCCCTTGTAATTCCAGTGACGACCATCAAACCAGCAGAACTTCCAAAGCATTTTATTCTGCGCCGCAGACGCTCCAGGAATGTGCTTATACTTAAAGTCACACATGCCCATGCAGCCTGCAACACCATCTGCAATACGATTTTCAAGCAGATATACATTAGGAATCTTTGCGGCCGCATCACAAAAGAATTCAATCTTTTCTTCTGATGTCAAGAAATCACGGTCCTTGCCGTAGTGACTCTTTTTCTCTGTAATGATGTCGTGATTGCCAAGGCACAGATACACCTTGGCATATTTCGTGGCGACAAACTTCAGAAATTCCACGTACGTAAAATAATCGTTGGCAATATCCCCCGCAATGCAGCAGGCTTCCGCTGGCAAAAAATTTAGCTCATAGAACTGTTCAAAGGCTTTTTGCTGCGGCTCCCTAGAGCGAGTCATGGGGCTGTAGAAATCAACATGCAGGTCACTGATAAAGTAGTATTTCATACGCAAAACTCCCTACAAGCAATTCACGATAACGTCCACCATCATTTCCTTTTCTTCGGGTCTGGACTCCGCAATCATAATGGTGAGGGCCACAAGTGTCGCGTCGTCGATGGTCTTTTCGCCATCTTTGTAGAGCGCGCCGTTCCGATCCAAAAAATAAAGGAACATGGTGGCGGCAATGCGCTTATTTCCATCCCAAAAGCTGTGGTTCTTTGTAACAAAATACAGAAGGTTGGCGGCCTTTACCTGTAACGAGGGGTAAAGTTCTATTCCGTCAAAAGTTTGATAGATATCACCGATGCTCCCCTTGAAGGAATCGTCCTTTTCCTTGCCAAAAACTTCGGACTTTTCGGAAAAACTCATCTGGTCGATGACCTGTCGACATTCCTCATAGGTTAAAACATAGGTAGGTTCGTCCCCTTTGGGCCTCGCAAGGGTCTGATGATCGTAGGAATCCAGCAATTCAAGGGCTTTCCCGTAATTTTCGACTACAGAAAGGACTTGGGACGCGTCAAGGGAACTTTTTGTGCGCTTCAGGAGCTTTACCACTTGCCCTAAATCCTGTAGACGCTTTTGATTTACGGCATACCCCTTCAGCAGATATTCCTTCAAGACGGAATTTGCCCAGCGCCGGAACATGACGCCCTGCTTACTTTTAACGCGATAGCCTACGGAAATGATAACGTCGAGGTTGTAAAGGACAAGCTCAGCAACCTGCGTTTTTCCTTCAATAGCGCCATGTGGAGTGGTATGTGCAAATTTTGCACATACCACTTTTGGGTCGATTTCGCCTTCTTGAATGGCGTTTCGAATATGGCGACCGATTACAGTGCGGTCTTTTTGAAACAATTGGGCCATCTGTTCTTGCGACAGCCAAACAGTCTCGTTTTCCAAGCGAACATCAAGCTGAGTTGTGCCATCAGCCGTTTCATAAATAAGAACGTTTCCTTTATTTTCCATATTTGTCTCCTATGATTGTTTTTTGAGTTCAATTTTCAAAAGGGCATAGTTCCCCATTGAATTTTGAAACATTTTTTGCAAAAACAAAAAAAACACGAGGTGAGTGCCGCGGCAGAATGTTTACATTCTGGCATGGCCGAGCCGAAGTTTTTTCTGAAAAAAACACCTGATTTTCATCAGGTGTTCAGGAGACGTTTCGTAACGCTCAGACAGGAATATAGAAACACCCCCTATTTTGGCAAGGGTGTTATGGTAAAGGTTTTGTAAAAAAAACATCACCTGCATTCCTGCAAGTGACGTTATTCAAAATCCGCGCAGTTCTTATAAGCGACACATTTGCACGCAGTAGACGCCCTTACTTATTTAGCGGGAGCATCAGTATTCTGGAGTTCCGCTTTTGATTGTAGTGTTCGCGCTTGCTCTTGGGCAGTTCATCGACGGTGCCGTCCTCGAATCCGAACTGGTAGAACCAATCCAGCGCCTGTGTCGTAAGCAGGAACAGTTTCTTGTAGCCTTTCATGCGGCCGACAGAGATGAGGTGGCGCACAATCGCGTCGCCGATGCCGGACTTGCGATAGTTCGCGCCGACTGCGATGCCTGCGACTTCGGCCATGCCGTCTTCGAATTCGTGAAGCGCGCCGCAGCCGTGGATGCTGTTATCGATGCTGTAGACAACGTAATCCTTGAGTTTTTCGGAGATGCTTTCCTGCGTTCTCGGCACAAGGAATCCTTTGTCGATGTAGTCCTGCATGATGCGCAGGATATCGGGGATGTCTTCCATGTTCGCGGGCCGAATGCTGGAGTACTGGTTCGCGTACACCATGGTGCCGTCGCCCCTTGCGCTGAACACTTCCTGCAAAAGGCTTCCCTGGAATTCACCCGAAAGCAAATGCACGCGGTTCGCGCCCGCCTTGCAGGCGTTGATGGCGTTCATCAGATAATCCATCTGCGCAAATCCGAGCGTGTCGGAATTGAGTTCCAAAAGTTCCTTCGCCTGGTCCACGTCCATTGCGGAGATGAGCCCGTTGTCGGTGGGTTCTAAATACTTGGTGTTCTTGCCGGTCACAAGTCCGCCAAGCTTGATGCCGTCCTGGTTTCCGATGAAGAAGAGTTTCCCGACTTTCAGATACTTGCAGAGTTCGGTGGCGAGTTCCGTACTGCTGATGTTGTAGGCGTGTCCAATCTTGTTCCAGCCGATAGGCGCAATGATGGGCACGAACTTTTCGTTCATCAGCTGTTCCAGGATATCGCGCTGGATGCGTTCGATTTTACCGGTGCGCATGTAGTCCACGCCGTTAATCACGCCGAGACTCCGCGCCAAGACCCAGTTTCCCTGGATGCCGGAAAGTCCGCTCGCAGTAAGGTGGCTCATGATGCGTTGGGCAACACCCAGAGACGCTTGCTCGATAAGCGGCAAAGCCTCCTCGGTCGTCAGGCGAACGCCATTGTGGAACTTGGTTTCCAAATCCCAGGCTTTCAACTGAGCATCGATACTATTTCGCGTTCCCGGAACGATAATAATGCGAATACCCGCCTTGTGCAAAAGCGCAATGTCCCGCATGAGCACGGGGAACAGCGGATGATCCATGAGGCTATCGTCAATTTTTAGGACGAAAAGCTGTCCCTTGAACCGGTCCACATAGCCAAACACTTCCCGGATGAATCCAGCGACTTCAAAGTGCTGAGAATAAAAATCAGACGCAGAGTTGTTCATACAATAAAAAGTAGAAAGACAAAAAAAATAAAAAAGGAAAAATTACCGAATTAACATATCAAAAAGACTTCTTTGGCATACAATCAAATTTTCAAAGTCAAACTACCGACTATGGACCATCCACAAGGACTTTCAGTAATTCAACTTCGAATACGAGAAGCGCATTGGATGGAATCGTAGGAGGTATGCCTTTCTCTCCATACGCAAGCGCACTCGGAATCCAGGCCTTGACCTTCATCCCTTCACGCATCACCAAAAGCAAGTCCTGCCACCCTTCAATCACAGCTCTTATGGGAAATTCCAGCGGCTCGTTCCGCTCTACGCTATCGTCAAACTCAAGACCATTCAGGAGAGAACCAGAAAAATGAACCCGGACCCGATCAGATAATTTCGGCTTAATCCCTCGCCCCTCTTTCAAAACGATATACTGCACCCCCTTCGTCGTTACGCGAACAGAGGTATCCTGAATATTTTTGGCAAGGAACACTGCCTGTTCCTCCAGCGCCTTGCGGGCTATCGCAGCAGAATTTTCGCTCTTCCTTTTTTGAATCAACTGCAACAGTCCAAGAGAAGCCTCCGCTGCAGCGGAATCCGACAACCGTATTTCTCGGCTAGAATCCAGGATATCGCGCATCGCACCATAGACAGCGTCCAAATTCACAGGAATATCTATATTGACAAGCGCCTTGCCCAAATCCATACCTAAAGCGTAGCTATATCGATCTACATCAGAATCCAAGGAAAATTGAGCTTCCACTTCCACAGGGATTCTCACGGTATCCACTATCGGGGCAGGAGGTGGCAAAGGTTTAGGGCAAACAACGGGCTTCACCTTTTTCGTACCACAGGCAACCAAAACACCACAAATAATCAATATAGACGAAAAACGTAAAAAATTCATATTTTCTCCACACATCAAAGCTACTGATTTCTTTTTTAAAATAGTTTTTTTACCTAAAGTCTCTAACAAAAGAAAAATTTTTATGTAAAAATAGAGTCCTATTTTCTCCCTTTTCGGAACAAAAAACCTCACTTAATGTAAAATCTATCAAATACATAGCAAAAATAACACTTTTACCATTGAAGCCCTTTTGAACTTTTACTAAATTGCGCTAAACAAAAGGTATCAAATGAATAAGAACTTTGAAAGTTTTATCCATGCAGCCTACACCAACAAAATGGAATTTTCCAATTCCATGGAATCGGTCAAATCGGCAATAAAGGCGACCATCAAGGACACCTCCTTTTCAGGAATCCAGTACAGCAGCCTTCCGCAGAAAACAAACCGTACTGGTTGGCTCAAAGGCTTCCTTTCCTACCCGTGGATGATGATATGCACAATCGTCCCGGTTCTTGAATCCCTGGACTAGTTTTCTAAATACATTTATGCAAAAAAGAGACTCCACAAAGGAGTCTTTTATTTTTATTTTTGGCAAAAACGGAGATTTTATGGCAGCAATCATCCTGGACGGCAAGGCTCTTGCCAAGACTACCGAAGAAGAACTCAGCGTCCGCGTGGCAAAGCTCAAGGAAGCCACCGGCAAGACTCCCATCCTCGCAACAATCCTCGTCGGCGACGACCCGGCAAGCGCTACTTACGTGAAGATGAAGGGCAACGCCTGCGCCCGCGTGGGCATGGAAAGCATCCGCGTGGTGATGGACAAGAACATCACGACCGAGGAGCTCCTGAACAAGATTCAGGAACTGAACGGCAACCCGAATGTGCACGGCATCCTCCTGCAGCACCCGGTTCCGCGCCACATCAACGAACGCGCCGCCTTCGAGGCAATCGACGCCCGTAAGGACGTGGACGGTGTGACCTGCCTCGGTTTCGGTCGCATGGCCATGGGCGAAAAGGCCTACGGCTGCGCAACGCCCGCCGGCATCATGCGCCTCCTGAAGGCCTACAACATCCCGCTCGCAGGGAAGCACGCCGTCGTCGTCGGTCGCAGCGCCATCCTCGGAAAGCCGATGGCCCAGATGCTATTGAACGCCGACTGCACCGTGACCATCTGCCACAGCAAAACCGAGAACCTCCCCGAATTCGTGAAGCAGGCCGACATCCTCGTGGGTGCCGTCGGCAAGCCCGAATTCATCAAGAAGGAATGGATCAAGAAGGGCGCCGTCGTCGTGGACGCCGGTTACCATCCGGGCGGAGTCGGCGACATCGAGAAGGGACTCGATGATATCGCAAGCGCCTACACGCCGGTTCCGGGCGGTGTCGGCCCGATGACAATCAACACGCTCATCTACCAGAGCGTGGAATCGGGCGAAGCGTTCATCAAGTAAAATTACGGGAAAGCCCTAGGCTTACCTTTCAACTTCTGTATTACGAGCATCAGGCCACTGATGCTCTCTTTTTAATTCCAGATTCGCCTTTTTCGTTTCATAGGAATCCGGAGAAATTCGGTCCTTTATCATTCCGCCTACAAATTCCGCGCCCAGACCGATAAGAGTTCCCGTCGTGGAATCGGTGGAGAACGTTTCACGTCTCATTCCATCCGTAGCGTCATCCACGGCATTACCTTTTGCGCCAGGTGATGCGTCTAGCCGTGGGCTCACCATTGTCGAATTGTACTTCAACACATTTTTGTCAATAGTTACTGAATCCGGCTTTTTCGCAGGCATCAGTTGAGCCACGCAAGTCACAGCCGACATCAAACAAATTAAAACAGGTCCCTTAATCATAGCATCGAAATTGAGCATCACATTCCACTCACAAAAGTCTACAGGCATTCACCGCAAAAATTTGCGGACTTCAAAAATTCCTTCACGTCACATGCAGCAACGACATCTTCGCCGAACAACCTGCGAAGGCGTTCCAGTTCCTCACTGACTTTTCCAAGCACCACGACCTTCCTGAATTTCTCCCGATGCCGCAGCAGGAACTCCAGGTTGTTGAGGTCCGTCTTCGGGAAACCATACCCGAGAAAGTAAATTTCTTCGGCGTTGCGCAAGTAGAAATCCGCCTTTGACCAAAGTACATTGAACAAACTTCCGCGCAAGAACGACTCCTTCGCATGCGCCATCGGGATGTATATAGGAGTGTCTTCGCTGTAAATCGGGAAGCTGCGGTCCTCGGGTTCCACCTGACAGACGTTGTTCAAATCCAATTCCTCGCTGCACCCCTTCACCGTAAACCAGTTCAAGGAGCCATGCAGCTTGATCAAGTCGATGGTCTTGTTCCGCTTCACGCGATGCGCCGAGCGGTCCGCAGGGTCAATCCGCACGCAGTAATCCACGGACATCAGCTTAGAAAGCTCCGGGTCAGCCGCAATCGCACGTTCAATCAGCGTATCGTAATTGAAACTCAAAAAAAGCGTCCCGTTTTCGCCATGCTGCTCCTCGTTCGCGCTCGATTCCAGGAACTTCCGCAAGATAACCGCAGCCTCCCCCGAAACCATCGATTCACTCCATATCGTCCTCGCGATAAAGCGGAGCATCTCGAAGCGCAGGGACGCATGGTAAAGCCGCTCCCGTTCGCCCGGGAAAATCCTCGCCGACAGGATGGAAGTCGCAAGCCGTTCAATCTTCAAATAGTCCTTGTCGCCATTGCAGAGCTCGAGAAACTGCTCGCAATACGCCTTGAAATGCGGAAACTCATCAGGGATGCCCTCCGGAATCAGGGCGTTCAAATCGTTGAGCGTCGGCATGCAAGGCAAAAACGACTTGCTGAAACCGGAGCCCAATACAAAGACTCTGCGATACGCATTTACAGACTTGGAATCAAACGTTTGCATACCCTAAATATAACGTCATTTTCTTGCACATCTTTTTTTTCACAGCCTGTTTGAATGGAAAATTCCGTATTTACGACTTCTATCTTGCTCATCTCCTATTCCTTCCCTACGGACAAGCGAAAACTACAGGGTATAAAAATCAAATAAAATGCACATACATACTAGAGAACAAAATACAACCAAATTTTTAAAGAAAGGCAAATACAAACTGAAAAAAAATTTGAAGAACGACATTGATTCCAAAGCGGCCAAATTCCATTTAGTAAACAATTGCGGCGAATACGACCACTTAACTACTTCACCATTTCAAGCAGTTGCTGCTTTGTCACGAAATTCAGCACGGAGAATGCGGTCAGCTTTTTCCCGAGTTCGTTGAGCGAGGAGCCTATGTGATAAACAGTCTCGTCAACGATAATAAATCGGTCGTGGACATTCTGGATACTTTTGAGTTCTACAGTCGGAAACTGACGGTTGAGCCTTGCAGCCTCTTCTTTCAAGCGGCTTGTTACATGCGCGGAATAGACGACGCCTTTGAC
>JAZLIJ010000238.1:0-68579 GCA_045617325.1 Fibrobacter sp.
TCGGTTTGCTCCTGCTTGACGACAGTACAGCCGTTGACATTGAAGATGGATTTGTATAATTTTGACATGGGCTTTTTCTTCTGTTTTTTTTGGCGATTAAATTTTAGAAAATAGCCCATTTTTTGTTTAATTTAGGCGAAAGTCAACGAAAAAGGGTGGCGAAGCCACCCACACATGTTGATGAAGAGTCCCGAAATTTTTGTATATTGTGCTGGCAAGTCGTAACTATGAAAAAGTCCTCAAAAATCTTCTTGAAATTTTTCCTTGTGCTGCTCGGCGTTGTGTTGTGCCTTGCCGCGTTTTACGGTTATCATTGGCGTCGGGCGGATTCCTTAGATAAGCATGAAATTGGCGATGGATATTTTGATTACGAAGCAAAATTTGCATTGGAAGTTTTTGAGCGCTCTTTAAAAAAGTATGAAGGGCTTTCTTGCGGTCCATTGCCGGTATATTTGTATTATACTTCGGGCGCCTCCTTGGACGCAACTCCTTTAGAAATAAATTCTTCGGTGAATATATTGCAGGGATATGACCAGAAATTTGCATTGGAAAGTCGTTATGAAAAATACTTGTCAAATAAGTTTCCTTTTAATAAGAAAAATGGCTTCGTCGTAGCGTCGTATCGTAAAGAAAATGGTACCTGGTTTAATGATACAAAGACCATTGATATTGATGACGGGGATTCCACTACGGTCCTGCGAATAGATGAATACTTTAAAAATGAATCTCGTATTTATAAGGGAAAACGTAAAAACGGAATTCTTACAGAATGTGTAGATTGCGCCTTGAGGGGTGCGTCTTGCGGCGATACAATCAGCTTTTATCATGACGATGTCGATTCCATTTCAGGAAAAATAAAGAAAAGCTATTCAAAGTCTCTTGAATATTACTTTGAAGGCGAATTGACCTTAAAGAAGCAGCCTTTTAAAGATGCTGAACCTTCGTTCGACGAGTATGATTATGATGACTTGAATCGTCTCGTAGAATTTAGACAAAATAACCAGATTTTTCGCTTTGTTCACAACACAAAAGATACCGCAAATTTGGATGTGGAAATGTACGGGAACACCGGAATAAAATTAGGTTTTTATAAACGCTTCTGCAACAAGAACAAGGAAGTGGTTCGCTATGGTACGAGACGGTTTGAAATTGAAGAAACCAAGTATTTCAAAGATGGAAAACTGGTCGAAAGTGAAAGTGAGGAATATGAATTTTATGACCACTATTCCTATAGCATGAAAAAGTATGATGGCCAGGGAAATGTGGTAAGGGATTCTTCTTTTGAAGAAGAAACCTTTTTGCCGGGATTCCGTGATGGGTCTGGATCGAACGTTACGATTTCGTCGTACCAAAATGGAAAAATCAAGTCCTGGAAATCTCGCGGTTATGATAATAATCGATTGTTGCCCTTTGTTCTGTTTCCTTTGAAAAACGATAAAAATCCCGTTGACATTGCAGGTGAAGAATATGCGTATGATTCCCAGGGGCGAAAAGTTTCCGAGGTATATCAAAGGTACGGCCAGTCTTATGCTGAACAAAAAATATTCAGCTATGATCTTGCGGGAGAGCTTCCTTCCCAGGATTATACCACATGCTGGGTTTCATCTCGAGACCTAGAAAGCTTGGAGTGGAAGGATGTTTCTGATTTACGTTCTGAATCTACTGATGGAAAATACAGCAAGGAGCGTGAATGCTCTGTTGTAGGGCGTGTCTTGATTTGTGAAAAGGCAGTGTTCAAGAGAGTCTCCTATGATTACGTTAATCCCTATTGCAGTGTCTGCGTGACTTGGAATAAGTGCTTGAATAAGGTCAGAAGACCTTTAAGAAAAGGCGAAAAGAGAAAATCTATAAACGATACGTTGCTTTCCGTTTCCTTGTCAAAGGACAGCGTAGTGTATTTGGATGAAACCATGTTGGAATCAAAAATCAGCTTGGACTCCATTCTCTGCGAAGGCTGCGAAAAGCGTAGTGAGCAGGATACGTTCAAGGATGAAAATGGTAAAGTTCATCGTGTTGAACTTAGGCTTGATTTGTTTACCTGTAAGATTGATAAGTCGCTGTATGTGTTTTCCAATGGGCTTGGCAAAGTGCTGAATGACGTGACGGTTTCTTATGGCGACACAACGGGAGTCCCAAATTGCTTGGTTGGTTTTAAGCCGACAAACGGGATTACTCTCGGCATGTCGATGAATGATGCTGATTCATTGGGTTTAGCTTTCAAGAAGAATAAAAATGAATGGGTGTACTTCGTAGAATATCCCATGAGCGACGGGTTTTCTGACGACAGAACGATTACCTTGAACTTCCGCAACGGCAAAGTCTATAAGTACCGTTTTACCAGAAACATTGAGAATTAGAAAGGAAAAATTGCATAAAAAAGCCGCATCTCCCGACACGGCTTCTTTCAACATCCTGTTTAGGATAAATTACTTGCTAGGAATCTGTGCGCCGACTTTTTCCATGGCGCCGAAGAGTTCAAGTGCCTTTTCGAACGGATAGCGGTTTGCAAACATCGATGCAGAGGACTGCATGGTGCCTACGAGGTTCATGCCCATTGCTGCGCGGAAGGTGTTGGCCGGAGAATTGGGGCTGAAGTCCGTGGTTTCCTTGTATGTTGCGTTGAGGAAGCCGTTCAGGTAGGCTTCGTCGATGCGGCCCTTGAATACGGATGCGTCCTTGAGCGTCTTGTTGCCTTCGACTTCGTTGAGTGCTTCGACATCTTCGAAATCCTTTGCCCAGACGCTCTTGAACAGGCCGCCACCCGGAATGGCGAGGTCTGCCTTCTTGTTCAAGAAGAAGACGTTGTTTGTGGCGGTCGTGATGCGCTGGGATTCCTTCTTCTTGTCGCTGTCGAGATGGGTGCGGTCAAGGCCTGAGAAAATGGTGCAGCCGATGATGTTGTTGTCAACGTAGACGTCGATGCCCGGAAGGTAGCGGTAGCCGTAACCCATGTCCAGCTGGTCCTTGAGGCGCGACCAGGCGAACATGATGGTGTTGTTCTTGAACTTCATGGTCGATTTCTTGTTGGCGTTGGAGCCGCGGACTTCCACGGCTGCCATGCGGTTGTTGACGAAAATGTTGTTCGTGACTTCACCTGCGCCGTTAAACATTCCGCGGATGGCGTAGTTCGGGGCGTTCACGAAGGAGCAGTTGCGGATGGTGAAGTTGACGTTGGGGTTGTTGAGGTAAATTTCGGAGGTCTGCGTCGTGAAGACGTCTTCGTTCAGGTCTGGGCCGCCCTTGCCCTTGGAGCCAATCGGGGCCATCATGCCGGATGCGACACCTTCTGGGCGACCTGCCTTGGCGGGATCCGGGTTCATGTTGTAGGCAATCGAGTTGCCACGGTCGAACAGAAGACCGTCAATGACAACGTTTCCGCCACTCTTCGTGTTGATTTGCAGGGTGCCTTCGCCCTTGGATGTTCCGTTGGATTCGGCGGAGGGCTGGACCATGGTGCGGTGTTTGAGAACGTCGCGTTCCTTGAAGTCTGCGGAATAGCCGCCGACGATTGTGACCGGCTTCGATACGATGATGTTTCCGCAATCGAGTGTTCCGAAGTAGTTGCCTTCGGCGACGAGAATGGTGGAACCGTCCGGTGCGGCGTCGAGCGCCTTTTGCAAGTTCTTCATCGGGGTTTCGGCAGAGAGGCCGTCCTTGCGGTTGGAGCCGGTTTCCTTGCTTACGTAATAAGTTGCTGCCATGGCTTCTGCGGCGCAGAGTGCCGTGCACATGGCGAAAATTGAGAATGCTTTCATAGATTACTCCGTTTGGTTGTCATACTTTCTGGAATGTTTTTCCGGTGGAAAAATATCTTATTCCCCTGATGCGGTCAATTGAGAAATATCACGTTTAAAAAAAAGAGGCATAAATTGGGCTTTGTGGTGGGGAATGTAAAAAGATGATTGTTGGAAAAATTTGAATTATGTAAATGTGGTGTGGTGATAGATTTTCATTGTGGAACTTTCTATATTTACTTTTTAAGAAAGAGTTCGCTGTGGCGGTAAGGACTTTGCTGTTTTGGGCGGATGAATACTTCTTGTGTGAAGCGGTTCAGTCCATGGCGAATGGACTGAAGGCTGATCATTAAGGACATGGACAATAGAAGTAAACCTTAACCAAATAGGTGAAAAATGGAAAAGAAGAAATACATGCCGCCTAAAATGAAGATTGTTAAGTTGAACCGTCGCAAGAATTTGTTGCAGTCGTCAGATCTTCCAGACACCATTGATGTGATTATTGTCAATTAGTCAATAAAAAGTTTTTTTTGACAACACGGTCGGTTGGCCGGTTTTGGTGATAAGCTCGCTTTCACTCTTCTCCTCGCTTAACGGGGGAGATGGGGTGGCGAGCCTTTTTTGTCAGGCTTTGCGATTCTTGATGAATGCGAATACGATGGCGCCTTGCGCTGCCTGGAAAATCATGGGAATGTAGCCAATGAGGGCTGCAGCAAGAACTAAGTCCGCTGGTATTCCGAGGAGGCCTGTGAACAAGCTGACGTTCACATTTTCGCGGAGGCCGATTCCGTTGATGGAGATGGGCAGCATGGTAATCGTTATGGTGATGGTCATGAAAACCGTGATGGTTGCGAGGTCTACCGGATGCCCGACTGCCTGGAAGTAAGAATAGTGGATGGCGATAGACGAAAGCTGAAGCCAGACGGAGTCGAGACCGGAGAGGAAAAATGCTTTTTTGTAGTTGCGGTAGATGCTGAATGCGTCTTGCAGTTTGACAAGAAATGGAATTTTGCAAGCGAGCTTTTGCGGTAAGCGTATTTTGTCGGAATAGAGCCCTCCGACGATGATGAAAAGTGAAAGAAGAGCCACGCCACAAACGGCTGCTGTATAAATAAGCGGAATTTCGTAGCGGCTTACGACGAAGGGGAGTGTTGCAAAGAAGCAGAGAAACATCGCGATGAGTCCCATGACTCTTGAAATCGCCACTGCTGCGACGGAGTTTGCCGTGTTGCCGAAGCGCCTCCCGAATGCAATTGTCTTGACCGCGTCACCACCGAAGCCGCTTGGCAGCAGGTTGTTGAAAAAGTAGCCGAGGGCTGTGTAGGCGTAGAATGTTTTAAACGGAACTTTTTTCCCCTCGTCAAGAAGCAGGCCGCGCCAGCGATTTGACTGGATGCACATGCTGAATACTGTGCAAAAGAGAATGAGCAGAATCCATGGCAGCGACTTTTGCGTCCAGTGGCAGGAAACTTCGGCGAAGGGTACTTTCCAAAAAATGTAGGCGAGACCGCCCACGCTGATGGCGACTTTCAAGAATGTGGAAAGAATCTTCTTGATGCGTGCGGATAGCATATTAACCTGCTAATTCCTCTGCGATTTGTCGAATGCGCTTGGCGCTATTTTCCCAGGAGAACTTGCTTACCCAAACATTGATTGCTGCATCGTTTTTCCCCTTGAGGTCGATGGATTCTTCCAAGGCGTGTGCGATGCTTTCTGCATTTTTCGGGTCGAAGTAGCTTACTACATCTCCACCGACTTCAGGAATTGAAGAGACGTTGGAACAGGCTACGGGGGTGCCGCAGGCAAGCGCTTCAAGTACCGGGAGTCCGAATCCTTCGTAAAGGGATGGGAGGACGAACAGGTCCGCCAAATTGTAGAAGTTGACTAAATCCTCCTGGCTCACCATGCCCGCATGGAGCGTGAGTTCTTCGATACCGAGGTCTTTTTCGCGAGTGTCTTTTGTGCGTCCGTCAAAAGCTTTTCCGACAAGGACTAGGCGGCAGTTTTCATGATTCTTCATCTGCGCGAAACCTTCCAGGAGACCGTTCAGGTTTTTGTGTGGAAGCAGGTTTCCGACGTAGAGGATGATTTTCTTGTCCCTTGGAATGTTGTACTTTTTGTAGAGATAATCAAAATCTTTCTTGGGTTTGCGGACAAATTCCTTGCCGACGCCGAGATAGACTACATCTATCTTGTTTGCATCCGCTTTGTAAAAACGAAGCAAGTCCTTTTTGGTGCTTTCGGAATCGGTGAGAATGCGGTCGGCGCGTTTACAGATGAACCAGAAGATGAATTTGAAGTACAGGTGTGCAAGCTTCATCGGTAGAAACTCGGGGTACACCAGATGGGTGAGGTCATGGACCGTTACCATCATTTTGCCGCGGTAGAATAGCGGAACGTTGCAGTGTGGAATGTGCAGAATATCTGGCTTTTGCTTGTGGAGTGCCCTGTATGGAAACCTAAGCTGTTCCTTGTATCCGTAGATGCCGCTCACAAATGGGATCTGTGTCGAAACTGAATCTCTGTATTCTTCGAGTTCTTTTGGATTTCCGAGAGCGGTGCTGTAACCGACGTCTCGCATCCAGTGTTGAACGCATGTTCCGATTCCCGATTTGAGCAGCATGCGGGCGTCTATTGCGATTTTAACGTCCGATTTCATGATTGTACATCCATTTCAGGGTTTCTTCTATTTTGGTGCCTGCCCAGTAGCCCGCCTTTTTGATGCGGTCGATGTTGGCGCATTGGTAAGGCATCTCAACGGGGCGTGTCTTTTCCGGATCTTGAATAACGTCAATTTTTACGCTTGCGAAGCTGATGATTGTCTGCAAAAGCTCTCCTACTTTGTGCGCAATTCCGGAACCGACATTGTACTCTGTGTATTCGTTCTCATTTTCGAGGAGCAAGCGGTAAACGCGAACAACGTCGCGTACATCGGAAAAGTCGCGAATGGCGTTCAGATTTCCGACTTTGATGAAGCCTGGCTTGCCGCTTTTTTCAATGGCTGCGACTTGCATGACGAAGCTCGGAAGTGCAAATGTGGATGTTTGCCCGACGCCTGTGTGATTGAAGGAACGTGTGCAGATGATTTTCATGCCGTATTTTTGACGATAGAGTGAGGCGAAGTTCTCTTGGGCGATTTTCGAAATGCCGTAGGGATTGCATGCTTCGAGGCTATCGCTTTCGCATAAAGCTTCATCTTTGGGCGAGTATTCCTCGGCACTCCCGATAAGGAGCGTCTTTGCAGCAGGAGCGAAGTTGCGAATGGCTTCGAGCAGGTGTACTGTTCCGCAGATGTTGACTTGAACTGTATCGATGGGCTGTTTCCACGAAACGCCTACAGAGCTGATTGCCGCGAGATTTACTACAAAGTCGGGATGTGTTTTTTGGACTGCTGTATCAACCTGTTCCTTGTTGAGCAAGTTGAAGTCAGGAAAGTTCGCCTGGATTACCGTATGGCCATTCGATTCCAGTTCGCGTATCAGGTAGCCTCCGACAAATCCGGAGGCACCGATGACAAGCGTTCGTACAGAGTCTGAGGCTGACATTAGATTTTGCCTTCGGAGAGAAGCTTGAGGTCATTTTCGACCATGCGTCGGACCAGTTCCTCGTAGCTGATTTGCGGTTCCCATCCGAGAATCTTTTTCGCCTTGCTGGCATCGCCGATGAGCGCGTCAACTTCTGCTGGTCTGAAAAACTGCGGATTTACTTTGACGACGGTCTTGTCGCTGTTTTTGAGCGTGGCGTATTCTTCGATTCCCTTGCCATGCCAATCCAGTTCCATTCCCGCGGCCTTGAAGGCTAGTGTTACAAATTCGCGGACGCTGTGTGTTTTGCCTGTGGCGACAACGAAATCATCGGCGGTGGGCTGCTGCAACATCATCCACATTGCTCGGACGTAGTCTGCGGAGTGTCCCCAGTCGCGGCTGGCATCCATGTTACCGAGTTCCAGAACATCCTGTTTCCCGGCCTTGATTTTTGCGATGGCGATGGTGATTTTGCGAGTGACGAATTCGGCTCCGCGGCGTTCGGATTCGTGATTGAAGAGGATTCCCGAACAGGCGAACATTCCGTAGCTTTCACGATAGTTCTTGGTAATCCAGTGACCGTAAAGTTTGGAAACTCCATACGGACTGCGTGGATAGAAGGGCGTGTTTTCGTTTTGCGGAACGGTTTGCACTTTCCCGAACATTTCGCTTGTGCTTGCCTGGTAAACGCGTGTGTTCGGCTTGATGAGGCGGACGGCTTCAAGGAGGTTTGTGACGCCGATGGCATTGATGTCTGCTGTGGAAAGAGGCGTTTCCCATGAGGTAGTCACAAATGACTGGGCTGCCAAATTGTAAATCTCGTCGGGATTTGAAATTTCGAGAGCGCGGAGAAGCGATGCCTGGTCGGTTATGTCGCCGAATACGAAGGTGACGCGCCCTTTCAGGTGCTCGGCGTTGTTGAAGTCAAGTTTACTTTTGCGCCTGACGAGACCGAAAACATTGTATCCTTTTTCAAGAAGAAATTCGGCCAGGTAGGATCCGTCTTGACCTGTGATGCCTGTAATGAGTGCGTTTTTCATACTCTAAAAATACAATTATTATGTGGCGGAATTTTTGTTTGGATAAATGCGTCTTTATATTATGGTGTTTTCGAGTCCGAATACTTCGCCGAGTTCCTTGTCGCTCATGTCGGCAAGCCATGTCTCGCCGGCGTTCACGGTCATGTCGGCGATGGCCCGCTTGGATTGGAGCAGCGCGTTGATTTTCTCTTCGAAGGTGCCTTTGGTGATGAACCTGTGGACCTGGACATTTTTCGTCTGGCCGATTCGGAAGGCGCGGTCTGTAGCTTGGGCTTCGATGGCGGGGTTCCACCAGAGATCGTAGTGGATGACCTGGGAGGCGGCGGTGAGGTTGAGGCCGGTGCCGCCCGCCTTGAGCGACAGGATGAGGACTTTGCAGTCGGGATTCTGCTGGAAGTCGAGAATCATTGCAGAGCGCTGCGATTGGGTGCAGCCGCCGTGGTAGAAGTGCGTGAGGAGTCCGAGTTCCTTTTTGATGGTTGCTTCGAGGAGCGTTCCCATCTCTGCAAATTGCGTAAAGATGAGTGTCTTTTCGCCTTGTTCCTGGATGCTCTTGAGCAAGTCCAGAAGCATTTGCAGCTTGCCGGAGGTAAGTGGCTGGGATTGCGGCTGGAGATGTTCTGAGCTTGTGGGGTGAGCGGACGTCGATGAACTTGCATCAACGTCTGGCATCCCGGCGCGAGCCTCTGTTTCTGCATTCGTCAGCGTACTCGCGTCAACGTCATCCCGGCCTCCGAGCCAGGATCCCGCTTGCGCCTCCAGCAACTCCGCTGAGGAAAATTCTTCGTCTTTCAAGCCTTCTGCATGGGATGCTCGGTTGCTCGGAAGTGCGCAAACAAGTTTGTGCGTTTCTTTCGCTTGGTCGTCTCTCGTCTTTCGTCTATCGTCTGAAATCCCTTCGCGCGCAGCGCCATTATTCTCACTGTTTACCAACCACTGCTTACCGCTTACTTCCCCAGCTCCTTTCAAGAATGTGGCGGGGTGGTTGCAGATTTGCTTCAGGGCGAGAATCATTTGCAGAATGATTCCCTTGCGCTTGAAGAGGGCATGCGCATCGTTCGCCTTTTCGCTCAGCGCCTCCTCCATTTCCAGTTGCTGCATGAAGCGCTCCAGCGTCTTCTGGTACAAGGCGGCCTGTGGCTTCGTGAGTTCCGCGTATTCGTCCTGGATAATCTTGTCGGGCAGGTCGCTGATGATGCTCTTGTCCGTTTTTAAACGGCGGAGCATGAACGGCGCCGTGATTTTGCGGAATGTTTCTGCGACAATCTGGTTGTTGTTCTTTTGAATGGGGACTTCGTATTTTTCGCGGAATTCCTGGGCGCTTGGGAAAAATCCGCGGTTCGCAAAGTCCATGATGCTCCAGAATTCCATGAGGCGGTTTTCGACCGGGGTGCCGCTCATCGCAATTTTCATGGGCGCACGCATCTTGCGAAGTAACTTACTTTGTTCGCTGTCCGCATTCTTGATGTTCTGCGCTTCGTCGATGATGATAGCCTGCCATTCGCGTTCGTCAATTTCTGCGAAGTCCTTGCGGAAGGTTGCGTAAGTGGTGAGGAGAATATCGGCAGAAAACTTTTGGATGTCGCGTTTTTCGCCGTGGTAGGCGAAGTACGAAAGTTCCGGGGCGAACTTCTTGATTTCCATTTGCCAGTTGCAAAGGAGGCCCGCCGGCATGATGACAATCGCCTTTTTCTCTGCGAATTTGCCTTCCTGCTTCATCTTGAGGAGGAATGTGATGACTTGCAGCGTCTTTCCGAGGCCCATGTCGTCGGCGAGGATGCAGCCGAATCCGATTTGCAGATTCTTGTACATCCAGGAGTAGCCGCGCATCTGGTAGGGGCGGAGTGTCGCATTCAGATTCTCCGGAAGCGGAATGTCGGTTTCAGCGCGCCAGGCGTCGAACTGCTGCTTGAATTGCCCGGTCATCTCCACGGGAATGCTGCTGCATTCGCCGGTGAAGCACGCCTGGATGAGTTTTGTCTGCGTAATTTCGGGCGCCGCCTCTTCGACGAGGACTTCTTCATCTTTTGAAATGTCGATGTCTTTCGCCTTTTTGTCGGACTCGCTTTTTTTCTTTTTCGCCTCCGCTTTTCCTTCCATCTTTTCGCGGATTTCCTGCAAGTCCTCCTGGGTGACCTGGACATATTGCGACTTGTATTTCAAGAGTCCGTCGGCTTCTTCTGCCATGGCGAAAAATTCCTTGGCGGAAACGTTCTCGTCGCCAATGGCGATTTCCCAGTCGAAGTCGATCAAGTCGCTTGCCGAAAAACCGCCGAAGCTCATGCTGCCTTGCAGACGAATCTTGGGCTTCGGCTTTCCGATGTGCAGAAGACTCTGCGGAATTTCCGTTTGGATTCCGAAAATTTCGAGTTTCTTGACGCAGTCCTGCAAAAAGTTCAAAAGCTCCGTTCCGTGCATCAAAATCGGTTCGCTTGCGCGTGCGGCGAGGTATTCCTCCATCGGCTTGAAACTGCTCGAGACTCCGTTCAGAATGCTCAAAATGGAAAGCAGCCGTGAGTCGTTGTTCTCAAAAAGCTCCGAGAGGTTGACGCGCCTTGGCGTGCTTGCGTTTGCGTCGTTTTCCAGAACGAAGACTTCGAGGGCGACATCGTCTCCGGTTTCGTAACATGCGAAAAGCAACTTTGTCTGAAAGTCGAGGCTCGAGTAGACGGAAAACCACTGCTGGATTTTGCTTGGAATCGTGTGCGCGTTGTTCGCTAGCTTCCCCGAAATGCAGTCGAAGAAAAACGAGAGCAGGTTCCCGTGGTTTGTCTTGGAGGGCGTCTTGTAGGTGCGGGCGAACTTGAGCAGTTGCGCAATGAAAAGCGAAAGCAGATGTTCCGCCGGTTCCGTCATTTCCTGAAATTCCTCGTTGTGCTCTGTCCATAAGAATTGGCGAGGCGCAGCGGTCTCGAGTTCTGTGACCATCGAGAGAATTTCCGGCATCATCTCGGCGGGGAGCCAGCGCATTTGCGCCGTGTCCCTCCCTATCCAGAAAACTTGCGGATAGATGGCGCCTGTCCGAATCAGGTGATAGGCGGTAGTCAAGAGCAGGTGCAAGTAGCGTACGGTGTAGTGGTGCCACGAAAAGTTCCCTGCGCTGAGGCAGCAGAGGGCGCCCATGATGTTTGCCGCGGTGAGGTCGTCCTTGATGACTTTTTCGCCGTTGATTTGCTCGAAGCGCCAACGCCAGCCATTTTTGTGGATGACGCGGATGCTTTCGCTTTCCATGAGGAACGTCTTGGCGTTGTAGGTGCGGTAATGCTCCGAGAAAACGTCGAAGTTCTCGTAGTTGCGGAAGAACTGGCGGCAGGCCTGCAATTCGTCGTTGTAGCTCTTGCGGAAATTCCCGGCGGGGCAGAACTTCGGGAAGTTTTGCAGCATGGCGGGGAGAATTTGCGAGTAGTCGCTCCATTTTTCAAAGTCGAAAGTCGGCAACCGCTTTGGAGGCGTTGTCCCCTCGGAATTGCGTCCTGCGCCCTGGTAGCCGCCGAAAAAGCTTTCGCTCGCGTCCTCGGCGCGGTCGAGTTCGGCGTGCTTCTCGTCCTTGTTGCGGAAGTCCCCGCCTTCGACAGGAACTTCTTCGCCGAGAGTCTTTACCGACGCGCCGAAAGTTCGCACGAGGTTCGCTTCCTGCATCACGTCGAGGTCGATGGGGGTGGCTTCGGCTTGTGCTTCTGCGGAGGGGCTTTCGAAAATGGGGGCGAGGTCGAGCCCGTGAATCTTGAAAAGGACGTTCGGGTTTTCGTCGATGAGTTCCGCTATCTTCAAGAAGGAGGCAACGAGGTACTTGCACGGCAGCGGATCGCGGCAGTCGCATCCGGGAGTTATTTCTTGCAGCGAGTCGAAAAGCTGGAGCTTGCTTTTTAAAAGGAGAAGCTCGATGGACTGGTTCATCGACTTGTTTCTGAGAGCGACAAGTTCCATCGGATGCTGCTTCAGGATGCTCTGGAAAATTTCGACGGATTCCTTCGGAAACTTCGGGAAGACGATGTAGTTGTTGTGAAGGCCGCCGTTTGGCCCTTTCACCACCGAAATCACGCGGTTATCGATAATGTCGATGGAATGAACCTGCCCGCGCGTGGCGTAGCGTACACCTGTGGCGACTGTTTTTGCATCCGCACTGCTTAATAGCGTCGAGAGCCATTTCTTGCCCCACCAGGTGGTTCCGTACATTCCAAAGTCCATGGGGGCAAATATAGTAAATTTATGCTCATTTGTGCATAGATGATTTTCCCCTAAAAATACTCTGCTCCGCAATGCTAGATGAATGTTACATAAATATTACTTTGAATGTACTGCTCTCCTAAGTATATTATAGCCAACAAGTTGAGGGACTTTGTTGTTTGAGGAAGGGATTTACATGAATGAAAAACAAAAAAAATACGGTCCAACCGTAGAATTGGTTTGGAGCGCGTGCCTTATCTGTTTTTTTATTCTTTTTTTAATTCGAACGCTGTAGAATATTTTACAGGGGGATAAAAGGGATTTTTACGCAAAAATTGTTTTTTTTGCGTGAAGGGGCTTTTGGGGCGCTTGATAAGTTTGTAATATTGTAGACCATGAATCAAAAGTGGTGCCTGTATAGCAAACCGAAGAACAAGTGGCGGTATGTCCTCATTTTTGGAGGAATTGCCGCATTCGTTGTCGCCTTTTGCCTTATTTTTTGCAAGGTTCGCCCTTTTGCAGTTTGTTCTAATTGGCGTGAATGCAAATTGGTCGGCTTTGATTGGAAAGCCGAAGGCAATTATGAGTTTCTTTCGTTCATGGATTCTATCGGTGTACTTGATTCCATGGACCTTTACCAGTTGATTGGCGACAAGAATTTTGCGGACAAGTATTTCTTTTCTAAAGATGGAAACGTATTTTGCTGGCAACCGCTGTCCGGGGTCGTAAAAACGTCTGTCAGCTGGGATGAGAAAATACACAAGAGCCCGATTTACTTTTACAAGGACGCCGATGACGATGCTGCTTTGCTGCGGCATAGGAATGTTCATGGTTTTATCGTCGTAGACAAAATTGAAAATATGTCTGAAGATTTTGTCGAAACGCTTTCGGCGCTGGCCTGCCCGGAGTTTGATCCGATTGTTGAGGGAATTTCCGAGGAAAGGTGGGGTGCTGACGCTGAATTTTACAAGAATCTGAAAAAACGTCGAAAGGAAGATGCCGAGGGCGTGCGTCGGTAAGTGCGTCCTTTTCAATATTTGTTAATATTGAATACAAATGGCTCCGGTGCGTTTTTTATTCATAGTTTTGCTTTTTGTCGTGAGCGCCTTTGCAGAAGAATCTGCTGGCGATTCCTTGTCGCGTATGAAAAGCGAAACTGCCGTAGCGGATTCGATTGCACGGGCGGATTCTTTGGAAAAGGCGGCGCAGGATAGCATGGCTCGCTGGATGAACACCCGTAACATTCCGCTTCCGCGACAGACGGTCTTTCTGGAAAAGGGTATTTCTGTGGGAGTTGCAGCCGGCTTGTACAATCCTACCGAGAAATGCGATTGCCTCGGGGTTTGGCAGGGGCAGCTGGAATATCACTATTCCGAAAAAATCAGCTCGGGCTTTGATGTGCGCTTCTTTGGAGGGGACTTGGATGCTGATGCGATGCTTTTGTATCAGCGTTATCGATTGAATGTGCGTTTCCATAAGGCGAATTCCTTTGCGGATGGTTACGTTTCTCCCGTGTTTGGCTTGGAGACGACCGATATTTCCGAATTCCGTGATGAAATTCGGGGGAAAAAGCGCGAAGATGGTGAAACGGAACTGGATACGACCACGGCTGGCAAGGCTTCCAAGGAAGACTGCGAAAAGATGTTCTCGCTGAGCGGCTTTACTATCGGGCTTGAAGTGGGAGGTGGCCTTGTGCTTTGGCGTTACTTGGGCCTTACCGGCAACGTCATTTACGAGTACAATTTTGCAAAAGCCCAAATGCTGACTCTGAGCCCGGGAATCGCCTTCAATCTTCGTGAAGTGGTGCCCTGGGCAAAGCGAAATCTGCTTTCAACGTGGGTTTCCGCAGAAATAGGTTTTCAACGTTATTTCAATAGAGATGTCTCTGAATGGGCTGTGTCCTTCTTTGTCGGTTTTCAGTTTGGCATTTAGCGGCTGAACTGCCTCTTGCGGATTGACAAACGCTTTTGGTTTTCTATATTTGGCATACCGAATTTTTCGGAACCCTCCCGGAACCAATGTCGGTTTCTGGGCGATAGACCAAAGGGACTCATTATGAGACAATACGAAACGATGGTGATCATCGACGCTATGATCTCTGACGACGCTATCAATGCTGAAGTCGAGGCAATTGGCAAGAGCATCACCGACGGCAACGGCGAAATTCTCCGCCGCGACGACTGGGGCAAGCGCAAGCTCGCCTATTCTATCAACAAGCGCCAGCATGGCTACTATGTCATTTTCTACTACAAGGCCGAATCTGCTGTAGTTGCTGCTATGGAAGCCGCTCTCAAGCTTAACGAAAACGTTCTCCGTTGGATGACCCTCGCTGATTATCCGATGAGCGAAATCGTTTACAACCAGGACATGGCTCAGACCACCGAAGAAATCGTGCCGGTCGACGCTGAAGAAGGGGAGGCTGAATAATGGCTTTTGAAGATAAGAAGCAGGGTCCGCGTATCCGCCGCAAGAAGACTTGCTGGTTCACAGAAAATAATGTCAAGTTCATTGACTATAAGGACGAAAAGACTCTTCGTCGCTTTATCTCTGAACGTGGCAAGATTATCCCGCGCCGCATCTCTGGCACAAGCGCAAAGTATCAGCGTATGCTGAACGAAGCTATCAAGCGCGCTCGCCAGATGGCCATTCTCCCGTTCGTTTCGGACAGCATGCGCTAATAGGAGGAACTAGACTATGGAAATTATTCTTAAGGCCAACGTTCCTCATTTGGGCAAGATGCTCGACGTCGTGAAGGTTAAGGACGGTTACGCTCGTAACTACCTCTTCCCGCGCAAGCTTGCTGTTCGTGCAACCAAGGAAGCAAAGCTCGAAATCGAAAACAACCGCGCTGCTGTTGAAGCTCAGTTCCAGAAAGAACTCGCAGCTGCTGGCGATGTCGCTGCTAAACTCGCTAACGTTCAGGTCAACCTCGAACGTCGCGTTGTCGAAGGCGAACGTCTTTATGGTTCTGTTACGGCTGCTGACATCGCTGATGCCATCACCAAGCAGGGCGTCAAGATTTCTCGCGCTCAGGTCGACCTTGCTGAACCGATCAAGCAGCTCGGTGTTTACACCGTGACTGTCAAGGTCTTCAGCGACGTTGAAGCTCAGGTCAAGGTTTGGGTGGTTGCTGAAAAGGCTTAAGCCGAGCGTCGCAAGGTCAAACTAGTTTGACCTTATGACCGAGGCGCAATGCCGGATGGTGCGTAGCGCCAAAAGGCTTAATTAGCCGATTCCGTTATCATCGATAACTTTGGAACCGTTCCCAAAAGGGAACGGTTCTTTTTTGTGCTCGGAATTATTTTGTTACATTTATATAAATTCATTTTTTAGGAAGTTTATATGAACTACAAATTCCTTCTTCTTTCGGCTGTGTTTTTCGCTGCATGCGGTGATGATTCCTCTAGCGCAAACGCTGATGCTTCCGAAAATTCTGTTTCTGGAATGTCAAGTTCTTCTTTTGTAGAAGAGTCACCCGTGTCTTCTGGAGGGCAACAGGGGGGCTTATCCAGCATTGTTTCTGACGGAAAAAGCTCTTCTTCTGTTGCATACGAAGAATCCGATACAGAGTTTATCGATTCGAGAGATGGGAAGGTTTATCCTATTGTGGATATTAAGGTCCAGCGCTGGCTTGGTCGCAATATGGATTATGCAAGCGACTCCAGCTGGTGCTACAACGATGTCGAAAGCAATTGCGATAAGCTGGGTCGTTCGTACACATGGGAATCTGCAAAGGACGCTTGCCCGGAAGGATGGAAACTCCCGTCTATCAAGGATTGGCGTTTGCTGTTGAACTTGAGTTCCTCTGCGGGATTGATGTACTATGGCGCCTTGAACGATGTGAACGGCTTCCATCTTTTGAAGGTAGGACATTATTCGGAAGAGAACGATTCGCTGGTTTGGAATGGGGTAAACGAGGATGCTTATTTCTGGGCCTCCGAAGAGATTGATGACGAATACGGAGCGTTTGCACATTTCTATTCAAAAGATTCGTACGCCTTTGTTGACAAGAAGGATGGCTATGTTCTAATGAAAAAGAGCTACAAGCAGTCTGTTCGCTGCATTCGCGAAAACAAGGGCACGATGACGGACCCTCGTGACGGGCAGACGTACAAGACCATTCGCTTGGGTAACAAAATATGGATGGCGGAAAATCTGAACTTTGCTGCTGATTCCAGTGTCGAATACGTCGGTGACGCCGATTTTGAAAAAACGGGGCGATTCTATAAGCATTCTGCTGCCTTGACAGCCTGTCCTGCAGGTTGGCATCTTCCTTCTACAGAAGAATGGAAGAATCTTCTGTATCTAGGGGATACTACTGCGATTGGCGGGGCATTTTCCCTCAAGTCCTCTTTTGGCTGGAACGAGGGTAGTGGCGCCGATGTGCTTGAGTTTACGGCTGTACCTGTGGGAAATTGCATAGACGATCCGACTGTAAATGCTGTTTCGTGCTACAGGGCCGGGGAAATCGCTTATTTCTGGACTGGTTCAGAATATGCGAAGAATGACAAGTATGAATGCGTTCTAATCCATTCCTTTTCTAACATCAACACTTGTGGCGATTATGAATACAATAGCATTCGCTGTGTTAAGGATTAACTTGCCTTGATTTTCGTTTGCAGAAACGGTGCGGTTTAAACTGCACCGTTTTTGTATAGAAGGAAAAATTGTCACTTACGGAGTACTTTTGCGTGTTGGAATGGGGGATTTTGCGGCACGCGCTTTTGTTTTTTGATTTGTGGGGCTGTTTGCGATTTCGTAATACGGACCAAACGCTCGATTTTGGCATTTTGGTCCGTATGCGGCGGTGTGCAGCGATTTCGTAATACGGACCAAACGTTCGATTTTGTCATTTTGGTCCGTATGTTGCGGTGAGCAGCGATTTCGTAATACGGACCAAACGTTCGATTTTGGCATTTTGGTCCGTATGCGGCGGTGTGCAGCTGTTTCGTAATACGGACCAAACGCTCGATTTTGTCATTTTAGTCCGTATGCGGCGGTGTGCTGCGATTTCGTAATACGGACCAAACGTTCGATTTTGTCATTTTGGTCCGTATGTTGCGGTGTGCAGCGGTTGCTGGCGTGTAGCGGATATTTTTTTCGCTTTTTATGGTTCCGATGTTTCTCCGGCAAAAACGCCCGCAGCTATCATTTCCGCGTACTGCTGAACTAATTTCGTAGAAAGTGCTGTGTCGCTTCTTTCAAAGGTGGCGATTAGACTTTTACCGAGGATGAACCCGTTAGATGCATACAAGGCAATCTTGTGTATGGCCGTGCGGGCGTAGTCCGAATCACCCATGAGACCGAAATGCTCCCAGATGATTTCTGAACGGTTGCGGATGTCAAGACACGTGAAATCGGGGTGTAGCGTGGTGCGGTCGAAAGTGTGTGGCGCCTCGTACCGGTAGGGAACTCCTGCTTTGTCGAGGGCGTTTGCTATAATGATTTCCGATTTTGAGCGAACGCGGATTCCGCTGTTGCTGAAAAATTCGGGCGCATTCTCTTCGAAGTCCTTGCCTGTATATGCGTGTTCCCGCCATGTTTTTACGAAGTCTGCGTCTGGGAGTCTGATAGGAGTAATCAGTTTTTGTCTTCCTGGATGAAGGCTGGAGTATACCTTGTCAAAATTTTCGGGGTGGTAATGGTCGATAAATTCTTGTAAGGTGTCTATTTCCTGATTGACTTGCTCAAGCAGTTTGCTGTCGTAATTGAATTGAGCGATCGCGGCTGCTTGTTGCATTTGCTCTACCTTGATATAGGAACTTTTGTTTGTTTTGGAAACAAGGTAATATTGGAAGGTCTTTTGGTTTCTACTGATGCGTAAGCGATTGTCAGGGGCTTTTTCACACTTTTTTTTTAGAACGCCTTGCAAATGTTTTAATTGATTGAGTCTGTAGATGGCGCCGTCAGCGAGAGCCTCTGCATGGATTCGTTTCGTTGAAAAAGAAATTTTTCCCATAAGTCTTTTGAATTTTGCATTGAAGATTAGTTTGTATGCTTATGATAGTTCTTGAATGTTGAATTTGCAAGGAATTTTTATGTGGCTCCTTATTTGGCATACAGTTGTTTGCAAATGGCTTCGCGAAATGTCACTTTTTTTTTTGCTTCGCTTCAGGATGACCTTGCTGAAATAAGTTATTTGGCTTTGTCTTTCACGTCGTTTATTGGCGGCTTCGTGCGGGTGCGTTTTGCTTGGTTGTAAAAATTACTTTACATTTTGCGCCCATGAGGAATTTATAAAAGTGTGGATGAAGTTCGTTTTAAAATGAGGTATAAGCCTGAAAATTGTTTCGCTTTGTAGGTGGACTCGTAGCTTTTTTGCTATTTTAGAATTATGCGCAAAATTGCCCTTTTATCTTTTGTTTTTTGTTTAGTCGGTATCCAGTCTGCGAACGCTCAGGTGCGTGACCTGTTTGCGGAATTTGAAGAAGAGGCTGCTACCGAATCTGCAACCAAGTCAGAAGCGAAGCCCGCAGTGAAAACGGAGGCAAAACCTGCCGCAAAGCCCGAGGCGAATGCTGCTGCAAAAACAGATGCAAAGCCGGCTGTCGCTAAAACCGAAGCGAAGCCCGTTGCAAAATCCGAGGCAAAGCCTGAAACGAAAGCTTCAGCGAATGTTCCCGCCAGTTCTTCTTCTGAAGCAAATGTGGTTGTGGCAAGCTCTTCTTCCGAAGTGAAGGTTATCGTCAGTTCCTCATCAGAGGTGATTGCCTCTTCGAGTTCTGCCGTGGAAGCTGCTTCGACGGTTGAACCTGCTGCGGTGGAATCATCTTCTTCTGTGTCTGCCGAAGTCGATTCTACGGTGTCTGCATATACTCCTGAACAGCAGGCCGCGAATGAGCAGAAACGCGCTGCCATGGAATATGCCGCTCGTGTTCGGGCTCATGCGGATTCCGCTCGCCGTGCCGATTCCCTGGCGCAGGCCAAGGCGGCCGGCTTGATGAACTTGAGCAGCTCAAGCGCCCGTTCCTCCAGTTCCATCAACCGCCGCGATCTGCTTGGACCGGTGAAAGTTTCCAAGGTCAACAGCATCGACGAAATGAAGGGACGCTACAAGAATCCGCGCAAGGCTCTTTTCATGTCGCTGTTGATTCCTGGCAGTGGTCAGCTCTATGTGGGCGGTTCCAAGTTCAACTATATACGTGGCGGAGCCTATCTCGCCTTGGAAGCTTTGCTCTGGATAAACTGGGGCTACTACTCTGTTCATAAGTATAACAAGCAGGTCAAGCGCTACAAGAATTATGCCAAGGAGCACTACTCCATCGGTGTGTATGAAAATGCTATGCGCGACTTGTATAATGCGAATGCCGACCTTTATGGAAGCACATTCGCAAATAGATATATGGGTACTCGCAAGTCTTTCTGCGAGGCGATTTACGGCTCGGCAGGGCATGACGGTTGCTATCATGAAGATGTTCAGGCTCTGTTCCAGAACGATGAAGGCCATGTCGGACGATTTGCAAAAGATCCCGTCTTGCTTGGTGAAGAAATTGAAAATGTAGGTTCGTTCAGCAATTCCTCAGAAGTGTTCCAGTTGATTGCCGATGACAATTATATTCTCGGGTGGGATGACGTTGAAAATCCGACGCTTGCCATCAACCTCGGACTGGATGAATCGGAAGTCGTTCCTCTTGGCGAATCCAAAAATCAGGAAGAGTACCGCTCCATGCGTAGCAAGGCGAACGATTATGCCGATATGCAGGCGTGGTTCTTCGGTGGCCTCATCTTGAACCACATCATTTCCGCTATCGATGCTGCCTTTACTGCCAATGCGCATAACAAGGAACTGTATCAGGAAGACTTGTCCTGGTACGACAACTTGCACTTTGACAGCGGTGTTTCCTTTGTGGATGGCTTTAATGTGAATGTCCGCGCGAGCTGGGGATTCTAATGCGTTTTCTTGTTGCCATTTTACTTGCCGCTGTCACCGCGTTTTCGCAGGTGGTTGTGGATGTCGATGCGAATGTCTATAAGAATAGCGACAAGAACGTCTTTTATGCTGTTGGCGCCTCGCTCTTGCTGCCTGGTATGGGTGAACTTTATTTAGGTGAAAAACAACTGTCTCGTCCGTTTGTGTGGACTGACGCTGCTCTTTGGATTGCTGCTTTCAGTTCGTATTTCATTGGAGAACGCTATCTTACTTCTGCGCATAACTATGCCGTGCGCCATGCTGGGCTTACCTCGAATAGCAAGAGCACGTCGCTGTTGAATACGGTCGGGGATTACCGCAGTCGTGGTGGTGTTTTTGGTCAAAATTCGTCACCGGACATGAACGAGGATTATAACCAGGCAATGCTCCGTTCCGGTAAAAAAGTGGACGAGGAATTCGATGAATCGGTGCAGTGGGATTGGGGCAGTAGCGATAATCCGGAGACTTCGGAAAATATTGACGAGTTCAAGAGCCGCATGAGGCATTACCGCGTGAGTCGAATCTTTTTCCAGGCATCTGTCGGGGCGCTTGTGCTGAATCGTGTCATTTCGATGCTAGATGCTATTCGCATTTATCGCGCGACATCTTCTAAGGCTTTCTCGAGTCGTGTGCAGTTTTTGCCGGAGTTCTACAATGACGGCAGCGGCTTGAGTGTGAACGTAAAATTCTAAATCAAATTATTTGCATAGAGAAGGACGCGTGTTGCAGCGTCCTTTTTTTATTGTGCATCTAAAGGTTGTTGTCAAAATTTTGAAAATTAAAATTTTCTAAATTTGTTACGTTTATGAAACATATTATTTCTTCTATTGCAATTTTAGCGATGCTTGTCGCTTGCTCCGGCGACAAAGAAAATGCTGCTCAAGGTAAGGGCAAGGGTTCGGCAAGCGGAAAGGGCGGTCGCGGTGGCGCCCGCGTGTTGAACGTGGAAGGCTATGTGGCCGAACTCGCTTCGCAGGGAAAAGATTACAAGACGATGGCGACGCTTGCTCCGCTGAACAGCGTCTCTCTGAGTGCCGCGACGTCGGGGCGCCTGGTCAAGCTGAATGCAAAAGATGGCATGCTTGTGAAGAAGGGAGCGCTCCTAGCCAAAATCGACGATTCCGATTTGCGCGCGCAGCTGAAACAGGCCGAGGCGAACAAGACGCTTGCCGAACAGAAAGAGGCCCGCACACGCACCTTGTTTGAAAAGAATGGGGCCGCCAAGCAGGATTTGGAAGCTGCCGAAGCGAGTCTCTTGTCGGCTGTTGCCAATGTGGAACTCATCAAGGCGCAAATCGCAAAGACGGAAGTCCGTGCGCCGTTTAGCGGAAAACTTGGTTTTGTGAATGTTTCTGTGGGTGCCTGGCTCAATTCGGGCGCCTCCATTGCTGAATTGAACGAGGTGGACAAGTTGAAGGCTTCCTTCTCGCTTCCGCAGCGCTATGCTTCCATCATCAAGGAAGGGAATCAGGTCAAGCTGAAGGACGAAGAGCGCAACATCGAAAAGACGGCGGTCGTTTCGGCTTTGGATGCCGTCATTTCTGAAAGCAGCCGCACCCGTAAGGTGCTTGTGACTGTGGATAACGCAAGTGGCGACTTGATTGCCGGTAGCTATGCGAGCGTGAGTGTGGCTCTTGAATCGAGCCGCGTGCCGAGTTTCACTATTCCGGCGGAAGCTTTGATTTTGGATAGGGAAGGCGCCTACGTGTTCGTGGACAAGGGCGGCAAGGCGCAAGTCAAGCATGTGGAAACGGGACTTCGTTCGCCGATTTCTGTGCAGGTGCTTTCCGGTCTTGAACAGGGCGATACGGTGATTGTCTCCGGTATCGTGAGTCTTCGTGCGGGTATCGGTGTGAAAATCAGGGAAATGCGTCATTCGATGAATTATGAGGTGGATAGATGAGCGTAAGCCAGCTCTCTGTTCGTCGTCCGGTTCTCATGACCGTGATGGCGCTTGTCATTCTTTTGCTCGGCTTCTTCGGGGCGAGCAATCTTAGCGTGCGCGAATACCCGAACGTTGACTATCCGCTTATCCAGGTGCGTACAAGTTATCCGGGCGCGAACGCCGCCGTGGTGGAAGCCGAAGTTACCGAAATTCTGGAGGCCTCCATCAACAGTGCCGCCGGTATCAAGTCGCTCACTTCCACGAGCCGCGACGGTTCTTCATCTATCAGTATTGAATTCGAGACGGGCATGGACCTGGAGGAGGCCGCGAACGAAATCCGCGACCGCGTGAGCCGCGTGCGCCGCAGGCTCCCGGATGATGTCGATGAACCGACCGTGAACAAGAGCGATAGCGACTCCGATCCGATTTTGATGGCGAGCCTCGTGAGCGACAAGCTCGACGCCATGGAAGTTTCCGAGATTACGCGTAACCAGGTGAAGGAACGCTTGCAGACGATAAACGGTGTCTCCGAAGTGATGATTTGGGGCGAAAAGCAGCCGGTGGTGCGTCTGTGGCTGGACCCCATCAAGATGCAGGCTTTGGGCGTTTCCGGAGTCGAGATGGAAAATGCCCTCAAGAAGGGAAACCTCGAACTCCCGAGCGGTAGCATCGAAGGTGTGGAAAGTGCGCTTTCCATCCGTACGCTCGGCCGCCTGCTCGATCCTTCCGAATTTTCGAACATCGCCGTGAAGACCGCCACCGATGGCACCGTGATTCGCCTGTGCGATGTGGCTGACATCCATTACGAACCGAAGGATACGCGAACCGGCTTTAGGCGCAACGGCAAGAATACAGTCACGGTGGCTCTTGTGGCGCAGCCGGGCAGTAACCATGTTGAAATTGCGAACGAGTTTTACAAGCGTGTCGAGGACATCCGCACGCAGCTTCCTGAAGGTGTAGACATCCTTTACGGCCGCGATACGAGTATCAACATCCGTGCGTCAGTGAAGGAAGTGGTCGAGACGATTTTTATCGCGTTCATCTTGGTGATTGCGATTATTTTCGCATTCCTCCGCGAAGGCCGCACGACGGTGATTCCGATGGTGGTGGTGCCTGTCTCTGTGATTGGATGCTTCTTTGTGCTGTACCTTTGCGGGTTCAGTATCAACGTGCTGACCTTGCTTGCGATGGTCTTGGCGATTGGGCTTGTGGTGGATGATGCCATCGTGATTGTGGAAAACATTTACCATAAGATTGAAGGCGGCATGACGCCGAAGCAGGCTGCGGTTGCCGGTACAAATGAAATTTTCTTTGCCGTGATTGCTACGTCTGTGGTGCTCATGGCGGTGTTTATTCCGGTGCTTGCGCTGGGGGGGACGACCGGTCTTTTGTTCCGCGAGTTCGTGGCGGTGATGATTGGTACCGTGTTCCTTTCGACGGTCTCTGCACTTACGCTTTCGCCGATGCTCTGCTCCAGGTTCTTGAAGAAGCAGAAGAAGGGGTGGCTTTATACGGTGACGGAGCCGTTCTTTGAATTTGTGAACAAAGGCTATGCGATTCTTTTGCGCGGATTCCTGAAGGCTCGCTTCCTCCTGTTCCCCATCTTGATTGGGCTAATGTTCGTCTCGTATTTCTGCTTTACGAATATGAGTAGCGAAATGGCGCCTACGGAAGATTCCAATGCGGTCATGGTGAGCACGAACATGCCGGAAGGTGTGACGCTTACGCGTACGATGCGCATGGCGGATGCCTTCGTCGAGGAAATTATGGACGTTCTCGATAGCGGCGAATACAAGGAAATGCAGTCTGGCGCCTGGCGTGCCGGCATGTATCGAATTAACTTGTCCTTGAACGAGGATAAGAAGGCGCGCCGTCCGCAGAGTGAAATTGCGCATGCAATCCAGGTGCTTGGCAATGAGTATCCTGATTTGCGTGTGATGGTTTCTGAGCCGCAGAGTATCAGTACGCAGCGTGGTGGCTTGCCTGTGCAGTTTGTGTTGCAGGCTCCGAACATCGAAATTTTGCGCACGCTTGTGCCGAAGTTCGAAGAAGAGGCGAGCAAGAGCCCTGTGTTCAGCGTGGTGAACAGCAACTTGAGATTTACGAAGCCGGAACTTCACATCGAAATCTTGCGTGACAAGGCGAACGAGGAAGGTGTGAGCGTGAATGACATCGCCCAAGCGGTGCAGCTTGCGATTAGCGACCAGAGCTATGGTGAATATTACAAGGACGGCCATCAGTACGATATTATTGGTGCAGTGGGTTACGAATACCGCAGCACGCCGGACGACCTCTCAATGCTTTCGGTGAAAAATTCGAAGGGTGAACTGGTGAGTCTTGAAAACTTCATCACGTATGTGGAGCGTTCCGCATCTCCGTCGCTTCCGCGTTACAACCGCTTCAGTGCGGCGACGATGCAGGCGGGCCTTGTTCCTGGGAAGACGATTGGCGATGGTGTCGAGGAAATGCGCCGCATTGCGAAGAAGCTTTTGAAGGATTACCCGACGGTGAGTACGACGTTGAGCGGTTCTTCGAAGGAGTTCGAGGAAAGTTCGAACGGCTTGTACATTGTGTTCCTGCTTGCGCTGGCCTTGATTTTCCTTGTGCTTGCGGGGCAGTTCGAAAGCTTCCGTGCGCCTTTCGTGATTCTCTTGACGGTGCCGCTTGCCTTGTCTGGCGCTCTCGTGAGCCTTTACTATACGGGACAGACGCTGAATATCTTTAGCGAAATCGCCTTGATTCTATTGATTGCGCTTGTGACGAAGAACGGCATCTTGATTGTGGAATTTGCAAACCAGATTGCTGCAGGTTCCGGTTGCAGCCGTATTGAAGCTGCAAGGCAGGCCGCAGAACGCCGCTTCCGCCCGATTCTCATGACGAGCCTTTCGACGGTGCTTGGTGCGGTGCCTCTCATTATGACGGGGACTCCGAGCCGCGTGGCGATGGGCATTGCGATTGTGGGTGGTCTCACGTTTGCAACGTTCATGACGCTTTTCATTGTGCCTGCCGCTTACAGCTTCTTTGCCGGTAAGGTCGAAGCTGTGACGAATGACGCAAGCAAGATGGCGTAGTCGCTGCGTTAAATCTGCGGAAGTAGGGGCTAGAGGCTAGGATCTAGGGTCTAGGGAGAAGTTAGGCGCCTTCGGCGCAGTTTTACTCGGAAACGAGATTCATTAGGAATGCTGCGGTGAGATTCCGTGTCGGAGCGACGAAGCTATCTGTTTGCGCATTGGATTGCTTCGCCCTGCGGACTCGCAATGACATACAAGGCGAGCGACGCAAAAACAAGCTCGCTTTTTTTTGTCCGAGCCGCCGGGTCATGCGCTTTGCGCAATGACATACAAGGTCTTATTTTTCGTCGGGATTTCTGCGAATTCCTGTCTTGAGTGTGTACGTTTCGGAATACCCGTCGTCAAACTTGAATTTGATTTTCCAAATGTAAATGCCGGTGCCTACTTTTCTGCCATCCTTGGCGTGTTGATCCCAGTAGAGATAGCTGATAATTGTATTGCTTTTTTTGTCGAAGCGGAAATCGTCATCCATTTCGCCGTCATATCCGAATTCCTGGTCAAAGTGGTTGACGAAGTGCCCTGTAGCGTCGTAAATGTAGATACTTGCCTTGTAAGATGACTTGCAGAAAACCTGAACCGACGAAATGGTGTCTGGTACGGATTCAAATTCTTTTTCGTCAGGGGGAATCCACTCTGCCTTGTTGCCAATTCCTGTTACAGTCGGATTGGGCTTGATGTCGTAGAGATGTAATGAGCCGTCCTCGCCGGAAATTTGAACGCCGCCACGTCCAAGGCTGTTTTCATAAGCATCGACATATTCGGCTGTGGGATCTAATCTGATGCAGTTGCCTGTCGTTATGGAGGAATTCTTTAGAATGAGAGTCCATACTGTTCCGTTCGCATTCACCTCGGGCTCGGTTTCAGGCAGAATCGGCTGTGAAGCTGTGTCTTCGCAGGTCTCTGAATATCGGAAGAGCTTCTTCCACGGCTTTTTTTCTTGGACGGGCACAATCTTTTCGGAAAGCGTGATTCGCAGGGTGTCGGGCGGGATGGTTGTTTTTTTGCTGAGGCCGTCGTCTATGAGGGTCTGGCCTGGGCGCTTCTCCGCCTTGACGGGCACGGCGCCCACCTTGTCGCTGATGAAGATCTTTTGCGCGAAGGTCGAGGACGTCCCCTTGAACCTGAGGTAGGGCGGCTCGTCCGACATTGCCTCGGTGAGTCCGTATTCGAAGGGCTTCTTGATGGTCGCCTCAATCCAGGAGGCGTTCTTCGCAATCTTGAAGTTGTCCTTGTCGATGGAGCGCCATTCCTGACGGGAGCCGTTCCAGAAGAGCGTATCGACGCCTGTCTTGTTTTGCTTCTGCGACGCCAGGAAATGGATTCGGATGAAGTCTGCCTTTCCGTCGAGGTCCTTGTCGTAAATTTCCGCGGAGTCCGCCGGGATGTAGTTCGAAAGGACGATGAGGGAATCCCTGGACTTGAGGGCGCTCGTGTCGCCATGGACTTGAGCCTGAATCTTTACGCGGGTTTCCGGATTCTGTAAATCCAGCAAACCTTCAAGTCCGCCTGTTGTGAGTTCCGATGAATCCTGGATGAACGTGAACTTTCCCGTGTAGTCGAAAATCGCCGAATTGGTGTCTGTTTCAATCGCCTTGATGCGAAGACTGTCTCCTGCTTTGGTAAATAGGACAACATTTACGGTGTCTATGCGATGAAATTTTTCGTCCGCTGCGGTAACGCGAATGCGGAAGTCGGCGTCGTTTACCGTCTCAATGGAATCCAGATTTTTGTCTTTTTCCAATTCAAGGAACTGATAAGTGACAGGGACAAAATTGCTGAAGAACACCGTGTCGTAGGCGGATGTTCCGAAGAGAGGATCCTTGTACTCTGCAATCAGGGTGTCCGTCCCGGCGCATGAAATCGTACCGTCGTCTCTCTTGGGTGTGCCTTCGTCCTTTGCGATGACGCCCTTGTAGAAACCGTTCTGGAATTCAATAAGCCGGATTTGAGTCTCGATGTCTCCAGAAATTTTGCAGGAGAGCTTCACGGAGATGGTGTCGGTATCCTCGGTGAAGTCTTCCGTTATGACTTGGAGTTGGAGACTTTCCGTATATCGTGTGATGGAACTTTCCTTGTCGTTGCTTGCGATTGTGATTGTATCGGGCTTGTCTTCGGGGTTTGTGATTGCGAAGCAGGTTTCTGAAGTTGTATAGCCTTCCCTTTCCCAGCGGGCGGAAACGCCGTTGCTATCGATGGCGCGAACGTAGAAATTCAAGCCGCTTGAGACTTCGGCGTCGGCAGGGACGTTCAGGAACCATGTGCTGTCGAGGGCGGGCTCCTTCACCATTGTGGCTTCGTTGAAAAGTGTCGCCTCGGCATTCTTGTAGTAAAGCAGAACCTTTGAAATTCCGTCATTGTCAAAAATTCTGAAGGCGATTTTTTTGAAGCCGTCGCGGTTGCAGGAGAGGGTGACTGGCGTTATCTCGGGCGCTGCATTGAGGATGGCTATTGTGTAAGGTTGCTTGGACGGAGACGGAACCTGGGGACTCTTGCCGAGCAGTTTGTTTGTGTCTGTCGCAGTGACGTAGAAGTCCAGGCCGGGGTAGACCGCCTTTTCTGCGGGGACGGTGTATTGCCAAAGACTGTCATGGAGATGCGTCAACGGGTATTCGTCGAAGGTTGCTTCTTTCAGGCTGGTTGTGCGCAGGAAGATGCTTGCTGTTTTTATGGCTCCGGAATTGGTGATGTAGAACTGGAGCGGCATTTCGACATTTTCTTGCTGGGGATTTTCAACCTTGTTCCAGGTCTCCTCGGTCAGTCTGATTTCTGGCGGAAGAGTTGATTCCTTCCATTCTGTGGTGTCCGAGGCCTCCTTGCCGGATAGGGAAACCTGGATATCTACTATATGCGTGTCTCCATTTTTGATGATATCCGGAGTCTGGTAGCATACAAGGTACTGGGATTGCACTTGGTCGCGGATGCTTGCGTAAATGCCTGTCAGTTCGGAGGCGTCGCTTGCAATTGTAAATGAACCTCCGGTGCTATCGGCAAATATTTTTAAGGGAATTTCGTTTGTGTTTTCCAGTGCGATTGTGAAAATGGTCGTTTTTTGTTCCTTTGAGTAATCAATAACCTCGTTGACGCTTTTGTTTTGGGCACCTGTGTTAACCCCGTCGGAGAAAACGATAACGGCCGTGGGGTTGATTTCACCAATAACCTGCTCGATTCCTGCGTATGCGCCTATGTTGATGTTTGTCGTGCCTGCGATGGCTTTAAGTGAGTCTGTCGCTTGGAACAGAAGATCCTTGTTGGATGTCATGGACTGATGGACTATTGTTAAATCGCCTCCACGGAAACCGACGATAGCCGTCCTGTCGTAGGGGCCCATATCGCTTATGAATTGCCGAATGGATTCCTGGGCTTTGGCCATTCGGTTGGCTATGCTCATAGAAGTGCTTTCGTCAACGACAAGGACTGTCGATATGCCTGTAACAGACTCAATGGTGGTTACTTGCTTCGAAAGAACATTGCCATCTTCTTTCAATACGAAATCGCGTTTGTCCAATCCGCAAATGGAGTTTCCGTTTTTCTTGTCGGTGACTGAGACCTGGGCGCAGATGCCGGGAAGGTTGCCTAGGTCAAGATTTATGATTCTGAGTTCGGGATTTACTGTTGAATCGATATCGTATACGGCCTTGATGATGCAGAGGGAATCTTGCAGGGTGATTTTAGTTTGTGTTTTTTCGGGTGAACTTATCGTGAGTGAGCCCTCTACGCGTTCCCAATGGTTGAAGGTGTAACCTCCATAGGGCCAAGCTGTTATGAGGCCTGTCTCGTAGGGGAGCATCTTGATGTCTCCTTTTGGATAAAAGGAACCTTCATTGGTCGATTTAATTTTCAGTATATAGGGCTTTAAAATCCATGCGTAGAAGGATGTATTCGGGATGTTGTCGGAATCGTCCTTCAAAGTCCAGTAAATATGCTGGACACTATCTTTAGGAATGTAGAAAGCGGAGTCCTTTGCAATAATGTGCGTGGCTACAGGAACTTTGAATGTGGAATCGTTGCCGTAGTCCGTCAATATTGCTTTTTGGGAATCAATGGATTTGATCTGGATGACGTTCGTATTGGTGTCGGGTATGAAAAGCTTGAATCGGATGGTGGAAAGCGTTGTTTCGTTGAAGTAATGGGTCTGGTAGTTGAACCTGGTCTTTGTTGTCGTAAGCGTTTGGACCTGGTTCTTTTTGTAGTTAGCCTTGATTTCCGTATCGGAATTGATGGTTATGAATGTGAAAGGTGAATTTTCTTCATCGATAGTTGCGTTTCCGGAAACGATTTGCCAGTCCGAGAAGCGGTAGCCTTCGTCTGCATTTGCTCCGATGAAGTATTTTGACCCAACGTAGGCGGGGTCGTATCCGTCGGCAGGATTCTCGGTCCCGTTAGCGCTTGCCGATATTTTTATGCTGCCAGCCTGTGTGGCATAGCTTATCCAAAAGTTCTGGTTTGTTTGGCTATTTACGGTAAAGCCTATCGCTTGCCCTTTGGTAAGTGTTAAGGTTTCGCTATAGGTTCCCGAAAAGTTTTTTGAAGTCAGGAGTGTTGAAAAGTCGTCGGACTTGTAACTGGCGCTGGTAAGGGTCGCACTGGGCGTCTTGTTCGAGATGACAAATGTGTAGTTCCCGTCTGCAGGGGCTGTAAAGGAAAAGCGGACTCCGGTACTACCTGTGCTGGCTTTTTTGGCAAAGAAGTCTTTCCCGGTGGAATATTGGACGGGTGTTTCTGTAATTGTATATACCTTTCCTTCGGTAAAGAAGGCTTTGACTTCACAGTCCGTTGTCTTGAATATTAAATGTGTTGATTCTTGTTTGGTGTCTTGGATGAGGCAGTTCCCTGATGTGACTTCCCAGTGGTCGAATTTATTGTCTGTTTCTGCAACGGCCTTTATATTGATGGAATCGCCTTTTAGGTTCATGGTGCGGTAGATTTCTAAAACATCAAAAGTCCCCTTTCCTTCAACAGCTGTATTTAGGTTGTATGTTTTTTCTACATGGAGCGTGTAGATTTCATTAGGTATGTTTGTAAAGTCTGATGTGCGTAGAAATATGTATTGTGTTGAGTCTTTTTGGGCGTTAAAATAGCGCACAGAGGTAGAGTGCGTTGTGTTGACGTTGTTCCCATTTGCGTCTTTTCGTTGTAACAGGTTTGCCGCTTGTTTGGTAAAGGTTTTGTCGGTTGCATAATTGATGTATTGTATGCTTCTCTGAACGTCGGTGAGAAGTGCGTAGGTTCCGTCTTCTTTTGGTGTGTATTCTGTGGCTATTCCATAGTATGAATTATGGGGGATGGAAATGCTGTTTTCGTAGTAGGGGTATGTGGTTTCCTTGTCGGTCAGGACTTTGTGCGAACCTTTTTGCGTAACATATTCGATGACGACCGAATCTGTGGAGGGTACGAATGTCGTGTTGAATATCTTTTCGTTCCCGAAAGTTCCGTTTCCGTAGGTTATTTTCCAGTTGACGAAGTTTTCCCCTGGGGTCAAGTTCGCGTTAATGGTGATGGTTTCCCCGACCTGCGATTCTTGGCTCACGCCATTGACAACGACTACTGCTGATGCATTGATTGCAAAAAATAATGAGCAGAAAATGAATGTGAAAATTCTCGCCATATAATAACCCCGTTATTTAGCAGGAAAAATAATTTTTTTTTTATAAAATTTATGTTGTATATGTGATTTTTTTATATTTTCCAAACGTTGTTAGAAAACGATGATGTTTGTTTGTAAAAATTTGTTAAAAAATGAACGAGCTTCGATTTAGGGAAGGATGAAGAGATGAGGGTGAATCTTTTGTTGAAACTTGCGATAGCCGCTCTTTTGGGGGCCAGTGCAGGTTTTTCTATGGAATTGAGACCGTCAGTTCAGTGGTATGCCCCTGCGGATGTAACCGTTGCCAAGGAAAAGAAGAATGTGAAGTCCGAAAGGAATTTCTCGACGGATTTTGTTTTGCAGGGCGGTGTGGAGCTGTTGTTTGCCGGAGAGTACAACCCGATGCGTTTTGGCTTTGGATTGGGAGTGCGTTCTTCTTTGAAGGACGGAAGTCGCGAGGCGACGCCCTGGACTCTTCCTATTTGGGCGACATTTTCCTTTGGACGTATTGATAAGGATTCCTTTTTCTCACCGTATTTCAGTTTTAAGGGAGGGACTCTGGCCCCACTTTCTGGAGTGGGGGCGTGGTGGGAATTGCCCTTGAACTGGCTTGTCGGAGCTGGGGTGGGTGTCATCATTTCGCGTGGGGTCGGTTTGGAGGTGAACTGTGAGTATTCCTCGATGCTGAAATCCTATGAAGATGACGATTTGTACATTCGAGTCAACTCACCTCGATTTGGCATATTGCTTTCTATTGGCTTCGAACTGAAATATGAAAAAATCTACAAGGAAAGGCTGCAATAGATTGAAAATGGACTTGCCTACGTCCATGTCCGGGTCGAAGCGGCGGACGCCAGAGATGTCAACCACCAGCCGCTAATTCCTCATTTTCCGTTGCGAATCTAAATCCTAATAATTTACATTTCATATAGCAACATCACAAAATCCAGGCGCTTATGATTGATATTTATTCCTTGGCTAAGAATCCGCTGGTGTTTCAGAAGCAGCGAACCATCACTTCGGCGTATGTCGATTCCTCGTGCAAGATGGGCATTGCGCAGACGGTGCTCATGGTGCAGGACAATTTCACGGAGAATTTCGCCGCTTTCAGGCAGGATAACTTTGCCGTCAAGGAAAAGGGCGGCTACTGGGTAATTTCAAAAGCGAAGTTCAAGTTCATGAGCCGTCCGTTTTGGCGCGACAAGGTCGTGACGACTTCGTTTCCGACGTGTAACGCCTTGATTCGTACAAACGAAAATACGGTTATCACGACGACAGACGGCGAGCCGATTGTCTTTGCCGAGCAGGAGGTCTGTTGCCTGGATTTGGTGCGCCATCGCCCTATGAAGTTGTCGGCGGTCGATTTTCCGACGGAAGGATTTCCTGAGGCGATATTGGATGACGCGTATGATCGTTTTAATGAAGTGGCTTTGGATTACAAGGAAGTGTATCGGCAGACGGTCTTGCCGCAGCACATTGATATGTCGCATCACATGAACAATATCGAGTATGTGAAGCTTGCTTTGAATGTCTTCAGTGTCGATGACTTGGAACAGTGCATTCCGTCTGAGATGGAAATTCATTTTTTGGGAGAATCCAGGGAAGGCCAGTGCGTCAGCGTTTCGCGTGCAGAGCACAATGGGGCGACTTACATGAAGATTCAGGAAGGGGAACGCGCCGTCTTTGAAATGAAAATGCGTATGATGTAAGCCTGGAATTTTTGAAAACAGCCGTTTGTGGCTTTGGGCTTGCCGCTAATTTTTCAGCTTTTCAATCAGTCGCGTGAAACGCTTGTTGCTTCGGTTGTTACGAACGGCCTGGTAGAATGCGCCCGGCGCAGAGAGAATCCACACATGTCCTTTGGCGCGGGTGATTGCCGTGTAGATGAGGTTCCGCTGGAGCATGATGGAATGGCTCGTGTCGAGAACGACGATGACTGCCGGGTATTCGCTGCCCTGGCTTTTGTGGATGGTGCAAGCGTAGGCAAGAATGAGCTCGTCCACTTCGTCGGGTTCGTATTCAACGGTTTTATCGTCGTAGAAGACGGTGATTTTTCGCGTCTCCTTGCCGATTTTGTAGATGATGCCGACGTCTCCGTTAAAGACATTCTTGTCGTAGTTGTTGCGTGTTTGCATCACGCGGTCGCCGAGGCTCCAGTTGCCGCTTCCGATTTTGGTGCGGTTTGCATCCGGATTTTGCAGGTCTTGCAGGAACGTGTTGAGCTCAAAGATGCCGAGCGGGCCCTTGCGCATAGGGGTGAGCAGTTGCATCTCGTTTTGAACGTCAATGTCGAACTTTTCCTTGATGCCTTTTGTTATCAGATGGCTGATGATTTCTTTTGCTTCTTCCGGTGTTTCGTAGGGGAGAAAGTGGAAGTTCGGCCCGTCAATGGGCGAGGGCATGACGCCTTGGTTTATCTTTGCCGCCTTGTCTGCGATGTCGTTGCCGCCGGCCTGGCGGAAGATGTGCTGCAATCGCGTACTTGGAATCTGGCTGTGCAAAAGGTCGTTCAAAACATTTCCGGGGCCTACACTCGGGAGCTGGTCGGAGTCGCCGACGAGCACGATGCGCGCGTTGAAGGGCGTTGCCTCGAAAAGCGCCATGGCAAGCCATGTATCGACCATGCTGAATTCATCGATGATGAGCAGGTTGCAGGGAATCTTGTTGTCGGCGTCGCGGTGGAATTTTCCGGAAATAGGGTCGATTTCTAGCAGGCGGTGGATGGTGCGGGCCGTTTCTCCGCAGCATTCGCCCATGCGTTTGGCTGCGCGGCCTGTGGGGGCGGCGAGCTTGACCGCTTCGTCCATTTGGCGGGCGAGGTGGAGAATGCCTTTGAGAATCGTCGTCTTGCCTGTACCCGGGCCACCGGTGATGATGGAAATCTTTTTGGACATGGCCATCTGGATGGCGCGTTTCTGGATGGGATCGAAGCTGAAGTTGTGTTCGCGTTCCCAGGCGGCGAGGTCGTTTTCGAATCCTTCTGTCGGGAGGTCGTTGTTGTGAAGTCGCCTTAAAATGTTGTCTGCAATGCGCTGCTCCGCGTGGAAAAGCGGCGGATAGTAGCAGTCGTCATCGACGCGCGTGATGCGGCCTTGCTCCGAGACTTTTTCGAACTGCTCCAGCATGCAGTTGATGGAATCCTCGTCATCCCTTTGAATGCGGAGATTGCGGTAGGTGCGCTCAAGCAGCGTTCGCCTTGGAAGGTAGATGTGCCCGTCGCCTTGTGATGCCTCTTGCAGCGTGTAGAGGAACGCCGCCTGGAAGCGTTCGGGGCTGTCTTGCGGGAATCCGACCTTCTGCGCAATATCGTCGGCTTTCAAGAATCCGATGCCCCAGACTTCTTCGCAGAGCATGTAGGGGTTCTCGGTGATTTTGCTGATGGTGTCCTGCCCGAACTTGTTCCAGAGGCGCTTCGCGACGCTTCCGACGATTTCGTGCTTGTACAGGAACAGCATCGTTTCGCGGCTGTGGCGTGCTTCTTGCCAGCGCGCAAGGAACAGTTCCGCCTTTTTGACGGTTAGCCCCTTGATTTTTGCAGCGCGGAAACGGTCGGGGTCGTTGTCTAGAACGTGGACTGTGTCTTCGCCGAAAATCTCGACGATTCGCTCGGCAGTCTTTTCGCCGATTCCTGGAAAGAGGCCGCTTGCAAGGTACGAGGCGACATCGCTGTCATCGCTCGTCTGGTATTCAAAAGAGGTGGCCTTGAATTGCTTGCCATACTTTGGATGGCTGCCCCAGTCGCCCTCGAGGATGAGCGCATCCCCGGTTTGGAATGCGGGAAACGCCCCGGTAACGACGACGACTTTCTTTGAATCGGCATCGTTCAGGCGCATCACCGTAAATCCGTTTTGCGGATTGTGATAGGTGATGCTTTTTATGGAGCCCTTAATTTGCACGAAGTTTTATTCTGCCCTGGGGAATTTGCCTTCGTCGAGGGCGGAATTCCAACGGTCTGGATCGAAGCCTTCCATCTTGGTGAGCGCCTTGCCGCGAGTGCAGAGGAGGAACCCGAGAATGACGGCGTCGTGGAGGGCGATGACGAATGCGGTCTTGTAGTCGAGACCAAAGCCGAGCGGAGCTCCCTTCAGATTCTCGGGGCTTACCCAGAGAATATAGTCGCAGGTGATGAACGTCATGAACATGCAAGGAATGAGCGCAATCCAGAAATTCTTCTTCTTGCTGCGGAGATAGACGACGGCGACGCAGAGGCTGCAAACGGCCATGAGCTGGTTACTCCAGCTGAAGTAATTCCACAGAATGTTGAATCCTTCCGGGTTCAGGTTGCTCCAGAAAATGAGCGCTGCGCAGATGGCAAACATCGGGACGGTAAGAATGAGACGGTTCTTGACGGAACTCTGGTCCAGGTGCGTGACTTCGGCAATCGTGAGGCGGAGGCTTCTGAGGCTTGTGTCGCCGCTGGTAATTGCGAGCACGATGACGCCTACGACGACGAGGACGGAAACTGGGGCGAACGGAATGACTGTGGAAACAAGTTCGCTCAAGACCTTGACGCCGCTTGCGCCTGTGACGAGTTCAGGCATCTGATGGTAAATGAACATGCCGCCGGCGGCCCAGATCATGCCGATAAGACCTTCGATAATCATCATGCCGTAGAATGTCTGGCGCCCTGTTTTTTCGGTCACTTCGGTGCGTGCGACAAGCGGGCTCTGGGTGCTGTGGAAACCGCTGATGATGCCGCAGGCAATCGTCACGAAGAGCATCGGGAGAATCGGCTGGTGCCCAGGATGCTGCGTGAAGTTCGAGGCGAAATCCTTGAAGTTGATTTCGTCAAGTACGTTCAGCTGCGGGGCGATGCCGATGAGGATGGCGACAGAAGCGAGAATGAGGAGTGCGCCGAAGATGGGGTAGATGCGGCCGATGATTTTATCAATCGGGAAGAACGTACTGACGAAGTAATAGGCAAAAATCACGCCGACTGCAATCCAGAATAGCGTCGGGGAAACTGCGGAACCGGCGAGAATCGGTGTGTTCACGAGAGCGGCTGGCGTATTGGTGAAGACTGCGCCCACGAGAATCAATGCGATAGAAATCAGCGCCATCACGATTTTTGCAGGTCCTTTTCCGAGGAACTTGCGCGAAAGCGCCGGAACGTTGTAGCCGTTGTTGCGCATGCTGATCATGCCCGAGAAGTAATCGTGTACGGCACCACCCAAAACGTTACCGAGCGGCAGGATGATGAACACGATGGCTCCGAACTTGATGCCGAGAATTACTCCAATCACAGGACCGATGCCTGCAATGTTCAAAAGCTGAATGAGCACGTTTTTCCAGTGCGGCATGGGGACGCGATCAACGCCGTCGGGGTTTGCCATGGCCGGGGTTTTGCGGTTGTCCGGGTCAAAAACGCGTTCCACGAACTTGCCGTAAGTGAAGTATCCTACGATGAGGATTGCGATGCCTATGAGAAATGTGATCATTGTGTACCTTCTTTAGCTTTGCGCTATGAGGTCGCGACACGTTCCGTTTTTGCTTGGCGTGAGGCGGCTTCGCCTTTATTGTTAAAAATTCTCTGTGGTTGCCTGTTCTGCGTTGGGAGTTTCTGCGGTCGGATTTTCGGTTGCTGCTTCGGAATTCGCTGCGTTGCCCTGTTCCGCGTTTTCCTGCTCCGCGCCTGTTTGCGGTTTTGCCGCTCCGCGGACGTAGCCTTTTTCCTTGGCGATTTCGTCCGGCGTCTTGTCGGTGCCGAACTGCTGCCTGAAATAAATGGCGTTCAGCGTGAAGCTTGTCTTGCCGGCGTAATCCAGACCTACGACCGGATGGAATGTGGTGCCGAGCTGGAATGCTGCCGCGATGCCGAATTTAAAACCGTTGTTCCCTTTGACAGAAATGTTCGGATTGAAGGCGAGGAACGGATTTTCCCTGTTCGCCAGTGCACCGGAAGATTTCATGTTGGCATACTGGTAGCCAAGAGTCATCATCACTTCGATGGCGCTGATGGGTTTGTAGCCGATGACGAAATCGAAGGTGATGGCGCTGATGTTCAGATCAAGGCTTCCGTCGTAACCTTTGGGACGATAGCCGATGTTGCTTGTGTTGTAGCCGAACACCATGCTCACGTCAAGCCCTTGCGCTGGCTTCGGGAGCATGTACTGGAACAAATGACCGAAACTGTATTGCAGGCCTATACCGAAGAGGTTGAACTTGCGCAGTTCCTTGATGGATGGGATTGCCATGCCGCGGAAAGCGATTCTTGCGTGATAGAAGCTTGCTGCAAATTGCACGTAAGGGTAGGTGAAGACGCCGAGTCCGTTCAAGTTCTCGTTACCATAGATGATACCATCTTGAAATTGCGGATTGCCATGGGTACCAAAAATAGTCGGAACTTTTCTTCCGTTTTCTGTAAATTCCTGATCGTCAGTTCCGATGGAAATGAGGGAGATGGGAATTCCGAATTCAAAGGCGAGACTTTGCGGAACGCTTGCGTTCACATACCAGTTGCTGTTGAGCACGTTGCCGAGATTGGCGACAATCGGTTTGACGTAGCCGGGACGGTTGAACCATCCTGTTGCATCTCCTGGCCGGTCTTCGAAAGCAGCGATGGATTCGTGGATGCTTGCCCAGCCGTTTTCGTCCATGGCGTTAACGGCGGCGGTAAGGCTCAAAAAAGCTGCAATAAAAAAAATGGCACGCGTTTTCATACGCGCGCAAAGATAGCAAAATCGAGCGCCGCGAAAAAAAAGCTTGCTTTTTTTTCATGGCCGAGATGCCATATCTTGGAACGGAGTTCCAACGATAGCAAAATCGATTGTTTTAGAAATCGATTGTTTTAGAATTGTACGATAGCGCTGATGGAGACGCCTATGTAGGTTTGCCAAAGGTAACTTTTGAGTTCGTCGGTTTCGTGATACTTGCTGATTGCGGTTTTGAACCAGGTCTCATAAATTCTCAAGGAAGGGGACAAGGCGAAATTATCGGTAATGTAATAACGGATGTAACTAATCGCGCCAAAACCCGAACCCGTCAAAGTCGATTTTGAAATTCCCTCTTCGGTTACGGCGCTGTTCTTTGTAGATAAATTAGTGTAGGCGTAGCCGAGACCCACACCTACCTGGAAAATTTCGGGATAGAAAAAGTTGTAGGCGAATTCAAAACCGAAGCGCCAATAGCGACAATCTTCGTTATGCGTTTCCTTGTTATGCGTCTCGGCATTCTCGAAACCGTTGAGCTCGCCTTCGAAAGTCCAGTATTGGAAATTGACTCCGAAACTCAGATGTCTCATGTTGACACCGAGCATGATGTCGGGGGTTCCGAGAATTTTTGTAGAAGGAGTATAAACGACTTCCTTTTGACCGTCGTTGTTCAAGTAAATGTTGATGTCTCCCAAGTCTCCGCGGGTTGCCATGACACCGAAACCGACGCTTGCAAAATAGGAACGGACCCAGTAATCGTCTCCGTAATCTTCGGCCATGACGATGGTGGTGAGTAGTGCTAAAATTGCAAACAGTTTTTTCATAATACTCCTTTAAATGTCGCTCAGTGAAATGACGCTAGCGTTTTTTGCTTTTCAATTTCCCCTCGGGAGAATATTGGTTAGAGATTGGCGTAGTGGAACATGGCGTCGATGCACTTCTTTGCCTTGACGCGGGTCGCTTCTTCGAGTTCAATGTGTTCCGCCTTTTCGGGGTGGCGGAGCGTTTCGAGAATGTTTTCAAGCGAGTTCGACTTCATGTACTTGCACATGCTGCAACTGCCGATGAAGTGCTTGTCCGGATATTCGTACTGCATGCGCGCTACGAGACCGCATTCCGTTAAAAGCAAAACTGGGGTGCCTGCTGGCAAGTCGCGAATGTAAGGGACCATCTGTCCGGTGCTTCCGACGTAGTCGCTCAGGAGGGCGACTTCTGGCTTGCATTCCGGGTGGCACACGACCTTGAGGCCCTGGTTTTGGCTGCGGAAGAACTGGATGAGCTCCGGGTCGTATGTCTGGTGAACATAGCAGAAACCCGAATGCAAAACGATGTCCTTCTTGACTCCGCGCTTCTTCATTTCGTCGATGATGTTCTGGCCCATGAGACGGTCCGGGACGAAGCAAATCTTGTCGGTCGGGAGGTTTTCCACGATTTTCATGACGTTACCGCTTGTGACGCATACGTCGCAGGCGGCCTTCACATCGGCGGTCGTGTTGATGTAGCAGACGAACGTGTAATCCGGGTATTTTTCGCGGAGAGCAGCGACTTCGGCTGCGGTAATGGAATCGGCGAGGCTGCAACCGGTGAGCGGCCCTGGAATCATGACGTTCTTTTGCGGGTTCAAAATTTTTGCGGTTTCACCCATGAAGCGGACGGCGGAGAAGAGAATGTTCTTCTGCGTGACTTTCGTGGCGTCTTCGCTCAGCTTGTAGCTGTCGCCCGTGTAGTCGGCAACACCGAGGATGATTTCCGGTGCGCAGTAGGCGTGGGCGAGAATGACCGTGTCCTGTGCTTTTTTGCGCTCGTTGATTTCGTTGATGAGCGGCAGCATCTGCTCCACTTTTTCCATGGAATAGGTGCAAAGGACGGAGCCCGGCTGGACGGTTTTAAGACGGTTGTAAAGTTCTTCTGCAGTCATGGTAAACCCGAGATAAATGTACAGGGGGAAAGATAGAAAAAGGTATGAGGTGTGAGGGCGGCCTTCGGCCTTTTGGGTATGAGGTCAGTTCGTTTTGAGGAGTAAGGTCGCTCGTTTTACTCGCTTTGAGGGCTTTTAAGTGAATAGTGAACAGTGAATAGTGAAGTAGTGCTTTTTTAACTGTTCACTATTAACTATTCACTATTTGGGGCAAAGCTGTTAAATTACCTAAGCTATCCGCTGTCCCTGAACCCCATACCTCACACCTCAAAGGTGCGTAGCACCGCCCTCATACCTCTAGCACCGCAACCCACTTCCTACCGTCTACTTCCTACTGTCTACTTCCTATCAATATCCCGCCCATTCGGCGCTGATGGAGGGGCTTGCTTTGCGGATGTTGGCTTGTTCGGGTGTCTCGTTTGGGTTCGCGATGTCGCCTTCTGCGATTTGCTTCTTGAGATCGTCGAATGTGACTGGCGTTTTGCCGTCGCTATCGCCTACGACTTTGCATGGAGCGACTTCGGATTCTTTCGCCTTGTCCTTGATGGGCGTGTATTCGTGAAGTGCTTGAACCTCGTAGAACTTGTCCTCTTCGGGGCACCAGGCGGTAAGGCACTTGCCGTAGCAGCAACCGGAATCGAGCCCGATGAATCCTGGGCGATGGACAAAACCTTTCTTTGCCCAATGCCCGAACACGACGGTCTTGGTCCACGTCACTTGTTTGTACCACGGTTCGTCATTCCACTTGCGGATGGAAAGAAGTACTTCGGGGCTCATGTCCTCGAGGCGGGTTTTCCCGGGTTCGAGACCGGCGTGTACTAGAAGGGCGTGCGGCGTGTCGCGCCAAAGTGGCCAATTCTTGACGGTATCGCGGATAAATTCCCAGTCTTCGAGCGGAAGGCGCGCAAAGCGGCTACGCTGCTTTTCTGTCCACAGCGAAGGCGGTGCCTGCATCATGCGGAGAAGATGCTCCTCATGGTTTCCGCGCACGGTCAAGATGCCGTTGTCGATGACGAAGCGGAGCGCCCGCATCATGTCGGGACCTTTGTTGATGATGTCGCCTGTCTGGTAAAGCGTATCGGTGCCGCGCACGAAACCGAATTTATCGACAATGGCTTCAAGCTCATCGGCGCAACCGTGCACATCGCCTATGTACAAAGTGCGTTTCACAGGTGAACCGCCTGTCGCAATTTGTTGAGTTCGTTCGGCGTGAGTTCGCGGTATTCTCCGGCGGGGAGGTCGCCCAGCTGAATCTGGCAGTAGCTGACGCGCTTGAGGTCGCGGATTTCGTAGCCGACGGCGCGCATCATGCGGCGGATTTCGCGGTTCTTGCCTTCGATGAGCACGAGTTCCACAAAACCGTTTTCAATGTAGACGTCCGTCGCAAATGCGATTTCTTCAGGGGCGTTCGGATCTTCCGGGTCGCGGATGTCGACGCCATCGACAAGTCTCTGCGCCGCAGAGTCACTCAGCTGTCGCGTTGTCCAGACGTAGTAGCTGCGCGGAATTTCATAGCTCGGGTGCGTTAGGCGGTAAAGCAGTTCACCGTCGTCGGTAAAGAGCAGAAGTCCGCGGCTCTGCAAGTCGAGTCGCCCGACGTACTTGAAATTCTGGAATCCCGGCGGCAGGTAGTCGTAAACCGTTTCGCGACCTTGCGGATCGTCCTTGGTGCATACGCAGCCGGCTGGCTTGTGGAACATGATGACTTTCGTCTTTTTCGGAAGCTTCGCAGGCTTCCCGTCAACAGTGATTTCGTCCTTGGTTTCATCCACCTGATGACCGAGGTCGGTGATGGTTTCGCCATTCACTTGGACGCGTCCTTCTGCGACCAGGTTATCGGCGGTGCGGCGGCTAGCGATTCCGCAAAGGGAGATGTATTTGTTGATACGCATAGGCAATTAGCAATGAACAATTAACAATGAACAATTAATAATGAACAATTAACAATGAAGAATTAACAATTAATGAAAGGTGGGGAATTTGTGGATTGAAAATCTTTTTTACTATGCGACGTAGCAGCCATACTTTTCAAACCTCATACCTCATACCTAAAAGCCCGAAGGGCGACCTCATTCCTCTTTCTTCTTTATCCAAGGCGGTGTGCGTTTGGTTTTGGGCTTGGGTTCCGGTTCTGCTTCGGGCGGGTAGAGGAGACCAAAGCGGAGGCCTGCGGTGCTGATTCTGAATGTCTCGACGCGGAGTTTTTCGAGGAGGGAACGCAGCCAGAAAAGTCCGCAGATGATGACTTCGTGGCGACCGTTTTCAAGCCCCGGAAGCATGGCGCGGAGTTCCTTCGAGAGGTTCGTGATGCGCGTGGTGACGGCTTCCAAATCCGAAAGGCTCATCTCGAGACCTTCAATTGCCTTGTAGTCGAAAACTTGTTTGTTCAGGAATACCATCGCAAGCGCTGTGCCTGTGCCGCCGATGAGGTACACGGGCTTTTTCGTCATGCCTTTGAACGAAAGATCCTTGAAATTTTCCTTGATGAACTTCTTGTATTCTGGACCCGGAATCGGGCCCATCGCCTTGAACATCTTGAGTGCGCCGACGGGAATCGAGAATGTGGTTTCGCCGTTAGAGAGCTCGGTGGAGCCTCCGCCGATGTCAATCGTTACGATGTTCGAACCGTGCCATTCCTTGACGGAGCGGTAGGTGAGCTTGCCTTCTTCTTCGCCGGTAATCACGCGGGGCTTGACCCAGATTGCTTTTTCGACAGCCTCGATGACTGCTTCCGGATTCTTCGCCTTGCGCATGGCTTCGGTCATGGCGACGGCCTTGAGGTCTGCGCCGAGGGCGTGCAAGTCCATGCGGAACTTCGTCATGATGCGGGTGAGTTCCTCGATGCGCGCCGGCGTGATTTCGCCGTGTTCGTAGATGTCTTCGCCGAGGCGGCAGACTTCCACTTTTTGCAGTTTCGGGACGAGAACGGTGCGTTTGGCGACTGCTGCGTTGACTGTCGCAGTTGCATTGCCAGCCGCTGTAGATGTGGCTGAGTTTGCAACTGTAGATGCTGCTGCGCCTTCTGCGGTCATTGCTTCAGTAGCGGCTGTAGATGCGTCAGCGGCCTCTGCGGTAGATGCCGCGGTCGCGACTTCGTCGGTTTCTGCGGTAGATGCTGCGGTCGCGACTTCGCTTGTCGCAGTCTCTGCATTGCTAGATGCTGTAGATGCGTTTGCGGCGTTTTTTGCTGCCGTGGCAGCTTCGTCAGCAACATCGCTAGATGCCCCCGCATTTCCCGCCGCTATTGCGTCTACTTCTTCGAAAGCCGCAATCAGCAAAATGCAGCTGTGGCTTCCGATATCGACTGTCGCCTGCAACTTATTTTGCATCGCTTGCTCCGTCCTCTTCGCTTTTTTCTTCGCTTGCTTCGGAAGCCTTCGCATTTCGCTCCATCATGCCGCTCTTGATTTTTTCGGCGAGAGCCCCTGGATTCGTCAGGAACTGCTTGGCGTTTGCAATTGCTTCTTCGACAACAGATTCGGGATACTTGCCGCTCCATTCAGCGACCATGTCGCCGGTCGTGCTGCCGAGCGGCTTTTTTTCGCGGATTTCCTGGCCCATCTTCAGGGCAAGCAAAAGTCCAAGTTCAAAAGGCCTCGGGGATTCCTTGCCTTCGAGCATTTTCTCGATGCGTTCGATGCGTTCCTCGTAGGGCGTATTTTGAGAATCGTTCAAATCTTTTTCTGAAATCATAGTATCAAATTTAGTAAATGGCCGGAAACCCGCAAGAGCCTAAAAACAGAAGATGCTGATTGTGTTAAGTGTTGCTGCCAAATAAAACATAGCTCAATTGGGTTTATGCTCCAATTGTGCCGAAATACGGATAAATTGAACGAAATTATCCGTTTTATTCGTACTTTGACTCAAATTGTACTCAAAACGCCCTTCTCCTCGCGATGACGGAAACGGGGGGATTTCATTATCCTGCTCAAACCCCAAGCCCGTGCATCTCACTTCCGCGAATGGCGTTCCACCTCTGCGAAAGACATCTCGCTTTTGCAAACTGCATTCCGCGTTCGCATGCTTATTCTCTGCTTGCTGGCCACTATTTTGGAGGCGATTTTTTGGTCTGCCTCGTGGTTCTAAAATAGCTTTTTTTTTAAAATGGTGGCCTAAATTAGTTTTTTTGATTGTTTTGGGCCTACATTTTGTTATGTTGTTTGTACTGTTTTCGCTTTTATGGAGCTAAAATTGTTATTATCGGGTTCTTTTGTAGGCCCAAAAGTGTCTTTTTTGCCATTTTGGGTCCCTTTGGGTGTTCCTAATTTCTCAAAAAATGAAAAATAGTGTTAATTTGTTTGAAAAATGTGGGCCCAAAATGTTCTTTTTTCGTCTTTTAGGCCACCATTTTGCCAAAATTCTGCTTTTTGGAGCGAATAAAACGGCGCATCTCGCTTCCACGCGCTCCACGCATCTCGTTTCTGCAAACGGCATCCCGCGTCCGCAAATCTCGTGCATCTCGCTTCCGCGAACTCCTGCGCCGCAGGCGCCATACTTTCATCTTGTAACTAATAATTCGTAACTAGTAACTCACTCCATTTCCTGCGCCGCAGGTGTCGAACTCCACTCTGGTCTCTAAATTCTGCTACTTGCTAGCCTTCACGCTCTCGACGTATTTCCTCATTCCCTCAACGCCGAGCGAATACATGTCGACGAACTTCGTCGCAAAAGGCGGAATTTTCCTCGGATGCATCCCGAGCGCATCATGCATCACGAGCACGTGACCGTCCGTGAACTTTCCTCCGCCGATGCCGATGGTAGCCGCCTTCACTTCGCGCGTAATCTTTGCGCCGAGTTCTTCGGGAATGTGCTCAAGAACCATCTCGAAGCAGCCGAGACTGTCGGTGTACTTTGCCGCAGCTTCGATAGCGGCAGCTTCTTCTGCGGTCTTTCCTTTCTGCTTGAAGTTTTCCGCGGTTTGCGGCAAAAGCCCGTGGTGGGCGCAGACGGGAATGTCCTTGCTGCGCAAAAATTCGATGACGCCTTCGGGCGTTCCTTCGAGCTTGATGCTTGCACATCCCACGTCCATAAAGCGGCGCGCATTGTCGTAGGCAAGCTGCGGGTTTGCGTCGCTACCGAAGGGCATGTCGCCGATGACGTGCGTATTCGGTGCGCCTCTGCAAACGGCTGCTGCGAAAATGAGCATTTCAGTCATGCCGACTTCGCGCGTGCTCTTGTAGCCGAGCATCGTGTTCGCGAGACTGTCGCCCACGAGAATCTGGTCAACCCCGGCTGCTTCCGCCATCTTCGCGAAGGCGAAATCGTAGCTGGTGATCATGGAAATCATTTCACCCTTGGCCTTCTTGGCCTTGATTTCTTCAGGAGTTAACATTTTGTGCCTCTTTGTTGCTGTAAAAGGTAGTTAATTAGTGGTTAGTGGTTGGTGGTTAGTGGCTAGGATTTAGAGATTATCGCCTGGAAGTTAGGGATTGGGGTGACTGGTGGAATTTTTATCTGGCGGTATAGACGGTTCTTGGCTTGACAAAGGTGCTTCTTGAGTAGGAACTTGCGGCTTTATAGGCTAGCGAGGCGTCGGCTTTCCGATTGAACTCAATGGATAATCTTCATGTTGGATGAAAATCCCCTCACATTCGTAAGGGGCTGTAGCTTAGGTAATGTAATCGACTCCCTCATAGGATAATAAGCTTTAAGGACACCGTCGCATTTATAAAAGGCAGAGGAAATGGAATCGACCTGCTCATTGAATGATATATGGTGGACAGATTCCCAGTCCGCTACGATGGCGTCGAATTTGTGTCTGGAATTACATGTGCTGTCGCTCTTTGCTGTGATTTCTCCGTACCTGAAATAGAGCGTATCGTTGGATTGCCTGTATTCTAGGAGCGCTGTAATGTCGCAATAGTCGTTGATGTAGGAAGTTTCTATGGTGCAACTGTCGCATTTACATTCTAGATGTGTCCTGCTGTAGGCGACGGAATCTTTGCCTGTTTGATCTTCCATGCGAATGATTGCGGACGCATTGGAGCTTGCTTTCCACTGATTGTGATTTTCCGAAGCGCAATTGTCTGAACACGCCAAAATAAGGAGCGAAGCTAAACTTAGAAGAATTTTGTTCATGACACAAAGATAGCAAATAGAGGCTCTCAAACGGAAATCATGTTTTGAAGCTTGTTGGTGCACTACCTTTGTGCAAAATTTTTTTGCGAGTTTAAGGTGAAAAAGCTTTTTTATATATTTTTGGTAGCTTTTAGAAAGAGGTCTCGTATGAATAAACCGCATGGTGTAAAATCATCAAATATAGCGCTGCTGCGTCCATGGCGATGGCGGCAGGCTTGGCATTTACACTTACCGCTTGCGGTGACGACGTTACCGAGGTGAATTCTCTGATGGTTGTCCTTGAAAGTGGCAAATCCCTTGAGGATGAAACCTGCGACGAGTCGCATGTTGGTGATGTTTTTTATGTGATGGACTCATCTGCCGCGTTTGTTTGTAATGGCAAGGACTGGGCCGCTTTAGGTTCCGCTGTTTCCGCCGAAGATGGCTCAGACGGCAAAAACGGCAAGGATGGCGAAAATGGCAGGGACGGGTATTCCTGCAGCGTAAGCCAAAATAAGGAAGGCTCTGTAACGACTATCACTTGCGAGACTGAAGATGGCAAAGTGAGTTACGACATAAAAAACGGCTCCGATGGCAAAGATGGCGAGGATGGTTCGGATGGCGAATCTTGCGAGATATCAAGTTTAGGAAAAAGTGGTTCTCATGAAAACGGAGGCGTCGCGATATCGTGTGGCATTAAAACCATTTATGTATGGAGTGGCGAAAATGGCGAAAAAGGTGACGGCTGCTCCAGTACGGACAACGAGGATGGCACGGTGACTTTGCAGTGCGGTGATGATGAACCTGTTATCTTGTACAAAGCGGTGTGTGGTGATGAACCTTACGACCCTGCAAAAAAATTCTGCGTGAATGGCGAAACTTATGACAAGTGCGGTGGCAAGGCTTATGACTTGGAAAAATTAGTTTGCTATGACGACATGACGTTTGAAACGTTTACCGACACCCGTGATAACCAAGTGTACAGAATGGTGACTATCGGTGAAGGCGAAAATGCACAGACCTGGATGGCTGAGAATTTGAATTATTCCTTTGCTCCGGGGACACGGAGCTGGTGCGGCGGCGCTCCTTATGGTCAAAAGACTGGTGGAGACTGTTCCAAGTACGGACGCGTGTATCCCTGGGCCGCGGCGGTCGGTCAAGAGGATGATAATACATGTGTTAATGGAGACCTGTGTATAAAGGAAAACTTGTCTGTGCAAGGCCTTTGCCCCGATGGATGGCGTATGCCAAGTTATCAGGAGTTCAAAAAAATGATTAAAGCCATCGATCCTGACTTTGGAGCGAACCAGTCGGGGAGTGCCGCCTTGAAAACGGACGGAACGGCGTTTATGACGAAGATGGGCTGGGGCTTTGGTAAATCTGGTGGTAGCAATGCGTCCGGTTTCTCCGCTCTCCCTGCGGGCTCCATTTTTGATGGTGTCTCCTATGCTGATTCCCGTTATGCCAGATTCTGGACTTCTAGTGTGTATAAATCCACCCAAAGACCCCTTGGCTTTGCCTACTTCATGGAATTGGATTTAAATACTGGGAATGTGTCTATAGACAATACCGTCATTTTCGATGCGTATTCCATCCGTTGTATCAAGGACTAATTTGTCCTGCAAGGGAATTTAAATTTTCAAAAAGCTGCCGATTCGCGAAAGCGGTCGGCTGCTTTTTTGTAAAGAAAAAAGCTTGCGGCTGAACAAGTCATTTTTTACGAAGAAATAAAATTGAGAACAGTGTCAAACTTTGATACTCTTTGCAAAAAACTGTAATCTGCTTATGAAACCTATTCGCCGAAAAGTTTTCGAGTCTCGTTTAAAAATTGGAGTGCGTTGATTTCCTTTAGGAATCCGATGTGCGCCCTGAGGTAGGCGAGGAGGGCGTTTTCCGCAAAGCGCGGCTGTTGCATTTCGCAGCCGCAGTGGAGCGCCCACAGGCCGCTGAGTGTTTCTGCCCTAGCGCGCGGGGTGCCGATGCCGAGGCATGATTTGCAGATGATGCCGCCGGTCTCTGGCGAAAAGTCCGCCGCCGCATTCTCAAGTGGGCGCCCGCAGCGGCTACAGGTGCCGAGGTCCAGATCGTAGCCCCACATTTCGCAGGTGCTTAGAAGCCACTGTGCAAAAATGTTGCTCTTGAAATTCGAAAGGACGTTTGCGTGACCTTGAAAACCGCTCGGCATTGCTTGAAAAGAATTGCTAGGCATGGCTTCTGAATTTGCATTTTGTGGTGTCGCGGTGTAACTAGCCTTGTTTTCGCAGACGGTTGCTGTAGCTGCGCTTTTTGCGGAGATGGTACAGCTTGCATCCAGTTCGCTTGTCGCCTGTTCGAGTAAAATAAATTCTTCTTGCAGAGGAACGCCTTGTGGTGCGTAACGCAATACCATTTCGGCCATCACTTGCGCCTTGGCTAAACTTAGCAAATCTTCGCGCAAGTTCTTTCGCCAGTCGATGAGTGTTGCTTCCTTGATGAACTGCAACTCCGTATTTGGATTCTCTCGGAAAACGACTTCGCAAAGTGCGAGCGGATCAAGCGCTCCCCTGAACGGGGAATCCTTTCGCTTGCCGCCTTTTACGATAAATGAAATAATTCCGCTTTCTTCTGTAAGCACTTTTACAATCCAGCTGGAGTCGCTGTATGCAAAACGGTGCAGAACAATGGCGCGGGACTTGATCATTTTTTTAGTGATTAGTGGTTAGTGGCGGCTAGGATGAATTATGATTTATTAGTTATGAATTACTAGAAAATTTGGCGGTTGCGCCGCGTAACTAAAATCTCGTAACTCGTAATTCATAATTCGCGTTCGTAGCTTGCGAGTTTTCGCAATAACGCGACAGCCCGATCGCCGCCCGAATAGCACAAGGCACATGCTTTGCACCCCGCACCTCTTTCGTCTCTCGTCTAAAGGTCGAAGGCCGTTCTCTACTCTATTTAGCCGGGAACGGAGGCCAGCCCATCTGTGTTCCGCCGACCACGTGCAGGTGAATGTGGAACACCGTTTGACCGGCGTCTGCCTTGCAGTTGAACACGAAACGTGCGCCCGATTCTTCGAGACCGAGTTCCTTGGCGATAATCTGAGCGCGGTAGAGCATCTTGCCCATGAGCTCGCAGTCTTCGGGCTTCATGTCCATGACGGTTGCGATGTGGCGCTTCGGCACTACGAGGAAGTGTACCGGGGCCTGTGGGGCGATGTCGTAGAATGCGAAAACGTCGTCGTCTTCGTAGATTTTCTTGGAGGGGATTTCTCCCTTGATGATTTTGCAAAAAAGACAATTTTCCATAGTGCTTAAATAGTAGTATTTATTGGAGAAAAACGTAAAATTAGATTTTGAAAATCACTTATTCCGTAGCTTTAAAATTGTATTTGGGTGTGATGATTTTAGGAATGTTTGCAGATTTTAGGATAATGGATAAAATATCGTTCAAAAATTTATTAGCCATCGGTGATTCATCTTGTACTTGTAAACAGATGAGGGGTAATTTCCGCTCATCACCCGCGAAAAATCTTCTGCGTTCAAAGTGGTACCGACTTTGTGAGGCTCATGAGAAAGTTTGGACTGTGTGTTGCTGAAAAATTTCAGTCCACATTTGCTTTGTCTTCGACTAGAAAACCTCAGTCTCGCATGTTGATAGGGGTGAATGCGTTAGCTATTGTGTGCTGGTATTGATTCTCTATGCTGCTTATTTTTCTATCTATTCCGTGTGAGTTGTGGAAAAGGTGTAGTCAATGAATTTTTATTCCAAGTTTTTATTTGGATTTTTGCTGCTTGCGGCTTTTGCATTTTGCGGTTGCGGCGATGATGCTTCAAATGCCGTCGCAAGCGCGTCTCCAAACTCTGCAAGTTCTTCTTCATACGCTTTCGCAAGCTCATCATCAAATGTTGCGAGCTCCGCAGGAGAGATGCAATTTCTGATGAAGTATTCCGGTGTAGTTGTGGGTACAGCGGGTGCAGCAGTCGCCGGTGCTCGTGTCGTCGCCTATTACGATGGCAAGGACCAAGTGGCGCCTAGTGATTCCGTTGTCGCTGAAACCAACGCAGACGGGTGCTTTGAACTGCAACTGGACTCGCTGAAACCCTTTGTGCTGCTAGCTTCGAAGGGCGAAGAACGTGGCTTTGCAAATTCGGGGAAAAAGGAAATTCTCATAGGCAAGCCATTGACGATGTTCTCGGGCCACATCGAAAATCACGTCTCCGGAAGCGTACGCATCGAGGGGCTGGATGCCAACTGCACCTTGGATGGCGATGGTTACTTTGTCTTTTATAATGTGCCAATCGGTGACATCAATATTGTGTATATCGATGAAAATAAACCTCGCGCATATTTGCCGATTGAAACCTTGAACGACAGGGCGATTGTCGTTTTGCCTCCGCTTTACCTTGATGAAAATGGCGGCGACAAGTTGAAAATTCTGAAAGAAGAGTGTTACATGGAACAAGGCTGCTACGGCATGAGAGCGAAACAATGAACAATTAACAATGAACAATTAACAATTAACAATGAACACAAATGCGTAAGGCGAGCGAAGCGGCCAAGCTTGCTTGGACATTTCCGAGCCTAGCATTTGGCACGGGAGCGCAGCGACTGTGCAATGAACAATGAATAGTTAATAGTTAATGGGGTAGAGGGGGCGGTGGGGATCTGGTGACTTGATTTCGCCCTAAAAATTCCTACGCTCGGTTTTCGGACTGTATTGTTGGTGGGTCCATTAACCCGTATTTTTTGGCGGCGTTCAGAAAACGCTGACGAAAGTAATTCCTCAATATTGTCGGGGTGATGATTTCCGCTGTATCAAGGAATTGCGGAAAGTATACCTTGGCGAGTTCTGGGGAGCATTCCATTGTGTATTCTCCGGGAATTTCATTTTCCAAGGCGAAGTTTATACTTTCGTCTTTTTGTCTCTTGCTTTCGTTGGGCGCCTTGAGAATTTTTGGCCTGTTTGTAGTTGCTCTTTTGTAAAGCTGTACGCCTTCTTTGGTTAGCGATACGCGGAGTTCCTGGCCGTAGCAGAGAAACGGGTCAAAGTGCTCGCGGAAATCTTCTGCTTTTTTGAAAAGTAGGTTGGACTTTGTATGAAATGCTTCGCAATCTTCGATATTGACGTTCTTGATGTGGCAAATTCGATACGCCATGAAAGAGGAACCATCGTAGACGACAAGATACGATCTGACTTGCGCTGGGGAGCTTGCTATGAAACAGGGCGATACGATGTTGTGTTTTCCGCGGTAGAAAAGCGTTATGTTTCGCTTGTTTTTTATAGCATTCTCTATTTTTATAAGTTCTACTTTTTTTATAAACAGTTCGCGTTTGCCTCTAGGTAACGAAATGTATTGCTCAATATAGTGTCTGCAAATGGATGCTAACTTTGCTCCTTTTGCGTTTGCATATTTTGCGAAATCGATGTTAGACTTGTGCAGCGTAAATTGAAGCGGAGAACTGTTTTTGAAAAGCTCGTTGCATTCTCTCTTGAAGTCTTTATTTTCGCTAGATTTGGGCAAGTCTTCACGATGCGCAATGATGTAGTTACATAAGTCTCCGACTCCTTTGAGCCCGTAATCGGAAATGTCCAATTCTAGCTGGTTCCTGATGGTTGTCGGTATGGCAACTTTGATTTTAATAGAATCTGTCATAAAAGTAAATATAGCTTTTGTTTGCTTACGGAATCTCCTTTTTGTCTCAAAATATAAGTTCTAGTTTTTGAAAATGATTTTCACCCCTCTTTTGGGAGTCTCGTTCAAGAGGTATTTTTGTTTTTGTGAAGATGACGAGATGCTTGGAAATGACAATTTCTTGTAACTCGTAAAAAAGGAGCTTAATATGGAAAACTATCAGATTTCCGAGAATAACAAAATCCATTTTACTTTGGCTGAAGTCCTTGCGGCTTACAGGGATGAATCCGATATCATCAAAGAGTTGAAAGAAAAGCTCTATGGCGTCAATCGCGAATATGATTACGATGTGGTGGATGGTCGCGACGACTTCTTTGATAATGAACTTGAGTTTTTGATGAAAGAGTATGGAATTTCTGAAGTTGCCGCTGCAACTCTTGAACTGGACATGATGTTCTTTGCTGTCAAAAAGACGGGGGATGGCTTGATGGGCGAAATGTCCAAATTGACCTCGGGCTTGGAAAAGTTTAAGAACGCCATTGTCTCGGGAATGAATGTCGAAAAAACGATAGCGGAGGTTACTGAAGAATGTGGTTTAGAAAACATTTGATGCTAAAAACGAAGCCTCGGGAACATTCGCCGTCTCCGGTAGCGATTATTTATCGGAGCGAATTTGACTACGTTTCTCGCTGCATTCTTGACTACAAGAACATTGAAACGGGTGGGCAACTTTTCGGCTTCTGGACATCAACTGGGATTCCTGTTGTTTTGTACGCTATCGGTCCGGGTCGTGGTGCCAATCACCAGGAAACTTTCTTTAATCAGGATGTGTCCTATCTTTTGAAAGTTGGAAACTTTGTCCTTGAAAAGTACGGCTTGCAGCATATCGGTGAATGGCATTCGCATCATCAGCTGGGACTTGCTCAGCCTAGCGACTATGATGCTTCTACGATGGTACACAACATTGATAAGTTGCATCTGCGGCGTTTCCTCTTGTGCATCGGAAACTGCGATGCCGTTCGTTCCACTTTCAATGCCTTCAATTTCCATGAGGATTATGGCTACGATTATGTACATGCCTGCTGGAGCATCAAGGAATGTGAAAGCCCTTTCAGAGCACTAATCGACAGGGATTTGAAAGATTTGCTAATCCACCCTGAAACGCGTATGGCGTGCCATGGTAGGGCTTTTGGTGTGGAGACTGCTAACGCAAATAATGAGATCGTTTCTTTCGATTCGCATTATTGGCTGAACCAAGCGGAAAATAAGAAGGTCCTTGTTGAAATCAATAAGTTCCTCAAAGCTCAGCAGAATGTAGATAAAGTAGATGTCCGGCTAGATGAAAAGACGTGCGTCTCAATAACAGTTGTAAAAGGTGAAATTGAAGAAACTTTGTTCTTTTCGGAACTGTTTCCGAAGAGGCCTGTAGAAATAAGGGTGGACGGAGTCGCCGCGGGCGATGAATCCCACTGGAATTTTCAGGGAGATATTCTGGAAGCCTTCACGCAATACTATGTCGCGGTGACTCGCCCGTGTGAGGAAAAAGTTAACGAGGAGAAACCATGATTGGCGATGTTATAAGAAATTTGTTTTCGTTGGATGACGACGATGATGACGACGAAGTCTGCGAAGCGCTGACTCCACGGAGAATCATGCAAGAAATCGCAGTGTTTAAACGGAAGAATGTTCCCGAGAACGAGTACCATTTTTTTATGGATGGCAAAAAGCCGTATGCCGTTTTTGCGGCGCATCCAAGGGAAAACGTGTACACGCTTCACATGGACTTGCGCGAATTCCCGAATGAGCCTCCGAAAGTATTCGTGACGAGAATGCTTCGGGACTATGATGGGGAAAAAATGGATTCTGCGGACGGATCTATGCATGTGCTGGAATCGGAACATGGCTGGACTCGTATTTGCCATTATGGGGGAAGTTCGTGGACGCCGAATGTATCGCTTTTCAAGATATATGTGAAGTGCTGCCTTTGGCTATTGACCTACGAGTACCACCTGAAAGATGGCAGATCCATCGATTACTACCTGAACCATCAAAAGTAAAAACAAACTAAAAAGAGGTATACCATGAAAAAAGAAATAACAGATAAAATGCTTGGCGAAGAAATCCGTAAACAAGGTGGTCAGGGCAGTGGACGCTCGGTAACGGATCTTGTGTTCGATGAAACCACCGGTGAATTCAGACCCATCGCCAAGGGCGAAATTCCGCAACAGGGAACCGTCGTGACGGGCATGACCAAGGAAGGCTTCGCATGTTAGCCTTTGTGGACCAGCAGGAAATACTTCGTTTCAGGGAGCGCTGCCATTCCGCAGAATCGAATAGCCCATTGTCGGTGAACGGTGTTGCCTGCGCTTGGGAAGGGGAAGGTGTCGTGCATTTGCATCTAGAACGCCCGCTGCATGGATACGGCAAAGAATCCCCCTGCCTTTTTACCAACGATTTTGCGGCGCTGGAAGATCCTGTAGAATGGGAAAAATACCTCTACATCGTTGTGGTTACTGAAAAAAAGGTAGCCGCCTTTTCGCAAAGGGAACTACGGTCTGCAAATTGGCAGAATCTGGATTTGCAGTTCATCCCCTCGCGCGAGGAACTTTATTCGCGCAGCAAGGGAATTTTGGAGGTGAAAGTCCTTGCGCCGAAACGCGTGATGATTGTTGGCCTCGGAAGCTTCGGTTCGCAAATCGCAATAGAACTTGCGAAAGCTGGAGTCGGCGCATTTTCGCTCTTTGACTTTGACCGCGTAGAACTCCACAACCTGATGCGTCACACCTGCGTAGTGAACGATTTGGGCCGCCTCAAAACTGATGCTATCTACGATACCATCCTTGGCAAAAATCCTTACGCTGTTGTAGACAAGTTCCCTGTAGATATCAATAAAAACTTGCAATTACTGGAAGAAGAAGTCGCAAAAGCCGACTTGGTGATTTGCGCAACCGACAACAACAAAAGCCGATTCAACTTGAACGCTGCACTTGTGAAGCAAAAAAAGAAGTGCATTTTCGGCCGTGCCAATACTCGAGCGGCGGGCGGAGACGTATTCCGCTATGTACCCGGAGGCCCTTGTTACAACTGCCTGCTAGGGAATTCCTGGTTCGCCGGCGACGCCGAAGAAATCACCAACGTGGAATCTGGCCGTAACAACGGACAAATTGCCGCGTATGTGAGCGAAGAAGACGCAAACGCCGTGGTGCAAGTCGGACTCTCGGCTGACATTGCGCCAATATGCAACATGATGGTGAAACTTGCCCTCGTTGAACTCTCACGAGGTGAAGAATCCGGAATAAGTTCTTTAGAAAGTGAATTTGTTTGTAATTACTACATGTGGGCGAATCGCCGTGAAAATCGCTTTGCCAACTGGTTTCCTATGCCTGGCGCAGGTGCGAAGCCGACAATTCTCCGCTGGTACGGCTGTCGCATTGAACGGGTAGAAAATTGCGCCTTTTGCGGTGAAACCGATGAAATCGCACTTGACGAGGGGGAGGAAGTGGAAGAAATGATGAGGAGGATGAGACTATGAAAAAGCCGGATATATGCGACGAATCTGTAAGTGTTGCGGATAAACTCAAATATGACTGCTTCAAGACGAAACTTTGGAATCTCTTCGAAAATACTATCGGAGCCGAAATCCTCAAAATGCTGGAGGGGGCGCTGCATGTGGTGGAATCCGCTGATAGAGCCTGGGACAGGTTTGAGCATAAAGTGCGACTGCTTGAAATTGGCGTGACCGAAGAGGAATATGAAAAGTTCTGCCGTGAATGCGATGCTGAAACGAAAAACGCCACAAAATCAAATGTCACGGCAAATTCAGAGGATGCCGCCGTAGACGCCGAATGCAGAAAAGTTGCTTATGTGTGAATCGAACGATACGTTGAACGGTTAGAAACAAGGAATGACTCGGAATGTTTTTTGTGCAACTCTATGCCGCATGGCCGCAAATACGGGGATTTCTGATTGAGTATTGGTGAGTAACGCGAACCTGCTATGGATGTTTTTGAAAAGAATTTAAAGGATGTCATCTTTTCTGAGGCAAAAGATGTTATATTTCAAAAACAGAATATTCCGTGCGTTCAATCCGTATGGAACCACAAATTTAGGGTATTTGCTCTATTCCGGTCTTGGAAATCTGGTAAATTTTTAAGAGCACCATGGAAAGAGCAGACGCTCACGCACTTTGTGCGTGGGTCGTTTGTGCTTATGGTGTTTAGGTTTACCAGAACCTCCAAGACGTGAGTGCATTCGATACCACGCTTTTTTTGTGTTGCGTTGAAAAACTCATTTGTGTAAATTTTGAAAGAAGAGATATTTGGTGAAATCGAAGAAACGAAATTTAAATAGGAACTTTACTTTATGAATGAATTAAAATCTAAAATACTCTATCTGGACCTCGTTACGAAGGTTTATCAAATTGCTAAACAGACCGGAACATCGTCAGAGAACGTAGAGTCCATGCAGAAGTCGATTGAACTGCTTGAATTGCTTATTCCTGTTGTTGGGGAGTTTAGCGCTGGCAAGAGTACTCTTTTAAACTCATTTATTGGAAGAAATGTACTTTCTGTTAAGGTTACTCCAGAAACGGCTGTTGCGACAGAACTTCGTTATTCAGAAGAAGAATATGCAGAAATCGTCATTCAAAATGGTGATGACTTGGTAGAAAAGAAAGTTCCTGTTGATGAAATAGGAAATGTTCAAAAAAATTGGAGGAATATACGACTATATCTTCATGCCGAAAATTTGAAAAAAATTGAACCCGTTGTTTTGGTGGACATGCCGGGTTTTGACTCTCCTCGAGATGATCATAATCGTGCGATAATGAGTTATTTAGACAAAGGGGTTCACTACATTGTATTAACAAGTGTAGAAAGTGGAACAATAACCTCTTCGATGTCCCGCCAATTGCAAGATATCCAAAATATGGGTAGGTCGTTTTCATTCTTTGTGAGCAAGGCTAATTTGCGTAATCCAAAAGATGTTGCCGAAATCATTGAAGAAATCAAAAATCAAGCGGAGGTTTCCCTTGGAATTGTAGCCAATCCTAAACCAATAGGAAAAAATGGTGCTGCCGAACTTGAGAACTTACTTAAATCGGTGAATCCCGATTCGTTGTTCCAGAATATTTTTAAGGACCCTTTGATTCAACTGTTCAATGAGGTGGATTCTGCGATAGGTTTGAAAATTTCTGCATTGAAACAAGATAGAAATAGGAATAAGGTGGCAATTCGTGAGCTTGAAGAGGCTTTGGAAAAGTTAGAGCGACGTCGCGATATGATGATTGCTGAAGCGAAAAGTAATTGTTTTGAAGATGCTACTGATGAAATTGTAAATTCAGCTAGCGTTGCTTTGAGTAACGAAGTAGAGCGTCTCACGGATATGGCCTTGAATGGATGTGGTAGCGATACAATCTCTCAGGAAATGAGCGCAATTGTTCGTTCTGCCGTTATACCTGTTGTAAGTAAAGTTTCAAAAACGGTGTCCGAACGAATTTCCACAAATTTTCAAATGGAACTTTCTGGTGTAGAGGAAACATTTTCTGCTCTTGGTAATCCTGAATTTATTGGCAAAATAACTTCTTTGGCAAGTAATTTTGGCGATGTTGCCAAGACATCCTTGATGAATTTTTCGTCAAAGATGGCTGCAAATGCAAGTAAATCTGGTGCGGGAGTCGCTTATAAAGCTATTGTTGGTACTATAGGCATAGCAACGAGCGTTGTTGCTCCCGTCATTGAAATTGTACTTTTGTTCTTACCGGAGATCATTTCGCTATTCACTAAATCTTCAAAAGAACGTAAACAGCGAGAAAATGTACGAAGCCAAATTTTGAATGCAATTCCTCGTATGAAAATGGATTTGCGGTCCAAAATTATTCCGATTTTACAAGGTCAAAATGAAAATGCGATTAAAGCTATTTCTGAACAGTTTGATTCTCGGATAAAATCGGCAAGAGATAATGTTCAAAAGGCAAACGAAGAATTGGAAAATTGTTCCGATATTGTACAAAAGATGCAACTGCTGGAACAGTCTAAGATGCAACTGCAAGCTTTAAGGGCTAGTATATAAAGGAAAAAATTAAAATGAATTCTCGTTTAGAAAAAGTTATTGCGCAAAGAGCCTCTCTTGAAAAAATAGCGAATAAGTATGCAGATGTTCTAAGGGATGGCTTCATTTCTGCTTGTAGCGAAGCGGACTTGCCTAGTGAAGAAAAAATCAGACAGGATTATGCGGAAAAAGTTGAGAATGACAAGGATTTGCAAATAGGAATTGTCGGTCGAGTAAAAGCCGGTAAATCGTCCCTTTTGAATGCTCTTCTTTTTGATGGCAGGAATATTTTGCCAAAAGCAGCAACTCCGATGACTGCAGCCTTGACTGTACTTTCGTATTCGGAAAAAGTGGAAGTCAAAGTAAATTTCTTTGATGACGAAGACTTGCGTGCTCTAAAAGAAAAAAGTGATGCTTATGAGCGTGAACTGCAAAAATTGACGGATGCGGAATTTGAAAAAGCAAAGCAAAAGTCTGAGGAACGCTCTCGTATGGGGAAACTCTCCGTACCGTTTGATGAAAAAAAAGCAAAAGAAGTGGCTGCGAAGAATGCTTTGCGAAAAATAAAAGAAGATGTCGGACTTTCCGGAGCGTTTGATCAATACAAACTGATTAAGGAATCTAAAGTAAATCGATCAGATGTGAGTGGTCAAAAGGTTTTGCGTCCAGAATCGCTGGAATCTATTTCTTCTATGCTTGGGGAATATGTGGGTTCCGATGGCAAATACATGCCGTTTACTCAAAGTGTTGGAATAGCATATCCTAATGAAAAATTGAAGGGGTGTCGCATTGTGGATACTCCTGGGTTCAACGATCCTGTTCCATCTCGAAATCAACTTGCCTATGCATTGCTAAAAGCAAGCGATGTCGTGCTTATTTTGAGCCCTGCTGGTCAATTTTTGAATGATGTTGATAAAGATGTGGTCAGTAAGATTACCCAGAAAGAGGGGCTTCGCGAGTTGTTTGTACTAGCCTCGCAAGTAGATAACGAATTGTTTGGCGGTGAATATGCTGACATGGAAGACGTTTTCAAAGTTCGTGAAGAAGTTAAATCTGCTTTGACTATACAACAACAGTCCGTCCTTTCATCCATCAATAATAATGGAATCTTTGATCAGTTGATATCTAATGATTCGAGCCGAATAATCATGACATCTGGAGATTGCCATTCCATGTATTTGACTTTTGCAAATCGCAAAACGATGTGGGATGATAACAAACAAACTATATGGAATAATCTGTGTGAACGTTTTAAGGATTTCTTTAATGAAAAGGATGAAAATGTTTCGAGAGAATCTTTAAAAAAACTAGGAAATGCCGAGGTTGTTCAAGAAAAAATCGATAGTATCAAGTCTCGTAAAGATGAAATCCTTGCTGGTCGCAGCGAACAAATTTGCACCTCTCGTGAAAACGCTGTTGCTACAGTTAAAGAGATTATGCAAAAGTCCATCAAACAGCAAATGGAACGAATCCGTAATGGAAATCTTGCGAGTCTGATGAACGAGAAAGGTGCTGTTGAAAGTTTTTGTCTCAAGGTTGAACCCGGTATTACTCGGGTTGTCAATGAAACTGTAGCAGATTGGCGAAGTGAGACGACGAAGAGTCTAATTGATTTTGTAGGAATGCTTTTTAATGAATCTAAGTCGGAGGCGAATGCTGCGAAGACCTCGTTTACACGTTCTCATTCTTATACGACTGGTCACTTGTGGTGGAAATCGTACCATTCTTACGAAACTCACCACACTCGGGTAAGCATTCCTCAGGTTCGAGCAAGTATTGAAGAATTCATTAGTAAAGTCAATTCAAGTTTGAGTTTGGAAGTTGCGGATGAATTGGAACGCTTAAAACGTAAATTGGCTTCTAAAATATCCATTTTATGGGCAGAGAAAGCTGCCGATCAAAGCCTTGATTCTGATGCTGTCGCCAACAAAATTCGTGCAATTATAGAAGGCCTGAACTTGCCTGATTTTAAGCTCCCTGGAGGATTGTTACCCCAAAAACTTTGTCAATCTAGTAGTTGTGAAGATTCTGATGGTGATGAAATTTTGTGTGAGGCTCGTTCGCATTTGACAAGTCTTTCCAACACTCTTCGAACAACATTGACTGATGAAGTTGCTCGTTATGCGAATTCTATGCAAAAATCAGACATGACTAGTACATTGCTGGAACGTTATCGTAGCCAATTGGATACCCTTATCAAGGATATCCAAAATAGAGAGGAATCCATGGCAATGTATGAATCCATTCAAAAAGAAATAGAGGCGTTGGTGTGATGGAAACAGTAATAAATGGAATTGAACAAAAGTTTAGTCTAGTATCGATGCTTTTGGAAGCAAAACCTGCTCCAAATGAGGCTTTGCTCAAATTTAAAAATCTGCTAGAAAAAGACTACATGGAATATACTAGGCAAGATGACGCCTTGTCCGAAGAGGCTGTTGCTTTGCTTGAAATGCAGGGAATTTTAAGGGATTTAGAAACTTTTGTAAGAAACGAGGATATTTACTCCAAAAATGCGATAGCTCTAGCTGGTGGATTCAGCAGTGGAAAATCAACATTTTGTAACAATCTTTTTTGCACTAGAGAAATTTCGCTCCCTGTGAAGGTAACTCCTTCTACAGCTATTCCTGCATATGTAATTTCTGGAAAAGAAACGAAAGCGTGGGGACTAACCTCAAAAGGAGGAAAAGTTGATCTTGGAGTTGATGCTTATAAGCAGATGGATCACGAATTCCTAAAGTCTTTTCAATTCAATCTCAAGGATTTGATGCCTTCCGTTGTGATTCAGACGCAGATGGCAGATACGTTTGAACACATTTGTTTTATCGATACACCGGGTTATAATTCAGCAAAGACTGACGATTCCTATACGAGTGAAGACGCTCAAACCTCGCTTATGTTTATTCGACAGGCTAAGGCGTTATTTTGGTTTATTGGACTGAAGTCTACTGGTACTTTGACGGATAATGACGTGGATTTTTTGAATACAGTTATTGCCGAGGCGCCCGAAAAACGGATTTATGTGGTGTGCAACCAGGCTGATGTGAAATCTCAGTCTGCCTGTGATGAAATTTTGGACTATGTGGTTGAAATTTTAGATGATAACGAAATTCCGTATGAAGGTGTTGCTGCGTACAGTTCCAATAAGAAAACAACCTATGGTTATCGAGGAAAAAGTTTAGAGGATTTCTTTGCCGAAATGAATCGGCAGAATACGGATAAAAAGAAAGACCTTCAAAAAAGACTGAAAAACTTATTCAGAAAGCACATCAATGCCGATGCAAATCTTATTCAAATAGATATGGAAAAGTCTAAGGCTTTGAATAAGGTTATTTTACATTTCAACTCGCTGATGGGTGATGTTGAAAATAAAATAGGGGATGAAACCGCGAAAGCTAGGCGCGAAGCCATTGTTAAGGGGACTTCCTATTCAAAAAAAGATGAGATCTTTAGTGCTGAATCCGTTGAATTAATCCGTCGGGAATTGGCTTTATTGCGGGCAGATTTGGAAAAGGAAATTGAACTTTATCGAAAAAATAAGGATGCTGCTACCGAGTTGTCAAAAAAAATGAATGATGTCGTTGAGGAAGTATTCAAAAATGTTCGCGATAACGGGGACGATGCCTTCGTGAACATCCCTGCCGGTTCGTTTACTATGGGCGATGATTCTGGAACAAGGGATGTTCGCCCGGCTCATACGGTGAGCTTAAGTGCGTTCAAGATGAAGTCTACTCTTGTGACTCAGGAAGAGTGGCGGAGAGTCATGGGTGAAGAATCGAATTCAAAATTCAAAGGTGATTCTCTTCCTGTGGAGCATGTCTCGTATAACGATGCTGTTGCGTTTTGCAACCGTTTAAGTGAACGTGATGGGTTGACTCCATGCTATGACTCAAAAGGAAAATGTCATCTAGATGTTAATGGATATCGCTTGCCGACAGAAGCTGAATGGGAGTATGCCGCACTCACTTGCAGTGAGTTGTCGTTATTTGAATGTGCCTGGTATAAGGAAAATTCAAGTGGTTCTACGCAGCCGGTAGCTCAAAAACAGGACAATGCGCTTGGTCTTTTTGATATGCTTGGAAACGTTCATGAATGGGTAAATGATGGCTGGTCAGATTATGAAGGCTTGTCGCAAGTGAATCCTCTAGTTGATAACGACGAAGAACGTGTGATTCGTGGCGGTTACTTTAATAGTAGCGAAAAAGCTTGCTCTGTGAAGGCTCGAAATTTGGCCGATGCAGATGATAATGGACTGTTTATCGGATTTAGAGTTGTAAGGAGATAGGCTATGGCGAAAATGGTTGCAAAAACTGCTTGTGCATTAAAAGCAAAAAAGGCACCATGTGGTAATAAAAGAAATGTGAAAAAAAAATTTAAAAGTGAAGCCGAACAAAACGATCAAGAAAGTTTGCTTACTACAATTGTGAAAATTGTTAAAGACTATGGAGTGGAAATTTTTTGCGAAGAAAATGAAAAGAAACTTTTGAAAGTGATAAAAAGTCTCCTTCCTAAAGGAGACATGTGTAGACGAAAGATTCTTTTTTTGTTGGCTATAGATGTTCCGTGTCGTTTGGTTTCCGCTTCGGATTGTCCGCAAAAGGAGTTAAGAGATTTACAAACGCAGTTGTTCGAGGAAATGGTTGACTTTGGACTTGCTCAAAAAAATGCTAAGGAAATTCTTGAGTCATTTGTAAGTGGAATCGGATTGAATCCCTTTTCCCTTGGCAAAAGAAAATGAAAACTTTTAATGTGACTGTAACGAGAAGGATATGAAATGATGAATTGTTCTAGATGTAAAAAAGACCTTGATTTTGAAGAAAATGTACTTAAAAAATTTGTAGCTTGTCCTTTTTGTGGAGCATTTTTCCCAAAGGTATTGCCTGCCATTGAACCGAATTCCGTTGTGACAGAACTGAAAAAACTTGCCGAAGACTTTGGCGGGCTGGAAATATTTAAAGAAGAAAATGCAACTAAGTTTGCAAAGTCTTTAATGACGATTTCCGCTCCGTTTGATGCTGCTCGCGATAAGTTGCTTGTGGCAAACATCAGAAGAATTCCTCAAAAACTGTATTCCGTTGTTGATGCCTCGAAAAATGAACAACAGCGAATGACTGATTTTTGCCTTGACGAGTTGATGGCGTTTGATATTCCTGAAAAATTTGCAAAGGATGTAGTTCTTTGGCTTACGACGGTGATGCAAATGCCTGTTTCTATGGAGCGAAAGCTTGCTGTAGAGCAAAAAAAATCTGTAACTACCGTAGGAATAAAATATAGTAGGGGATACGGTGATAGTGAAATTATAAAATACAAATATAAGACCTGTATTATTGGAAATCAGGAATGGTTTGCGGAAAATTTTAAAGAGAACAATGGAAAGAATGAAAATTATGACGATAAGTTTCGCACTATTGGTAAAGAAATCGAGAATCCAGAATTAGGGCGGTTGTACGATTGGCATGAGGCGAAAAAAAATGCGCCTGAGGGTTGGAGACTTCCTACAATAGAAGATTTTCAGGATTTAAATGCTTATATAAAATCTTTAGGGTATGATGCAGGATCTGCCTTGAAATCGTCAAAAATGTGGCATGGCAAGGCTGATCTGGGGTTGGACTTATTTGGCTTTTGTGCGTGTCCCCCAACGAGAGATTCCGAAACAGGTATTTCTCAAGCATGGTTTTGGACTTCGTCAGAAACCGGCAGTGCTGATTATCCACACTATTGTGTTCTCTTAGATGCGGATAACAATGAAATTTTTTTGAATAAATATGCTATTAACGACCATTATGCCTGTGTTCGTTATGTGAGGGATGTAAAATGAAATGCTTAAATTGTAACCAGGAATTTAATTTCCCAGAAACTGCACTCAAGCAGCTTTCTACATGCCCTTTTTGCAAAGCACCGCTTGCAGAACCAGAGAATTCCATCGCTTCCAAAACTGTGGGCGAAATTATTGTGGAACTTGTAAAAAATTATGGTAGGGAAATCTTTAACGAAGAAAATGAAGGCAAACTTCAGAAAGCTCTGAAATCGTTGCCTGATGAGTGTTACTTTGGGAAAAAAGCATTGCAGTTCCTTTTGTTGATGGATGTTGGAAAGAATTTGTTGCTTTTTACAGAAAATCCAGGTAATGCGGAATCTGATTTTATTGAAAAAATAGCGGAATCTGTTGTTAATTTTGTTGACAAGGACCATGTAAAAAAATGGGTTTCTAATTTAGCAGCAGTGCTTGGAATAAGAGTGAATGGAATCTTTGTTGATTCTCGTGATGCTGAAGTTTACAAGACCGTAAAAATAGGTACTCAAGTTTGGCTTGCGGAAAACTTTCGCTATAAATGCGAAGATTCCTTTGTTTATGATGGTATTCCTGCTTATGCTGAAAAATACGGACGTCTTTATACTTGGAATTCAGCGATGAAATGTGCTCCTGAAGGATGGCATTTACCAACAAGGGAAGAGTGGAGTAAATTAAAAACTTATGTGGATGATTGTTGCAATAGCGATGTTTCTACTTCATTAAAGTCAAAAAGATGGGATGATGGTACTGATGAATTTGGCTTTGGTGCATTGCCCGCGGGATCTCGTTGCAGTTTTGATTGTTTTAGTGATTTTTCCCGTCGTGCTTTTTATTGGGCTGCTACAGAATACTCAGAAGAACATGCGTATTTCCGTACTTTATGTAGTGATGAATTTTTTAATGAAGGTTGGTTTAGTAAGAAATATGCTTGCTCCGTTCGTTTAATCAAAGATTCGTAGAAATCTGAAATGTATTCAAAAAAAGGAATGTAAAATGAAATGCTTAAATTGTAACCAAAATCTTAATTTCCCGGAAGCTGTACTTAAGCAACTTTCTACTTGCCCTTACTGCAATGCTCTTTTGAATAACCAGGAGGTAACTTCTGCAAAGCCTAATTTTGGAATGTTTTTGAAACAATTGGTTGCTGATTATGACACTGAAATTTTCTTGAAGGAAAATATAGGTAAGCTGCGTCGAGAAGTGAAAGCTCTTTCTATGCAGAATGAAGCCAAGGCTCTGATGGAACTTGTGTTTTCTGATGCATTTAAGCCATTGCTTGATAACTCGGATTCTGATATTAGCTCGTTGAAGAAAACTTTGGGAGAGCAAATAAAAGAAATTTCAAGTAGAACCAAAATATCATTGAATGACTTGGGTGAGGCTTTTAACGCTGTTTGCCCTGTTATTGGCTACCCTATAATTTTAGCCCCCGCAGAAGATGTTAATTATACAATTCCTTCTCCTGCACAACAACCTGTTGGCGAAAATGTTCAAACAGTTATTGATGGGAAAGAAAAAAAATCACCAGCTATTCCAAAAAATGCGATGGCTTATATAGCACGGGTTGATGGTTTAAAGTCAATTTGTAATGCAAATCGTGTTGAAATAGCTGTTGTTGCAGGGAATCAAGTTGTTGTTGGCAAGGGAGACTTTAATGTAGGTGATAAAGTATTATATGTAAAACCGGACACCTATGTGAATTCGAACATTCAATGCTTTGATTTTTTAAAGGCTTGTAATTATCAAGTTCTCCAAAGAAAAATTCGAGGTGTTTTGAGCGAAGGTGTTGTCGTTTTGGCTAGCGATGCCGGTTTTTCTGATCGAAACTTTGGGGAAGATGTTTCAAGTCTTGTTGAAAATAAGAACGCTTTTACCATTCCAAATGATGCTTCGGCATATGTTGATCGTATAGATGGCTTTTGTTCAATACCTAATGCGGATAGGGTTGTTGTTGCATCTGTTTCTGGAAAAAATGTTGTTGTCGGAAAAGATGAGTTTGAAATTGGTGAAAGAGTTTTGTATGTAAAACCAGGAACTTGTGTTAATCCTCAATTACAATGTTTTAAATTTTTAGCGAGTCGCAACTATTTGGTTTCTAAAACAAAAATTCGTGGAGTTCAAAGTAACGGAATTATAGTTAAACTTTCTGAAGTTGGACTAGCTGAGAAACCACTTGGCTTTGATGCATCTGATATTGTCATAGATTCTCAAAATGAAGAAGTTGCGGATAATGAGGATGTTATGGATAATCAGGATATTAGGCATTGGAAGGAAGATAAATTTTACAAGAATGTAAAATCTTCAAAAAAATTTAAAAATGCTGATTATGAGACGAAACAACGTATACTACGAATGGCTAAAGAAGAAGCGAAAATGATAAAAGGTTTGAGAAAGGATGCTGGTCTAGATTCAGGATGTTATATAACCACTGCTGTTTGTGAGGAGCTTGGACTCCCTGATGATTGTTGTGAATTAACAACATTGAGAAGTTTCCGTGACAATTGGCTTGCAAAACAACCTGGTGGGGAGACCTTGATTAAGGAATACTATGCAACAGCACCAGGTATTGTCAAATCCATTGACTCTTTGAAAAATAGAACGGATGTATACCGTTTTATAAATGAAAAATTTATTACTAAATGTATGTTATTTATTGAATCCAATCAATTGAATGATTGTAAAATGACATATATAAAGATGGTGAATTACTTGAAGGATCTTGTGAAATAAGGATAGATTATGAAGTGTTCTTTTTGCAATGGCGATTTGTCTTTTCCAGAAAATGTGTTAAAGCAGCTTTCTGTGTGTCCTTTTTGTAATGAACCTTATAATTATGAAAATTCTCTGCAGGAACAGTTAAGTCAACCGCAATCAGCGACAGAGATGCTTGTTGCAATGGTGGAAAAGTATGGCTTGGATATTTTTGACGAAAGCAAATTGCAGAAATTTTATGAAGAATTGGATACTTGGTCTTCTAAATTTTTTGAAGAACGAGATGTTTTAAAATTATTGTGTATAAAGAATATTCCTCATATTCTGTTCGTTAATCGTAATGCTTCTATGAATGAGCAAAATTTGGTTATATCGGATTGTGCCAGTACTTTAAACAAATCCTTTTCAATAGAACCGAGTGCCGCTAGAACGATGGTTTCTTTTGTTCATACAGTTATAAAAAATTTTATTACGAAAACTATAGTTCTTGAAATAAGTCCAACAAGTACTTATACTGATACTAGAGATGGTAATACTTATAAAACTGTAAAGATTGGTGACCAAATATGGTTTGCTGAGAATTTCAGGTATGACTGCGAAGGATCTTATGCTAAAGATTATGCATATATGGACGAGTATGGTCGTTTGTATAATTGGGAGGCTGCTCAAAAAAATGCTCCTCCAGGGTGGCATTTACCTACAGTTGAGGATTTGGCAAAGCTAAAATCTTATGCAAAGACAACGAAAAATAGTCCTCGTTTTTGCTGGGAGTATTTCTGCTATTGTATGGATTTTTTGGAAAAAACTGGAGTATGGCAAAAATACAAGGCTTTTTTGAAGAGCATTTATTTTAAATCGCTAGATAAGTATTTTTTGCGTGATGCTGAGGTTAAAAAGCATATGAATACTGCTGAATATGACACTCTTTTACATTCGTGGTACTCTTTTCCTGAAGGGAATAGTTTCTTGAATTTGAAAAGTAAGGATGCTTGGCTGGGTACGGATACTCTTGGATTCTGTGTAAAGCCTGCAGGTTGTTATGCTCAAGGTATGCGGGATATAGGGATTGCCGCTTTCTTCTGGTTGGGGGATTCGAAAAATGAGAAATCGGCTTGCAGTTGGCGGCTGAATTATGATTCTTTGATTGAGAATGTCGTTAGCAAGGTAAAACAATTTTCTGTTAGGTATATTTTGAATTCTTAATCTTAACTTCTCTTTTTTTAACACAAAAAAGGCCGGTGTTAGTCGGCCTTGCGTTTATGCTCTGATGAAATTGTGAATTTTCAACTTAAGCGTCATTTGGATACCTAAATTTCCTGAAATACAAGGCTTTGTAGCAAATTTTTTTATAAGAATTCTATCAAGAATGAACTAAACAAATCCATGAACTTTATGTAAGCGGAAGATTCTGCGCGACTGACATAACCCAACAATTAGGAGTGTCTCGTAGCACAGTAACTAGAGCGATAAGGACTTTCAAACCTGAACCCTTGCAAACTCCATCTTCAAAAATTATTGCTATGTTAGATGCAATCCTATTTGGGGTGGGTGTTTGGCGTTATAGTTGGGGTCGGCAGCGATGGCTAGCGAGGCCTAGGGGAAAATCTGTTGTCATATAGCTTTCTGTACAGTTTATTTCACCTAGTCAAGACTATTACAGTAATTTTTTTTGACGTCCTTTTGTACATTATTTGGGATGTCTATATGGAATTCCTAATTCTTGCTTGCGCTAGAATGACTACGCAAAAATCGCCGCCTACGCTACAACCCATTCTCCGATGGTGCGTTTTTCCACATCGAAGCTGACGCCGATTTTGAACAACTTCTTCGGCGAACCATCTGCGGCAAGTGTCGCGGAATATGGAATCAGATAGCCTTTATCGTCAATTTGCTTCAGCGCGTCTTCGGCGGTGGCGTTTGCGTCTAGCTTGAATTCGAAGACGTAAACCGCAGTTGCTGTTTCGACGACGGCATCGGCGCGACCTGCTGCACTACATTCTTCGACGCGTGTCACGTACGGAGTGCAAAGCTTGAAGATCAGGAAGAACAGTGTCTTGTAATGGCTTTCGTCCTTGTGCTCTGCATTGTAGGGAATGCTGCTAAGGAATGCCTTAATTTGCTGCATCGCATTTTCAAGGTCGCCTTCTTCGAGTGTATCTGCAAAACGCATCAAGAAGGTGTCGTTCTTAGAGACGATTTCATTTGCATAGTAGGGCATCAAGGATTTCAAAAAGCCAAGGCGGACTTCTTCGTTTGGAAACGCCAGAATGAATCTGTTGCCTGACTTTGTACCCTTGATGGTCAGATAGCCGCTTTGGTACAGCATCGGAATGGGGTCTGTTGCAGTCTCCGTCGGTGCGTCGAACATCTCTTGGGAGGCTTCAAAGCCCTTGCTGAATGCTTCCGGCTCCATGTTGAACTTCTTGATGAGTTTCGTGAGGACCATTGGCGTACCTGATGCAAACCAGTAGTTGTCGAGTTCGCCTTCACTCAAGGAATTTATTAGGCTGAACGGGTTGTAAACATCCGGCGAGTTCTTGCTGAAATGGTAGCCGTCGTATTTCTGCTGCAGCAAGGCACATGCCTCGTCGTACGTTTTGCCTTGATTATCTGCAAGAGCCTGGATTTCCGGCTGCATCTGCGTGAGCACTTCTTCCTTGGTGATGCCACAGATGGCGGCATAGTCATTCATCATGGTAATGATTTTGAGGTTGTTCAGTTTGCTGAAGATGCTGAGCTGGCTGAACTTGCTGATGCCTGTGAGGAATACGAAGCGGAGAATGCCGCCAAGAGCCTTGAGCGGCGCGTAGAGGTCTCGCATTTGCATGCGGATGCGGTCTAGTGCTTCGTTGTCGCCCATCGCTACGAGAACGGGTG
>JAZLIJ010000239.1:0-1794 GCA_045617325.1 Fibrobacter sp.
ATGCCGACATGGACTACCTGTCGAAAGCCGAGGCGGAGGCCATAGGTCAGTCGATAGAGGAAAACGCAGGCCTTTCGTTCAACGAGCTTGTCGGCAAGTCGCACGACGAGGCTTGGCGTGCTGCGGGCTCTAACGGCAGGCTTTCCCCCAAGCTGATAGCGAAGGCCGGAGGGGCTTCGGAGGGGATGCTGGAGTATGTCGGTGAACAGATGGAGGTGGACTTGGCTTTATCCTGACAGGAATGGAATTCAGCGAGGAACAGAAAAGGCTGCTTGCCGGAGAAGTCATAGCGAAAGGCGACGTGTTTTCCGTCAACATGGGCCTGCCCGAAGGAATCGTGCCGCACGAAGGCTATGAAACGAGGCGGAAGTATTTCACCGTAGTCGGAAGCGACAGCGGAAAGGTGCTGTTTGCCGGAATCGTCATCAACTCGGAGATAAACGGGAACCTTTCCGAAGAAAGGAAGAGGCTGCACAAGCCGATCAGGAAAGAGGACAACAGCTTCCTCGAACACGATTCGTTCATCGACTGCTCTGATCTGAAGAAGGTGAGCGTTGAGAAGATGAAGGAATTCACCTGCATGGGCAAGCTCAATCCTGCGGACTTGCAGGTCGCGGTCGAAACGCTGAAGGGAAGCGAGTTCGCAAACAGAAGCGAACTCAGACGTTTCGGAATAATATAGACATGTGCAGGGCATGGAGAATCACGCGCCATAGGCCGTTTCAGCGGCTGTGGCGCGTTTTCGCGTTGCATGTCCATGGATTTCACCGGCAACGTTCCGAGAGTTCCTCCGGCGCGCCGGAAACGCCGGACGCGAAGCGAAACGGCTATTTCAAAGCAAACATCCGACAGCCTTTTCCCCCTAATCGTAGTTTTGGGGGAATTCTTGGGGGAAATTTTTGAATAAAAAATCCCAACCAACTGATTTAGTGTTGATTGGGATTTGTGAGGGTAGCCCATAGCGGATTCGTATAATAAATATGATAAAATATAATAATATGATAATTTGTTGTTTTATCGTTTTTTATATTTATTTAGTTATTATATGTTTCTATATGTTTTCGTAATTTTGGGGGAATTTGGGGGAATTTGCATACATTTGCATCGAATTAAATCTGATTTTAAAATGGGACTTGTTTTTAAACTTTCAAAAAAATATATTATTTCTGACGGAATGGAGTTCTATAACCTGATTGCAAGATTTCATATTGGAAACATTGACCAATATGCTAAAACAGGTATATTCATACCATCATCATTTACCGATAAAAACGGGAACAAGAAAGAAACCTGGCGTGATGGTCATATTGTAATTCCTCGTATAAGTTATGCCGACAAAAAGTCTGTCGAACTGAATAAAGTGCTATCCGATGCAAAGGAAACTATTTTTTCGATAAGCAATGCTGTTGAGCAGTCGTATAGAGAACTTTCCGTAAAAGGCGAAAATCCCCCAAAAGGATGGCTCCAGGATATAATTACAGTGGCGATTTCTTCAAACGTAAATAAAAACGCGGAGAATGGACAAAGCAAATATGCTGATGATGTAATTGGACTTGTTGATGCACTGAACGGATTTATTAACAACGAGCGCAATCCTCTAAAACAAGGCACATTGAAACAATACAGGCTGATTGTGAAGCACGTTTCTGCATACGAGAAGAAGCGCAAGGTTTCGCTGAAACTTGACGAAACGACATCAGACGACCTATATAAAATTTGGAAATTCATCATCGGTAAAGGAGAGAGCGAGAACTATGTCGTATGCTTGTTCCGCAAGTTTCGAACGTTCTACCG
>JAZLIJ010000240.1:0-6483 GCA_045617325.1 Fibrobacter sp.
GTCCTTTGATTTTAGTGTGACGCAGTTGGCAGACCGCATCTCAATATTAATCAAAGGATATCCTTTTTTCATGACCGCCAGAAGGCTTTTACGGAACTACCGGCCTAGCCGGTAGTTTTCTGTTTATACAAGAAAGGCCTCGGCAATTCACCGAGGCCTTGGAAATACTTAGCGTTTAAGGATTACACACCCTTCTTGAACTTCTTGCTCCACCACAGAACGATCGGAGAGCAGACGCACACAGAGGAGTAGGTACCGATGAGGATACCGAAGCACTGCACCAAGCCGAAGTCGCGGATGGAGGAACCGCCCTTCACAGAGAGGATGACGCACACGAACAAAGTCGTAAGAGACGTAATCATCGTACGGCTGAAGCACTGGTTCAAGGAACTGTTGATAGTCTTGTCGAAGCTGGAGGCGCCAAACAATGCGGTATTTTCACGAATACGGTCGAAGTTAACGATGGTATCGTTGACGGAGTAACCGATCATCGTAAGGAGCGAAGCAATCAAAGCACCATCGAAGGAAAGGCCGAAGGCGCTGATAAAGCCAAGCGTGATAATGGTATCGTGAATAAGGCCAAGCACTGCAGAAACACCGAAGCCAAGACCAAGCTTACCGAAGCGGAACCACACGTAGAGGGCGATGCCGAGCCATGCAAGAATCACAGACAAGATAGCGTTGAAGCGAAGTTCCTTACCGATGGTCGGACCCACAGCGTCCTTAGCGACAATTTCGCACTTCTGGTTGGCCTTTTCGAAAGCCTGAGCCATGACCACTTCGAACTTGGCATCGTCACCACGGACACTCACCTGATAGGAGTTAGCGGAAGTACCGCCCAAGGTACGCACCTTGGCATCCTTGATGCCGGCATCCCTCAGAGCGCTGCTCAAGTCACGTTCATGCTTAGCATCATCCTGATACTGCACGGTGTAGACCTGGCCACCCGTAAAATCGATGCTGAAGTCAAAGCCCTTCACAGCGATGCATGCAATACTTGCAATAATCAAGATTGTAGAGAGAACACCGAACTTGCCGCGATTCGGAATAATCCGGAGGTTTGCGTTGTTGAGCCAATTCCAGCCCTTGCCGATGCTGAGCGTCGTAGCGTCACGCTTTGCAAGCTTCCAGTCGAGGATAGCGCGGGTAACGGTAATGGCGCAGAAGAGAGAAGTGAGAATACCGATTGTAAGAGTAAGACCGAAGCCCTTCACGGAACCCGTACCAATCTTGTACAAAATAAGACCGGTGAGCACAGTCGTCAAGTTAGAGTCCAAGATGGCGCTGAATGCACGTTCGTAACCCTTTGCCACAGCGGCGCGGGCGGTAAGACCATTCTTCAATTCTTCGCGGATACGTTCGTAAATAATCACGTTTGCGTCAAGAGACATACCGACCACGAGGATGAAGCCTGCGATACCCGGCAAGGTCAAGGTGGCGTTGAACACGGACATCACGGCGGCAGTCACCAAGGTGTTGATGATCATACCGATGCTTGCAATGAAACCACCAAGGCGGTAGTAGGCAACCATGAAGATCAAGCAGATGAGAAGACCGATTGCACCGGAGCCGAAGCCCTGGACAATGTTTTCTTCACCGAGAGTCGCACCCACGCTGCGGCTTTCGATGATGTTCATCGGAGCCTTGAGGGCACCGGCACGGAGCACGACAGCGAGGCGGTTTGCTTCAGCCATGTCTTCGAGGCCAGTAATCTGGGCTTCGCCGTTCGGGATACGGTCGCGGATGACCGGTGCGCTGATGACCTGGTTGTCGAGGACGATGGCCATCTGCTTGCCGACGTTAGCGGCAGTCACAGCGGAGAACTTCTTCGGGCCGATGCCTGCGAACTTGAGGCTCACAGCGACTTCACCGGCGTTCGTTCCATCGCCTACGCGGTACGGACGAGCGTCAGAGATATCGTCACCGCCCATTTCAGCACGGCGCTTGAGGAGGTAGAGGCGCTTTGCCTTGAGCTTGGAATCCTGTCTGAGCTTTTCAAGGCCGCTACCGAAAGCGAAGACCACGTCTCGCGGAATGAGCTTCTGGACAGCTTCGAGAGCGAGAATCTTCTTGATTTTTTCGACACTCTCTTCAGCGATAAAGCCACCATTACCGAAGGAAATGTAGTAGGCGGACAAGCCCTGCCCGACCAAGGCATCTGGAGCGGCGTCATCAACCTTGGCGGAGTCTTCAGCCTTGGCAACTTCCTTTTCAGAAGCCTTGCCACCGAGGAGTTCTTCATCGGAAAGCTGCTTCGTGGTGTCCTTCGCAGAATCCTTGACAGCAACATTCGCATTCGTGTCAGCGACAGCGGAATCAGCAGCAACATCGGAAGTCTGACGTGTCAAGTAGCGGTCAATGAGACCGACAACCTGCGTAAACTTTTCAGATTCGGCGAGAATCTTGAACTCAAGCTTTGCAGTGGAACCGACAAGGCTCTTTGCAGTAGAATCATCTACACCAGCCAGTTCAACCAAGATACGGTCATCACCGGAAGGAGAAATCTGCGGTTCAGAAAGACCGAACTGGTCAACGCGGTTACGGATGATTTCAAGAGACTGGGCCTGGATGTCCTTGATGTCCTCGCCATCCTTAAGACCGGACTTGTCGATTTGAAGGGTAATGCTTGTACCACCGGCAAGATCCAAACCGAAGTTGATGGACTTTGCACCCATCTTCGGATTTTCCTTGAGGAATGTCTGTTTTGCTTCACCCTTCTTGGAGTGAACCACGATAGACGGCCATACAGAGTAGACCGAAATTGCAATAACTATGAGAATGAGAAGTTCTCTTAGTCCGAATCTGTTTTTTTTCATTTGTAATCCCTTAAAAGGCATTAAACGCTAAGTAAAGCGCATTTTTTCAAAATACACTTGCGCGCGCAAAAATAGAATTTTTTTTCAAGGCAAGGTGCGGCGAAAAAAAATCGCACCCCAAATTTACGTATAGTTTTTAGAGATAACGAAATAAGGGCAGTTTTCACCCTCGGCACCCCTTTCGCGAACATCCAGCCGCAAGACGACATTTTCATACTTGCGAACGACAGCAAAGCCCTCCTCGCCGCATTCAAAATCAAGGCTTCCGCATCGAAGAGCCTCCTCGCTGTTGCGAAGCGCCACTAATTCCCTGATGCACTCATGAACAGGATTTTTCTGAAGTTCCTCAAACTTTTCCCAGGGAATCGTCCGCCGATTATCAGGATCCTTGCCCCCCTTTAGCCCCAATTCATCCCCATAATATATGCATGGAGCTCCAGGCAGAAAGAACATCAGCGCATAAGCAAGCATCACTCGGCGCACATCGCTCAGCGGATGGCTCGAAATACGCGTTGTATCGTGACTTCCTAATAAATTCATCGGCACACCGAATCGTCCGGCAGGAAACGCGGCCTTGAGCCTTTCCAAAAATTCAGGAATCGCAATTTCCGACAATTCAGGATGTTCCCCATTCCGTTCAAAAAGATGCGCCATGACAGCCTTCCTAAACGGATAGTTCATGACACCATCAAACTGGTCCCCTTGAAGCCAGCGACTAGGGTCATCCCAAATTTCACCTACGATATACGCATCAGGATCAATCGCCTTCACACGCGTACGAAATTCCTGCCAGAAGCTATCGTCATCAATTTCGTTCGGCACATCGAGGCGCCAACCGTCAATGCCGCGTTTCATCCAGTATTCAGCCACCGAAAAGAGGAATTCACGCACCTCAGGGCACGACGTATTGAACTTGGGAAGCGCAGGGTAATTCCACCAGCATTCGTAATTCGGCTTACCTGAATACGCATGCAAAGGCCAACCATGCACATGGAACCAGTCCACATAAGGAGAGTTCGGTCCCAATTCCATCAAGCTGTTGAACTGAAAAAATCCGCGGGAACAGTGGTTGAACACCCCGTCCAGCACCACTCTAATTCCCAGACCATGAGCCCTTTTCACCAACTGGTCAAAGTCCGTGAGAGACCCAAGCACAGGATCAATCTCAAAATAATCCACCGTATGGTAACGGTGATTGGAATTGCTCTTGAAAATGGGGCAAAGATAAATCGCGTTTACACCAAGACCCGCGATATATTCCAGCTTTTCCGCTATTCCGGCAAGGTTTCCGCCGAACATGTTCTCCCGCGTCGGCTTGGAATCCCAATCGACAAATTTTCCTACAGCCCGATACCTCGGACTGCGGCAAAAGCGGTCCGGAAATATCTGATAAAACACAGCATCCCGGACCCACCCAGGAACGAAAGACTTCATGTCAGCGCACCTCGCCAGAAATGCGGACTAGATTTTCCACATCGGACGACGACGACGCGCATCTATCAGCGAACGAATTCCGTTGCAAAGAGCGGCATCGGACAAAAGTTCCTCCACGCGACAAGGCATGCGATACGTCCAGTTCGCGCCGCCAACAGTCCCCGGCACATTCACACGTTCCTCCTTCGGGTCGACAACCGACTTTTCAGCAGAGAGCGCAAAGAAGTCCTGTACAGGCAGGATGCAGAACAAACTATTCGTCGTAAACACATGCTCCAAAATGCGGTAAGCGACATCGGGCGTCACCTTTTCCGGAGCCATCCCAGAAAGCTGCGCATGCGACCAGTACAAAGCCTTGTCGAAGTCGGGTTCGTTCCAAAGACCTCGCAAGGAGGATGTATCGTGGCAGCTAGTCGTGCAAACAGAAAGGCGCGGATACTCCTCCATCGAATAGTAAGGAGAATAAGGAGCGTTCCAGTTGCGGGCCCAGCGCTCGATTCGAAGCGACATGATATTCAGCTTCTTCAAGACCGTCGGAACGCACGGAGGAACCGCGCCAAGATCCTCGGCACAAACCATCATGTCAGTCTCGCTAGCAAGCACAGAGAGGAGCTTCATCGCATTCTTTTCCCAAAGCGCATTCTGCGATTCCTCGTTTCGACGGATGATTTCATGCAACTTCTGCTGTTCGTTCATCGGAAGCGTAAAGAGAACCGGCTGCTCGTACCAGTACCAGTACGGATAATAAGTGTTTTCATCACCTGTAGGAATGAAGACACGGTTCCAATAGACGCGCAACATGGCGTCCTTCACATTCTGCGACTCGTTCAAGGAGACGATAGAGCGTTCCGAGGAGAATTCCCCCTTGAGGATAAAGCGGTCCGTCCTCCCAGGCAGGTTTTCGAAATACTTGGGAATCAGCCTTTCGGCATCAGCACCGAGGAAACCGCGCAACTGATCCACGGAGTAATTCGGCCGGCGCAGATAATCTAGGGTTTCGTGGCAGAAGCCCGCCTCGCGGAACACGTCCCACGTAAGCGGAATGGACGGCTGGAAGCGCCCGAGGATTCCGGTAGTCTCCTGTTCTGGAATCGCCCAAATGCGGAAGAAGCCAAGCACATGGTCAATACGATAGGCATGGTAGAACTTGCTCGCCTGCGCCAAGCGGCTACGCCACCAGGAGAAATTTTCCTGTTCAAGTACATCCCAGCGATATGTCGGGAACCCCCAATTCTGCCCACCATAGCTGAACATGTCAGGAGGTGCGCCTGCGCGTTCTTCAAGCGAGAAATACTTGCGGTTGTACCACACATCCGCGCTGTCCTCATTAATCAAGATGGGAATGTCACCCTTGAGACGAAGGCCCATCTTGGAAACTTCGGAAACGGCAGCGTTAAACTGCATCTCGGCAACGCACTGCATCCAGGCTTGGAACAGCACATCCTTGGAATATTTCGTCCAAAGTTTGTCGATATCGGCCTCGGTCGGATCCTGGTACTTTTTCCAATCCTTCCAGCTAGCTTCTCCGTTCATAGCCTTCAAGGAACAATAGACACAATAGGGTTTCGCCCAGGTATTCTTCTTTATCCAGCTGACAAGCCTATCCTGATTTTTCAATTCATCGTAGCGAGAGTCGAAAATCTTGCGCAGAATGCCGCGCTTCCAAGTAGAAATCTTGTAGTAGTCAATTTTTCCAAGTTTGTCGAACTTAGCTTTCGCCTCATCAATTTCGGTTTCAAACGCAGAAGAACCTTCAACCAGCTGAATATTGATGAATACAGGATTCAATGCGAACGCACTTCGAGCGCTGTAAGGACTCGACTCGGACCCAGTATCGTTCACAGGCAAAAGCTGGATGATGTTCATGTCGCAGAACTTCGCCCACTGGGCAAAAGGGATCAGGTCGAGAAACTCGCCAATGCCTATGCTATGCCTGCTGCAAATGCTAAAAAGAGGAACGGCTACGCCGCTTTGGAAAAAAGAAATGTCACCATATCGCATGGGCATAAATATAATTCAAATTTGAATATTCTCGTTTTTTTCTAAAAAAAACACAACAAAAACAGATTTTTAGGGATTCCACGCCCAAATCCGGCTCACTGGATAAAGTCCGTGGCAAAACAAATTGCAAAAACAAAGACGAATGGATAAAACGCAATAAAATGGCCATAAGCAAGATGTTTATTCAATTAAAACGAAAAATGGCTGTTGTTGTGAGAATAAAGCGTCGGCC
>JAZLIJ010000241.1:0-8419 GCA_045617325.1 Fibrobacter sp.
AACTCATCCTTGCGCCAGCCCGGGAAACGAGAAGGATTGGACAAAGAATAAGGAGAGTAGAAGCCCGGCTGGAAGAATACGGCTTCAACAGTCATCGGCCAGCCTTCGATATACTTGCTCTGTGCCTTCACATAGACACCCACCTTCGGGTCCGCCATCGAAGACTGGTGAGCTTCGCTGGTGTAGCTTCCTTCCTTGGAAGCCGGAGTCTGATAGAAGTTCGTGGAATCGGTGATGCTTACACCCACATCGGCCATCAAGTAGAGCTTCGGGGTAACGTTACCTTTCACGTCGGCGGTAATGACATGGTTGTCCAAAAGTGTCGGATCCATGTTCGCATACTTGATCCACTGGGTACGGTATTCATCTTCGTAGATGGTAGCCTTGTCATAGACAACGCCCATGTAGTTCAAGCCAACAGTCAAGTTGTCGGCAACCTTTTCCTTCGCGATACGTCCATGAATCACGGAGCCGCGGAAGTCGTAGCCACCCATCATTTCAAGTTCGCCCGGCTGACCACCGTACATGCGGAGACCGTCACGGGTAGCGACGTCAGCATCGGCGGGCTGGGAAATGAGGAACTGAGCCTTCATGTTGAACGGGAGCTGGTAGACGTTTGCAAAGACGCCACCGAAGGAACGGTTCGTCCAGAAAGCACGTCCGCCTTCCTTCACCGGCTTGAAAGCCTTTTCCTTATAATAGGTACTTACCGTCTTTTCGTCTTCGAAGAGTTCGTACTGCCAGACAAAGCGCGGGTTGGTTTCACGCTCCCACATGGTAAGCGGGGAGGCGTTTGCCCAGATGACACCGCCAGCGGTAATGTAGGCGCCGAACACACCGGCACGGATATCGACACCAACGTTCATTTCTTCGTTGATAGTCGCTGCGTAATAATCCGTAGAGTGGTTGAAAAGAACACGTTCGTCGTTCGACGGTGCATTCGTCGGCTGCTTGGCAAGATAGTTCGTATAGAAGCCGCTCAAGTCAAACGGAAGAAGGAGATTCGTGAAAAGGGTGATGTAGGAGTTCGGCATGGCGACGACGTTCACATTCAAGAGAGCGTCAACGCTTGTGCGGGCTCTATCGTCCCTGACCCACGGGCTAGGATCGGAATACTGGAAATTCTTCACGCGGAAAGCCATGTAACCGGAGACCGCCAGTGGCAGATCGTCCTTGCCGAGCAAGGTAGATTCCATGTTGTTGGAAAGAGTATCCAAAGAGGCATTAATGGAATCAAGCTGAACCTGCGGCTGAACGGCCCACGCCGCCCCGATGCAGGAAGCCAATAAAAGTGTAGAAACTGATTTGCGCATAAAATCCTCTTAAATCTCGTTACGGAACGGATAGTGAGCCGGACCTTCGTACGGTTTGCCATGCTTCTTGATTACGATATCGTCAATCCAAACCTTGAAGGCTTCGTTTTCATCCTTGCGGACTTCGAGACGGAATCCCTTGAAGTTCGCCCAGGAGAACGGGAGCATCACTTCGCGAGTATTCTTTGCATCCCAGTACACACCGGTCATGCCGAAAAGCTTCAGAGGAATGCTGAAATGCTTCCATTCCGTTGTAATTTCACCGAGGCTCTTGGAACGGAGCTTCACCTGCAAGGATTCGCCACCGCTCTTCACGCCATCGTCAACAAGCACGAACAAGGCGTTTTCGCCACCCTTGTCGCCCTTGATCCAGAATTCGAGGACACCTTCTTCCAAATACGGAGTCAAATCGACGGAACCGGCAATACAAATGGCGACACCAGAATAGTCACTTGCGATAAGCTCGATTTCCATGGAAAGAGCACCTTCCATGGCATACTTATCCGTGAGTACCGGTTCGGGGTTTTCACGAGGATACTGGTACGTGTAGCCACCACCACGCGGAATAGCTTCACGCATGACAACGGTGACAACTTCCTTATCAGGGCGGAACGGCTTAGGATCCTTCATGACAAAGCGGGACTGGTCACGATCGCGGTAATCGCTAAATCCATAACCAGCAAAAGAAGATGAAGCAAGGAGCATCGCCGCGAGGGCGCACTTCCAAATGGCTTTTTTTAATTTTCCATTCATAATAGGTACAATTCTCCAAATTCGGATCGAGCTACAATATAGCTTGTTTTTTCATAAATCCTAGTTTGCATTTTGCAAAAAAGGATTTGCAAAGCATACTTTTAAACAGATGAAATCCGACTTTGCGTGGCATCCGGCGCGGACTCAAGTGTAAACACATTTTTTTGTCAAAGCCCAGGCTTTATTTGTATACAAAATTAAACAAATCGACGATTCATCACTGGATTCTGCCGTAAACAAATAGTCATCACAAGGCTTTTTTATATTTGCATGTTTTTATATAGATTTAGGGTGAACAAAAATTTGGGAAAGGAAAACGAGGTTTCTATGAGACATCTCCTCTTATCGGCTCTCGCCGCAGGTTGCATCTTTTCGGCATGTGACAATTCAAGCGCACCTCCACAATACGTGCCGTCGCAAAGTAGCAGCAGCAAGGAATTCGTCCCCGTACCTGTAGACTACACGGCAGGAAGGGCAATGAACGCAAGACTCGGCCGCGGAATCAACCTCGGCAATTCCTGGGATTCCGACAGCTACCAGGGATACGCCTCCACCTATAAGGGAAGCAAAGTCAACCAAAGCACTCAAAAAGTCCCTGAAGACCCGTACAATTTCAACTTCAACGACTACCTTGACCAAGGCTGGGGCAACCCCATCCACGACGACGACTTCGCCATCATCAAGGCGGCTGGCTTCAACAGCGTGCGCATTCCGGTCCGCTGGCACCACAACTCCGACCCGGTGAACCATACAGTCAATCCGGAACGCCTTGCAGGAGTCGTCAAGCATGTGCAAATGGCCATCAGCGCAGGGCTTGCGGTCGTCATCGACTGGCACCATTATTCAGAACTCATGATTGTAGGCGGCAACAAAGCCAACAATCCGACCGCCTACGAAGAGGAAATGTTGCACTTCCTTTCCATTTGGAACCAGGTCGCCACAACATTTAACGCATTCCCCGACAACATGGTCGTCTTTGAAATTCTGAACGAGCCTTCCATTTCAAGCGCAGACGTAGTCAATGACATCATGATGCGCGCCTATCAGGTCATCCGTGCGGCGGCCCCAGGCAAGACGATCATGTTCGAAGCCTACCACCTGGCAAAATTCGGCGACCTCCCCTCCCTAAAAATGCCGCCTGACGGAAACATCATCTTCAGCGGCCACTACTATGAGCCCTACACTTATTCACATCAGGGACTTGGCTACGATTGCAAGGGCGATGATGCCAAAGTAATATCAGCACCTAGCGACTTCGCAGGTTATGTAAGCCTCGCCAAGAAGTATTATCCGGACATTAACGGAGTGGATTTCATTCCGATGAACATGGGCGAATTTGGCATCGCCGGTGGAGAACCCAGCCGTTGCAACCCGGCGCCGTCCGATGCGGGTAGAACGGATTGGACGAAGGCGGCCGTCAGCGCAGCTTTGCAATACGGCATGTCGTTCCACTACTGGGCCTACACAAACGTAAGCGGTTTCGAAGCTTACGACTACTACGGAGGGGCTTGGTACCCTGGTTTCCCGGATGTGCTGACGAAGTAAGTTGCTTGCTGCATTAAAATGCGGAAGAAGGGGCTAGGATTTAGTGACTAGTGGTTGACGCCTTTGGCGTCCGCTGCTTCGACTCGGATATAGAAATGAGCGAGCTCATTTCTGCATCTCTCGCCTTGCTCGCTCTTGGTAAGCAGGGGGAAGTGAGGCGCTTCGCGCAAGGCTGGCTTGAGTTGTGAATTATGAGTTATAAGTCACGAGATGAAAGTGAGGCGGCTTCACCGCAGGTTTTCGCAGCTGCGAGATGCGTTAGGGTTGTGGCGGTGAAATATGGAAATAGGGTCTAGGGTTTAGAATCTAGGGGCTAGGGCGGAGTTTGGCGCTTCGCGCGAGATTACTCGGAAACGAGATGCGTTTGGGATGCTGCTGAGAGGTCCCGGCTCGGGGCCAGGATGACGGTTCTCAATTTTCGCGTTAAAAAGCGGATAAAAGTACGCAGTGGTTGACACTTTCGGTGTCCGCGGCTGCGGAAAACCGCTGCTACGTCATCGCAAGCCTGCCTGTTGGCAGATAGGCCCGCCTGTCGGTGGGCAGGGTGCGAAGCGTTCGACCTCTTTGGTCTATTTTGGGGCTCTCAAATAGCTTTTTTTTCAAAATTGGTGGCCCAAATTAGGATTTTTATCCATTTTGGGCCTACATTTTGTTATGTTGTATATACTGCTTTTGCCTTTTTTGTGCTGAAATTACTGTTTTCGGGTTCTTCGGTAGACCTAAATGCTTCTTTTTTATCATTTTGGGTCCCTTGGGGTGTCCCTGATTCATCGAAAAACGGGAAAAATCGTTAATTTATTCGAAAAATATAGGCCCAAAACGCCTTTTCCCCACCTTTTGGGCCACCATTTTCCCAAAATTCCGTTTTTTTTAAGGCCGATAAGTCGCAATACGCAACCTTAAACCTCATGCAGAAAACAGCTCTATCCCCAAGTCTGCGCATCCCACATCAGCGAATGCCTCTTGCGCGACCAATTCACTGTTCCTTAAAATTTCACCCTAGATTCTATCGTGTTCCTATCGCAGCTGTCACCCTGGAACGAAACGAAGTGAAGTGATAGGGGCCAAGACGACTGTGCTGGAGTTTGCCGAAAATCGCTCAAGCCGTCAAACCACGCATCCCACATCAGCGAAAGCATCTCGCATTCGCAAAAGCTTCTCCAGATGCAAAACTAAATTCTAGCCACTAAATCCTAACCTGAACATTTCTAGCAGCAACACTGCCTACAGTCTACTTCCTACTGTCTACTAATAAACTACGGTCGGACGAGGGAGCCTCCCCAACGCTCATCGAAAAAGGCTTGAAACAGAGGTTCCGGGCCTTTTTTCAGCTCCTCGACGACTTCGGCGATGGGGCGACCGCTGCGGTAGAGTGCGCGATAGGCGCGGGATAAAGCATCGACGCGCTCCTGCGGGAAATCCTCCGGGTGAAGGCGAAGCGCATGGAGGTTCAAGGCGCCCCACTTGAGCGGGTTACCAAAAGCCTTGCTTGCCGGCGGAACATCCCTATCCACCTTGAGAGTTCCGCCCACGAACGCGTAGGCGCCCACCTGGTTATGCTGCTGGATAGCAGTCGTCCCGCCAATTGTCGCAAAGGCCCCAATGCGCACGTGCCCTCCAAGCTGGCAGCAGTTGGCAAGCACGGCATGCTCACCAATTTCGCAGTCGTGACCCACATGCGAATACGCCATAATCAGCACATGCGGTCCAATTTTCGTGCAACCGCCACCTTGCACCGTACCGCGATTCAGCGTACAGTATTCGCGAATGATGCAGGATTCGTCAATTTCAAGTCGAGTCGGCTCCCCTGCATACTTCAAATCCTGCGGAGGGGCTCCGAGAATGGCGCCATCGTACACATGCGTATTCGCGCCAACCGAAACTCCACCATATACATGCACCCTGCATTCCAGAACAACACCGGGGCCGATTTCCGCATTTTCGTCAATGACGCACCAAGGACCAACAACGGCAGATTCATGAATTTTCGCGGAAGGATGGACAAAAGCAGATGGGTGCATATTAGGAGCGAGGTATAAGGGCGCTCGCTACGCGAGCTCTGAGGTATGAGGTTTAAGTCAGGCGCCGAGGCGCAAGGGAAATATACAATATTCCGCGTTGATTAAACGGAAGGAGTTCCTCCCGCTGATAGCGACAGCTGTTCTATATTTCATCATAGCAAATGCTTTAACCGGAGCATTGTCTTACTGCGAAAAGAAGACAAACCCCAAACACCGCCCTCGCAAGATTAATGGAGTAAACTAACATGATTACAATTCGCCACCTTAACAAAGTTTATCCAAATGCCACCCCCTTGAAGGATGTGAACGCAGAAATCAAGAAGGGCGAAGTCATTTCGATTATCGGGCCCTCCGGTACCGGCAAGTCCACTCTGCTCCGTTGCCTGAACCGGCTTGAGACTCCGACATCTGGAGAAATCGTTGTCGACGGCATGAACGTGCTCGACAAGAAGACGGACCTTTCGAAAGTGCGCCAGAAGATGGGAATGGTATTCCAGTCTTTTAACTTGTTTGCACACAAGATGGTCATCGAGAACATCATGATGGCCCCCATGGACTTGCTGCATGTTTCGAAGCAGGAAGCTTACGACGAGGCGCTGCGGCTGCTCGACATGGTAGGTCTGAAAGACAAGGCTTTCAACTATCCCGATGAACTTTCGGGCGGACAGAAGCAGCGTGTAGCCATCGCCCGCGCCCTTGCGATGAAGCCCGAGATTCTCTTGTTCGACGAACCGACTTCGGCACTCGACCCGACCATGGTGAGTGAGGTGTTGAGCGTGATTTCGGGACTTGCAAAACAGGGCATGACCATGCTGATTGTGACGCATGAAATGCGCTTCGCGAGGGATGTCTCGACGAGAATTTTTTACATGGATCAGGGCATCATTTACGAGGAAGGCTCCCCCGAGCAGATTTTCACTAACCCGCAGAAGGAACGCACCCGCGCCTTCATCTACCGCATCCGCAGCTGGAATTTTGAGATTCACAGCAAGACGTTCGATTTTCTCGGCATGATGGGCGAAATCGAGAAATTCGCGACAAGACAATTCCTAAATCGACATCAGCTGAACGCCATCCAGATTTCCATCGAAGAGCTGGTGATAAACAAGATGCTGCCAACTATTTCAGACGAAACGGATCCGGACATTCACCTTGCGCTTTCAGCAAGCGAAGAAGGTTCGGAAATAAACCTGCACATGTCTTACGCAGGCATCCCCAAGGGCGTCATCAAAAATACAGGCGATGTTTCCGACAAGCTTCTTGCAAAATACCTCACCATCAAGAATCACGACTCCGAAGCAAGAACGATTGACTTGGAAATCAAGGCGTAGAGAGAGGGGATGCGGCTTGTGCATTTTTCGGCATACCCCATCTACGTCATCCCGTGCTCCGACACGGGATCTTTTCTGAACATTTAGATTGCAGCACCAATTCTGCGAAGGAGCGGCTAGGCGACGGCAACAAGTTATGAGTTATGAATTATGAATTATGAGTTATAAGATGGAAGTTTGGCGCCAGCGGCGCGGGGGGGGATGCGTTTGGGATGCGACTGTGAGATCCCGCGCGGGGCAACGGATGACGGAAGCAATTTAACGGCGAGCGTTAGGGGGTATCATCATCATTTAGGCAACTACCGGTTTCACCCGACTACCGCAAGGATGACTCCCCCAACCTGTTGTCATTACCTTTTCAAACAACCACCGATTCCACCACTTGAACGAAAGCGTCAGTTCCAGTACCTGTTGTCATCACCTTTCAAACAACCACCGGTTTCACCTCACCGGGCTCCTCAGCGAAGTGGTCGCCAGTTGTCATCACCTTTCAAACAACCACCGATTCCACCCTCTGCACGGTTGCCTTTGACCCACCGGCCTTCGTCGCAGACGTAGGATTTCTGGATTTCGTCGCCGTCGGTGATGTCGATGCAGAAGTCGTTCAGGGAGGCGGTGCATTCGGGGAGTTGTTCGTAGGCGGGGGCGGACACATTTATCTGTTCCCATTTGCCGTCAATGCAGGCGAAGAATGATTTTTCGTCAACGACTTGTGCGGCAACGCCGTCGAACTTGTCGCAACCGGGCAGGTCGGACTTTGCGTCAAAAATCTGAATATCGTCCCAGGTGCCGGTACTTTTCTTTTCGTCGTTCGCGGGAGCGGTGCTGCTGGAATCGTCCGAGCAGGCCACGAGGCCAAGCGCGGCAACACAGAGCGCACCAGCCAAAAGGAATCTGGAGTAATTTTTCATAAGGAACCTCCTCGGAGGGAATTTCAGTCCATTCTATAAACGTATATAAAAAGTTTACATTTCTTTCAGGAAAGTTTTTTTAGGAAGCGGTTTTCACGCAGAATGTTATTCCAACATGGATTATTGATGCTTATGATAGTTATAAGTTATAAGATGAAAATTTGGCGCCGGCGGCGCGGAGGCGTAGGGACGCGGCAATGTTTCTCATCTACTGAACCATGATTGTTGTGGTCACAACTGGACGACGTTCCCCTAAAGAAGGATAATAGCATCTCGTTTCCGCGAAAATCTCATAACTCATAATTTATACTTCATAATTTTACACACATCTCCATCCACATAAGTTATCCATTGTTCATTGTTCATTGTTAATTGTTCATTGTTCATTGTTCATTGCACAATCGCTTCGCTCTTGTGCCAAATGCTGGCCTCGGTCATGTCCGTGCAACAATGCGCAAGCGAATCAAGCAATCGTAAACTTGTTTACGATTATTTGTGAGCGAAGCCATGGACGCTGAAAGCGTCCACCACGGCCGCGACACTCG
>JAZLIJ010000242.1:0-35708 GCA_045617325.1 Fibrobacter sp.
ACCACCGGCTTCGCCGGTGGGTCGCTTTTCCGGGCTGTCGGCTTCCGGGCCGTGTCAAGGGAGCTTTTTGAAATATTCTGCGCCTGCCCATGTCTCCATACAGGCTTCCCTTGTCATATTGGGGGGCCGGGAAATCCCCCCTATGTCCGTATCCAAATAAAGTGCGGAATCATGCCGGGCTCGTCCGCGGATAGCATCCCCGGATGCAAAAATTGTTCAATGTTCGCAGGATCCTGCTACCGGCCACTACTTCTCGCGCAGCCGAAAGAGGACGCAGGCGATATCGACTGCGCGTGGGAGACTCATTTCGCGACTCATGCCCTGCGGCAGGTTGCGGAATCCCACATTCTGGATTCTTTCGCAGAGTTTCTGAATTGCATCTGTGATGGTTGCGTTTCCAGAAGACTGGATGTCGGATGCGTCATTGTTGCTGATGGCGTTTTGGCAGAGATTCAGGAGCATGAATCCTGCGCCTAGACGCTGCTGCTTGTTTGCAAGTGTTACGAGACGACTTGTATCTGAGACGAGGAACCCGATTTGTACAAGGTAATCACCGGCTAGCTTGACTTTTACCTGACGCTCTACAGTGGAGGTGGGACGGAGGCCTTTTTGTAGCGGCTTGATGTAGTCCGCGAAATGGCGGCAGACGGGCGCTTCAAAGGGTGGCGGGTTTGCCGCGGTTTGCTCTGTAGAACTTGCTAGGGCTTCGCAGGTCTTTCCTGCGGTCTTTGCGCATTCCGCCTTGTAGTTTGCCATGATGATGATATTGTCTGCAAGTTCAAGGTAATCACCGCAGGCTCCGGCGACGATGATGAAACTGTAAGCCGGTGCTTCAACGGACGCATCTTTCTTGCCGTAGCAGATTTCACGGATGCGGTCAGTAAGCGGAATCAAGGGTTCGCGTTCATCGCCGAGGAGTTTTCGGACGCGTACATCGCGAATCATGAAGTTCACTGCGGAAGAGTCTTCGTCGATAAGGAATGTGCGGGAGCCTGCTTCCATTGCCTCGAGTAAATTCGCCGCCTCGCTTGTGGAGCCGGATGCGGATGCTGTCGTAAAAGTTTTCGTCGAAACTCCACCTGGAAGATTGCGTACAAATTGCGAAAGGTCTGTTCCGCGTACGCTACGGCCGTCCTCTACGCCGATGCGCAATGCCGATTCATCGATGACGATGCCTTCGCGGCCATCTCCAGGAATATGTGGATAGACGGCGCGTGTCAGCGCCTGCAAAAGAGTCGACTTTCCGTGGAAGGCGCCACCGGTGATGACGGTTACGCCTCTCGGAATTCCCATGCCGCGGATTTCGCGACCGTTCACATTCAAGGTGACTGCGAGTTCCGCTGGAGATTCAAATGGAATGGCTCTTTCAAGGGGCGCTTCGGAGATTCCAGATGCACGCGGAAGTATGGCTCCGTCCGGCATGAATGCGGCGAGCTTGCGCGCTTGCAGTTCCTGCAAAATGATGGCGCGGTCGGCAAGCACCTGGTAATGCGCATTTCGTGCTGCCTCGTCGCTCTTGTCACAGTGAAGTCCTGCAGAGACTAGGTCCGGGAGCACCATCGTCAAAATTTCGGCGGCAGCTTCGGCTTGAATCTTGCGACCGTCTCCGGGCAAACGCACCTGGAGGCAGGCTCGCAGTTCACCGTTGTCAATCCACAGGGAATTGCGCACGAGCATTTCTGGGCCTGCCATGTCGAATGCGATGGCTCCGTCTTTTTCCGGGTAGCGCTCCTGTACGAGGGAGCTCATCCGCCTATACAAATAGTCGCTCAAGGCCAGTCGTCGTTCGAAGGAACTTCCCCATTCCGAAGCGTATCCGAGCATCTGCAAGTTCGCCTTGACCATCACTCTGGAGGCGGGGGCATACGGGTCTCCTTGAACGTGGAGAAATTCCAGCGAGAAGTCGCCGAAGTCCCAGGACTTTTCGGAGAGGGACTTGTACAAACCATAGTTTTTACCATCAAGACTGCGAATTTTTTGATAGAGGCCTTTCATACGAACTATTTTTGACTCCGTGTTTTAGAGTAAAATTAGCAACTTCCCGTATAAAATGCCTTTTTTTGCACACATTTTACCATTACTTAACAAATCGTTTAGTCAAAAAGAATTAAATTCTTACGTGGATAATTAATGTTCGCCAATGCATTTGCAGTTTTTGTATTTTAGCGGTGGCCAAACGTTAATGCGCTTTTTATAAACACGTGTACAAACAAAACAGGAGTACATCCACAATGAAAAAACTGTCCATTCTCGCCTTGCTGGTGGCATTTTTATTTAGTGCAGCTTTAGCTGATGAAGAACCACCTCCTCGTGGCAAGCCTGCTACCATCACTGTCATCACCAATCCTCCTAACAGCGATGTTTACCTTGGCAGCGAACTTCTCGGCAAGAGCCCCATTCAAGATATGCAGGTCCAGTCCGGTCGTCAGAATCTCGTCGTGATTGACCAGGGCTACGAGCTCGTGAAACAGCGCGTGAATATCTGGCCGGGCAAGGACGAACGTAACGTTTTCGACTTCGGTACCAAGATTCCTAAGGGCAACATCAAGGTGACGACAAAGCCGGGCAAGTGCCTCATCTATGTCGATGGCGACAACTCTGACAAGACCGATGGCGCCCAGCTCACCATCCATAACTTGGATGCCGGTGACCACGTGATTCGTGCTGAATGCAGCAATCACAGGTCTGCAGAAGCTCTTGTCACCGTGAAGGGCGAAGAGACCATCGAGGTCGAACTCGATGCTACCGCTGGTACTCCGAGCAAGAAAAAGAAGAAAAAACGCTAATCGAATTTAAATAGAAATGCAAACTCCCGCTTGGCGGGAGTTTTTTTGTATATATTGTATATAAAATCATAAATTCAAGAGGTTTCTATGTCCAAATGTTTGCTTTGGGGAGTTTGTGCAAGCTTGGCTCTTTTAACAGGTTGCGTTGCATCAGGAGGTACCCCGACGACTGTGACCAGAATTGACGAAAGATCTGTGACGGACTTGTCCGGTTCCTGGAACGATACCGATTCGAGACTTGTTGCCGAGGAAATGATTGACGATTGCCTCAACCGCCCCTGGTATCAGGATTTGAGCCAGAAAAAAGGCGGCGTACCGACTGTCGTGATAGGCAAGGTCCGCAACAAGAGTCACGAGCACATTAGCGTTGAAACCTTCATCAAGGATATCGAGCGCGTGCTTATCAATTCGGGTAAGGTTGATTTTGTCGCCAATGCATACGAGCGTGAAGACTTGCGCAATGAACTTGCCGACCAGGCCGAGAATGCCAGTGCGGAAACCGCCAAGGAAGCGGGCATGGAAGTCGGTGCCGACCTGATGCTCACGGGCAACATCAACTCCATCATCGACATGGATGGCGACGACCAGGTCATCTATTACCAGATAGACATGGAACTGACGGAAATCCAGACGCATCGCAAGGTTTGGCTTGGCGACAAGAAAATCAAGAAGTTCGTTTCTAGAAATAGTGTGAAGATGTAGCATCCCTTGAGAATCTTATTTCCGCAAAAGCGATTTATGGCTAAAACTCCATAAGTCGCTGTTTTGTATAAACATTGTCTTACCTATTGTCGTTTTTTAAAAGGATTTCAATTTAATGGCTTATCGGATTCTCCTATTGCTTTTAGTCTCTTTCATGTTCTCCGCCTGTGCGAATAAATCCATGACGCGCTACGAGACTCTTGCTCCCGTACTCGAAAGGCAGGGGGTTGATGCGGCTATACAGGAAATAGAAAAGCAACGAGAGGACTTGTATGGAAGCAATAGCGAGTTCCTGTACTACTATGACTTGGGCGTTCTTCACCACTACAATGGAAATTATGACCAAAGTATCAAGACTCTTGAAAAGGCGGAAAAGGTTCACGACGACCTCTATGCGCGTTCTGTCTCGAACGAGGCTGCGGCTATACTCGTGAACGACAATGTCCGCCCCTACAGGCCGCGTCCGTATGAAATACTTTCTCTATATGAATTCCAGATTCTGAACTACATTGCGAAAGGAATGCTCGATGACGCTTTGGTCGAGGTGAAACGCGCCCACAAGGCGATGGCCGAACTTTATCAGAAGGATAACGAAAAGGTGAACGACAACGGGTTCTTGCGTTATCTCTCCGCACTTATCTATGAAATGACTGGTGAATTTGATGACGCCTCCATTGCCTATTACAAGACTGCGAAAGCCTACGAGGAGAGTCTCCTCAAGTTGCCGAAGGAAGTCCGGGAGTACATTGTCGAAAATCTCAAGCGGAACGATCGTGAGGATGACCTCAAGGCGCTTGGACTTGACGGGGAAGTTCCAACACCGAAGGCTTCTGCTTCTAGGGAGCTTGGACAGGAAATCATTGTTGTCGGCTATGCGGGGCACAGCCCCATTCTTGGGGAACTCTACATGTCAGGGACTTATATCAATGGTGGTGCGCTCAATCTGACGTATAAAGATGGAAAGAGCGGTAGAATGGAGAGTAGAACCTTGGCCGCTCCTCTGGCTGCGGGTGCGACTAACGGCCAGACGTTCCATGTCGGGTTTGCTCTCCCTGAAATTAGGAGTCTGGAAAGTCGCGTGAACCATTTTGACATATCGCTGGACGGGACTGCCGGGTATCGCCCAGAAAAAGTTGTCGCCGTAGACAAGGAGCTGGAGCTGAACATGTATGATGAGTCCGCCTCCGTCATTTCGCGTACGGCGCTTCGAGTTGTTTTGCGCACGATTGCCGCCCAGAAGACGAAACAGGCTGTGAACCATGCGAGTGGCAACCCCTTGGTGAGCCTTTTTACCAATATCGGTGTCGATGTGGCGCAGGGCCAAATGGAACAGGCGGACCTTCGCCTTGGACTTTTCATGCCGAATTCCATTCAAATGATTCGTCTGCCTGTTGAAGTCGGTACTCACGATGTTTCTGTCTATGCTCTTGGAAAACGCGGGGAAATGGCGAAGGAATTCCATTTTAACGGAATTTCTGTGGAAAAAGGGCGAAAAAAGTTCATATTTGTGCCGGCTATTGAGTAAAAATTGCGGAAAAAGCACTAGTATCCATATTTTTTCTTTGTTATATTCTCCTTTTTTTTAATTTTTTAGTTAATTTCAAGAGCGAAATATTCCTAGGAGCAATTTATGAATTTTAAGATTTTGGTGGCTGCGGCTGCACTTTTGGTTTCTCAATCCTTCGCTATCATCGGTATCGGTGGTCATTATTCCCCGAATGTTGGCACGAAGCTCAAGTCCGCTGAAAAGGCGTCAATCGAAGGGACTGGGGATCTTCTCAAGTTTGACCATGGCAGTTTTTCCAATATCCAGGGCTTTGGTTTCAAGGCTTGGATAGATTTTCTCCCGTTCATTGACGTTGAAGCGACTTTCAACATCCAATTCGCTTCCTATAGCGCCGCTTTCTATGTACCGGGTGGCGATGCGGAAGTTAGAGTTCCTCTCGAGATTGAACTTGCTGGTGTTCCGTTTGGCAAGGCTACTCCGAAATATGTAGCCATGAACGGCGACTTGACCATTGCTTATCCGTTCCTTAAGTGGCTCCCGATTGTCCACCCGTATATCGGTGCCGGTATCACCTATCATCTCAACACCTTTATCCTGAACAAGAAATTTGTTGACGGAATCTTCAGCGATATGAAGGCTAAGTACAGAGACGAAAAGATGGCTGAACTTCTTAGCGATCCGAAGGCTTTGTCTAAGGAGCTTGCTGAAGAAGTTGCGGACGAGGCCTTGGATAAGGGACTCAACAAGAGCATCGGCTTCCATGCCATGATTGGTGCTCGCGCCAAGCTTCCGATTATCCCGATAGCATTGTATGCAAATGCCAAGGTCTACTTGGGCGGTGACTACGATAGCGATATTGATGCCGGGCATTTCGCATTTGAAATCGGTGGCGGTTTCGCTCTTTAAATTTAAAACAGCATAGTAGCAGGAATTGAAGAATGACTCAAAATACAAGCAGCACGAACATTCTCATTATCGAGGATGAAATTGCTATTGCCGAAGGGCTCGTTGATCTTTGCGAACTTAACGGCTATCGCGTCAAACATGTCGTAGATGGTGAAAGCGGACTTGCAGAAGCACTTTCTGGTCAATATGGTCTTGTGCTCTTGGATTTGATGCTTCCTGGCATGGATGGTTTCACAGTTTGTGACAAAATTCGTGAAAAGGACAAGAGTCTTCCGATTATCATTCTGTCTGCAAAGAACTCCGATGACGATATCATCAACGGCCTCAAGTATGGTGCCGATGACTATATCCCGAAGCCGTTCTCTGTTCCGATGCTGCTTGCGCGTATCGAGGCAGTGCTTCGTCGCAGCCGTCAGACGATGGAAAACGAAGGAAAGCTTGTTGCCGGAAACCTCAAGGTGAATTTCCGTGAATACACGGGCGTCCGTGGCAGCGAGGAACTTGCCTTTACCCGCAAGGAAATCGAAATTCTCGAATACTTGTGGAACAATCGCGATCATGCGGTTCCGCGTGCGGAACTCCTTCGCAAGGTTTGGGGTTACGAAAATGCGGAATCTGTCGATACACGTACCGTCGATATCCACATTACCAAGTTGCGCAAGAAAATAGAGGACGACCCGTCCCATCCGAAGCTCCTCGTGACTTTCCGTGGCGAAGGCTATCAGATGCGTTCTACCCCTGAAAGTGAGAAGTCACTATAAAAAGCAAGATTTCGACATTCCTCTCAAGCAAGCGTGCGGTTCTCAAGGCCAAATGCTCTGCTTATAAAGATCGTCTCGTTTTTGTGGCGATTTTTATTGTTATTACGATACCCGTAATAATTTTGCTCAGCCATTCCTATACGCAGTTGCAGGCGTCATCGCTTTTCGGCTACAAGGAACATGCCTATTCTGTTCAGCAGAATGTGAACAGGAATATTGCCGCTGACCTTGCAATTGAGGATAGGCGTTCCTATACCGATTATAGGTTCATACGCACGGTTCCTGTGTTTGGCGGTGAAGAAATTACAATGTCCGAACTTGCGGAATTTCCGATACGGAGCCATTACGCTGGTTTGATTGGACATTTTCAGTTGGATCCCTCGGGAAACATTAGTACGCCGGTTTTACCTGATGGCGTCTTGGAACAGATTCCGATGGTGGATCGTGAAAAGCGCGAGGCTGTTCGAAAGAGCATTAGCGGCATTTTGAATCGCTCCGCTTTTTCTAGCATCAATCCTGCGGCGAATCTGCAAGTTGCCAGTTCCTCTGAACAGGAAAATTCCAATATCAGGCAACTGGCGACAGGTGATACGAGGCTTATAGACCAAATTTACAGACAGGATTTGGATCTTTCCATATCCAAGAATAAGGGTAAAAGCAATAAACCCCGTGTAGAGCAGACGACACAAATAAGTGAATTTGCATTCGGTGTTGAATCTACGAAAATTGACACTTCGGGAATGCTGGTCAATCTCATCAAGACGGATACAACGCATTCTCTTGAAGTGGAAATTGAATCTTTCCAGTCAATAGTCGATTCCTGCTATATCATTTTCCACCGCAGCGTGAGGCGGGGAACGGAAGTTTTCATTCAGGGCTTCATCATTGATGCTAGAGCGTATCTCGAAAGCCTTGTCAGGAACGAAGTCAACAAGTACATGGGTGTAACGAAGGACCGCCAACAGGATCCTTTGGTTCTCATGTTCAAGCATGGACAAGATCCATTGCTGACTTTTGGGCAGCAGAGCCGAATTACAGAAAAACTCATCTCTGAAACGCTTCTGCCGCCGTTCTCGGATATCACGTTCGAGATGTACACGACGCAGAATGCGCCGGGCAGCGAGTTTGTCTTTGTCGTGGGTGGCCTTATGCTTGGCATTCTCGCCATCGGTCTCATTTCCATCTACCGCTTTACGCAGAGCAAGGTGAAGCTTGCCGCAAAGCGCCAGGACTTCGTCTCGGCGATTACGCATGAACTCAAGACGCCTCTCACGGCAATCAAGATGTATGCGGAACTTCTGCAAAATTCATGGGTTGCAAGCGAGGACAAGCGGCAGAAGTACTATGGGCAAATTGCGAGCGAGGCGGACCGCCTTTCGCGCCTCATCCAGAATGTGCTGAACTTGTCAAAGCTGGACGGAAACCGCTGGAACGTGCAGCTCCGCATGGACCGACCGAAAGTTATCTTGGACGACTTTGTCTCGACCTACAGCAAAAATGTCGAAAAACAGGGCTTCTCCTTGACTGTTTCCTCGGATACCGAGGCGGACAACATCAGTCTTATGATTGACCGCGATGCCATCATGCAGATTCTGATGAACCTGGTGGACAACTCACTGAAGTTCTCGAAAAATGCCGACTACAAGATGGTGAATATCGAACTTAGAATCAAGGATACGGACATGTACCTCGCCGTGCGCGACTACGGACCGGGCATTCCGCAAAGCGAGATGAAGAAGGTGTTCCAGGAATTCTACCGCATTGAAAACGAGATGACCCGCAAGACGAGCGGGACGGGCATCGGACTTTCCATGGTCAAGAAGCTCTGTTCACTCAGCAACATGACGATTGAACTGGAAAATTCCAATCCGGGTCTGCGTACGAAAATCCATTTCCCGCCCTTGTCCATCTAATTTTGGATTATGTATTTTCTCATGGTTGGTGCTTAAAGTTTTTGGAAAGAGTCTAGGAGTAATTGCATGACACAGGAAGACATTCTCAGGAATCCGGCGCAGTACGATTTATCCATCGAAACTGTCGGTAAGGGAACTTTGAAGTCGCCCATGAAAGGGGTGCCGTTTGTTTCTGACTGCGACAAGATCAGCTTGACGACGGATGTCGAGTTGATTTCCAAGTACACCAAGGAAGGTGTTAGCATCCCTTCTCTTGAAGCAGCTGGCCCGAGAGAGACTATTTTCCACGATCCTGCATGGACGCGTGCGGGCATTGTCACTTGCGGCGGTCTTTGCCCTGGCCTCAATAACGTCATCAAGGGGCTTGTGCAGGTGCTCTGGTTTGACTACGGGGTGAGGAACATTTTCGGTATCCCGTATGGCTATCGCGGACTGAATCCTGAATACGGGTATTCGCCGATTGTGCTGAATCCTGATGTCGTCGATGCCATTCAGGAAGACGGCGGTACCATTCTCGGAAGTTCCCGCGGGAACCAGGAACCGAGTACCATGGTCGATACCCTGATGCGTCTTAATATCAACGTCCTCTTCTGTATCGGTGGTGATGGTACGCTTCGTGGCGCCCATGCTATCGCCGAGGAGGTGAAGAAGCGCCATCAGCCGATTTCCGTTATCGGCATCCCGAAAACCATAGACAACGACTTGAACCTGATTGACCGTACGTTCGGTTTCGAGACCGCGGTTCTGAGTGCGACTGATGTTATCACCAGCGCCCACATCGAGGCGAATGGCGCGTTCAACGGGCTTGGTCTCGTGAAGCTCATGGGGCGTGATTCCGGTTTTATCGCCGCTTACGCTTCCCTTGCGACGACGGTCGTGAACTTCTGCCTCATTCCGGAAGTTTCCTTTGACCTTGAAGGCGAAAACGGATTGTTCAAGGCGCTCGAGAGCCGCTATTCCAGCGGAAAGACGCATGCGGTTATTGCTGTCGCCGAAGGTGCCGGACAGGAACTGTTCAATGGCCAGGAAGAAAGGCGCGATGCTAGCGGCAACGTCTTGAAGAACGATATTGGTGAATTTTTGACCCGCAAGATCAAGGAACATTTCAACAAGGTCGGGAAGGAAATCAACATCAAGTACTTTGACCCGAGTTACATGGTCCGAAGCATTCCTGCAAAAGGGACGGATGCCATTTTCTGCTTCCAGCTTGCTGAAAACGCAGTCCATGCGGGTATGGCTGGCAAGACGGACATGGTCGTCGGCAGCATGAATGGCGCCTTTACGCTTGTGCCTATTGAAATTGCCGTGAACGAGCGCAAGAAAATCAATCCGAACGGCGCCCTTTGGCACGCTGTGCTTGGGGCGACCCGTCAACAGGACTACTTCTCGGGTAAAGGGAAGGGCAACAAGTAAATTCATCCGCATCTTTTGTTATCTTATAACCTATGCTGAAAAAAGAAGACAAAGTCATCATTCGCACATCGCTCATGGAATATCGCAACCTCCTATTCAAGACGTTCCACGGGACAGAAGAGGAAAAGGCGCGTATAGCCCAGCTTAATCGTCTTTTGCAATCCTGGAAAGTCTAGTTCCCATGAAAACGCTTCTGAAAGTCTGCCTCGTTCTGCAATTCCTTGTGGGGGGCGCCTTGGCAAATGAAAGCCTCCAGTTTGCCGACTCCTGCTACCAGGCAAGAGCCCTTCGTGCAAATGGGGACAAGGCCGATGCGAAGAATGCGAATCTGATGAAGGATGCGTATAGGAAGGCCATGGAGGACGCTGACCCCGTCGTGAAGGAAAAGGCGACGGAAGGCTATGTGAAGACGCTGTTTTTCCGCATCAGGTTTGTGCCTTTTGACAAGAGCAAGCGCCAGCTGCATGTGGATTCCCTGAAAGAGGCGAGCGAGGCTGCGTACAACAAGTATCCGAAGAATCGCGAAATTGCGCATGTCTATGCGTCAGCGCTTTCGATGTGGGGCGCGGAGAAGAATCCCCTTGCCGCCGTGAAAGCGGGTGTTGCAGCGAAAGTTCGCGATGTTGCTACCGAGGCGAAGGATTACCAGGTGCTCGGGCGTGCGCATACGGTGCTTCCTTACATACCGCTGGTGCTTTCCTGGCCCGATAACGACGAGGCGGACAAGTACTTGAACATGGCACTCAAGGAGAATCCGAAGGACCTCAACAACTACTATTTCCTTGCCGACCTGCGCTTTAGGCAGAAACGGTATGCAGATGCGCTTGACCTCATCAAGCGAGGTCTCGCACGCGGCATAAGCAAGGATACTCCTTTGGAAGACAAGCGCGGTCGCTGGCATCTGAAGGAATTGCAAAAGCAAATCAACGAGAAACTCGACAAAAAATAAAGAAGGCGCCTTGCGAGGCGCCCTTTCTTTTAAGCTCATTTTTTGAAAGTTCAAGCGGCTTCCTGCGAGCCGTAGGCGACTCGCCTTAGCGAGCCGTCGTAGGCGAGAGTCCGAGCGAATCGGAGGTTTTTGTCCGCTTCCAGCTCGGACGGTCTTTTTACGCCTGGGCTTGGACAGCGGTAAGCGCAATCGTATAGACGATATCTTCGACAAGCGCGCCGCGGCTGAGGTCGTTTACCGGCTTTGCAAGACCCTGGAGCATAGGACCGATGGAAATGGTTCCGTGAGCGGAGCGCTGCACAGCCTTGTAGCCGATGTTGCCTGCGGAAAGGTCCGGGAATACGAATACGGTTGCCTTGCCGGCGACAGCGCTGCCAGGAGCCTTGAGGGCTGCAACACTTGGAACCGTGGCTGCATCGTACTGGAGCGGACCATCGACGAGCATTTCGGGGCGAGCTGCCTTGGCGGCGGCTGTTGCTGCCTTCACGAGATCGGCATCCGGACCCTTGCCGGAATTGATGGTGCTGTAGCTCAGCATGGCGACGCGGCTTGGAAGGCCGAATGCCTTGGCGGTATCGTCGCACTGGAGGGCGATGTCGGCAAGTTCTTCTGCATTCGGGTTCAGGGTGATGGCGCAATCGCCGTAGATGTAGGTCTTGCCCGGCATGCACATGAAGAACACGGAGCTCACGGACTTCACGCCTGGAGCGGTACGGATAATCTGGAGAGCCGGACGGAGCGTGTCGGCGGTAGAGTGGATGGCACCGGAGACGAGACCGTCCACTTCACCAAATTTGAGCATCATGACTGCGAGCATGATGTTATCGGAGAGAGCCGCTCTTGCAAGCTCCGGAGTCATACCCTTGGCCTTGCGGAGTTCCACGAGTGTCGGCACATACTTTTCAATAAGTTCTGCGTTCGGCTCGATGATTTCGATATCAGCCGGGAGTTTTACGCCGACGGACTTTGCCGTAGCTTCGATTTCGGACTTCTTGCCGACGAGAACCGGCTTTGCGATGTTGCGCTCAATGGCGAGGCATGCAGCTTGAACGGTACGCGGCTCGGAACCTTCGGGGAGTACGATGCGCTTGACGCTTCTGGATGCTTTTTCGAGAAGGTTGGCGCGGAACATGGCCTGGCTCGTCTTGCGTTCGGCGGCAGGAGCTGCGAGGTCTGCGGCGAGGCATTTTTCGCACTTGAGGAGTCGGCAGTTGCAGAAAAGGTCTGCGTCTTCGCCGTCGGCGAAAATCTTTGCGTCGAGGGCTGTTGCCAAATCGTCGTTGTACTTGTGTGCGACAACTTCGTTCATGGCGGTGGCGCCTTCGACTACGACTGCGTCAACACCGTCGAAATCCTGCTTGAGGAAATCTGCGCAAATCTTTTCCATGAGGACTGCGGACTTGCCATCCTTGATTTGGACAGCGCAGTCGGCAGTGCTCACTACAGAGGACGGCTTGTAAACTGCGGCAATCAGGCCCGCCTTGACGACGGCATCTACAACTTCCTGGACCTTGGCTGCCATATTGGCTTCGGTCGTAGCGACTAGGTAAACACGATTCATACGAAAAACTCCATTTTTGAATTTACAAGTGCAAAATTAGCTCTTTGAATGTAAAAAGTAAAATCAATCTTTGCATTTTAGGCGAAAAAATTAGGCGTTTTAGAAGTGATTTGCGTCACTTACCAAAGTCTTACTTTTTATTTACACTATTTATAGGCATTTTCAATCTTGAAGATTTCTAAAAATTTCTATCTTTACCGACGGATGCGTAAATAACGAGTGGATGCATAGGGAAAAATTGGGAGTGATCGGATGAGGTTCAAAAACCTATTTCAGAGCTTTACTATATGCATGGCTCTTTTTTCTGTTTTCGCGAATGCCCAGGCACCAACGGTTGCCAAGGCTCATGTTATTTATGATGGCAATAATATTTATTATGCCGATAATGAAAGTGACCTGAGGTATCAGTCCCTCAAGGCTGAAGAAGATGGTACATTTACCATCAATTTTACGGAAGAACGTCTTGCTAATGGAAAAAAGGATGCGAGAAAACTGCGTCTTGGTCTTGGTTGCAATGATGGCGTTTGCAGAAAAAATCTTCTTGAAGGACATGAGCCTTATCTAGGAGAATTGTTCCCTGATTACAAGGACGGCGTTCAGGATCAGCCGGTTTATGAGGTGTGGATTGTTGTCAATGAAGACAGTACCTTTACTAAATATGATTCTAAGCCTACACTTCAGCCCGTAAAAAAAGTATGTGTACGTTTCCTTGCTCCGTGGAACAATACGAATGCGATTGTATTTGTGAATGGGGACGAGAATCTCATGTCCCCGGTCGGTTCTCCGTATTGTGGCTGGTTTGAAAGTAAAATTGTTCCTCCGAAGAGCGGCAAGGACTTTTATGTTTATTTCAAACAGACTATCGGTGGCACATTTGTAGGCTCCGAAGGCATGAGTAAAGAAGAAATTCCTGCCGAAAATGAAATTTTGCTGGATTCTGTCTTGGCTCTTTCCGATACGGTCTGGGTAAAGGCCAATGGCTATGGAAGTACAGAAGTATTTTCTGATTATCCGGGGGTCCTTGGTGATTGCCCAGTCAAGAAACTCCCTGTCATGATGTTTGACTGGTACGACGGCTCCGTGAATTCCGATGGAACCAAGGATGGCTTTGAATGGCCTCGCAATAAGCCTGCTGGTCGAAACGGATTTGACAAGAGGGGCGTTCCCATGTACGGTGAGGGGACAAGTCGCGATTTCGGTCAAAAGGGATGTGAAGCAGATCCTATGACTGGCATGGTCGAAAAGGAGCTTGGCGCAAACGGCGTTCCTGTACGTGCTTCGAACTTCCCTAGCAATTGTACCAATGCTGCAAATCTCAATCGTTGGTTCCTGCCTGAAGTCATCGGCAAGGATGCCGCCGGTGTCGAATACACCAACGCAACATGCCGCGATATTGAGTTGAGTCTTACCGATGACGGTTTCTGGTATGCTCAGGTGGACGATAGCAGCCCTGAAGGTGGCCTTTTCCTTCTGGATGATTTCCGCTATCTAGATAGCGCAAAGACTGTCGAGAACATCTATTACGACTCCCTCCCCGGTTTGGAAGTCAACAAGGTGCGTGGCTATCACAACTTCGGCTTCACGATGAAAATCCAGGCGACGTTCCAGTATGTGAAGGGACAGTATTTTGAATTTAACGGCGATGACGATGTCTGGGTGTTCATCGACAATAAGCTTGTTGTGGATATCGGTGGTCAACATCAGAAGGTCAAGCGCTCTATCAACTTGGACAAACTGGGCCTGAAGGAAGATTCTACTTATAACTTCCACATTTTCTATGCGGAACGCAAGCGCGAAGCCTCGAACTTCATGATGCGTACTTCCATCGACCTCAAGGTGAACTCGAGCATGACGCTTGCGAATCTTTCGGACGATTCTACGCTTATCAAGAAGGAAGTCTGGCAGATTATCAAGGAAAAGACGCTTGCTTGCGATTTCTCCGCTTCGCCGGACCAGCAGCGCTCGGAACGCGGTCCGTCCACATTCACCTTGTTTGGCAAGAGTCTCCCTACGAAGGGGGTGCTTATCACTGCTGATTCGGTGTTCTATCATGGCATTACTGTAGAGAATAACTATACGCTCCTTACTATCAACACGAAGAGCATTACCAAGGCGCAAGCCCTCCCGCCGGGAACGTACATGGTCCGTGTAGCTTTGCGCTCCAATCCGGATGAATACAAGGATGTTTACTTTACTATTGATCCTTATGAGCTGCCGAATCTCGCTTTTGCAAGCATCAAGGATTCCAGCTATTGTATTCTTGTTGATATCGAAACGTCCGATTCGCTCTGTTTCGACGAATATTGGCATCCGTTCGGAAGTGACTCCTCTCGCAATGTTTCTAGTGATTCGATTCCTATAAACCTTAACAAGAAGGAAGTGCTTTGGGCGGGTCGTACTTATCCTGTGAATGTCATGTATGCCGAGGAATGGGCTAGTATTTATAACGGGGTGGTCGTGAACGTTTCGTCTAGTGATCCGAAACTTATACCTTGCGATTCCATGGGTACGCCGATTACGGAAACGATGCTTTTCAATGGAAAGCGTACGATATATGTAAAGGGCACGGGCGAGGTCCGGAATGCTACGCTTACCATTTCGTCTGCTGCAGCGAAGAATCAGTCTGTTTCATGGTTGAATATCAATATGCAGGAACCGCCGGTTCCGCAGGTTGAAGAAGCCTTTATTTTTGATCGGGATGGCGATGGGCGTACGGATAGCATCTGGATTAGCTTCAATAAGCCTCTTGGCGGTCAAAGTATCTTGGATTCCTTGACGTTTATGTTCGGTTCCTCGCCCAATGGCTTCTATAAGGTGAAGTACAAGGATGGCGACACGCATATTTCGCTTGTCGCCAACGGGACTGGTTTTGGTCCAGTTATCTATACTGGCGGTTCGAATTCCGTGCATCATGGTATGGTGAATCTTTGGTATACTTATACGAACGAGAAGGATAATACGAAGTCTGTATTTGAAGTGGAAGGCGTCTTGACTGACAAGGCGGGACCGGTCATTACGGCCGCTGAAATTACCTATACTTCTGATGGCAAGACCCAGTTGACTTTAATGTTCAGCGAAGGATTGGACGTTAATAACGCGACTGTGGACTTCTTCCGGTTCCATTCCTGGGCTAATGGAGTTTTGGATTCCAACATCATCGATGCGAATTATATTGTCGCCGATCCTGCAAGCAAGTGGGTGATGATTTTCCCGCAGGGGGACAAGCTGGATGTGGTGCCGATTGTTGGTGATTCTGTCCGAATCAGACCTCCATCACAGAATGGAAAGGCTGTGGATCTTTTTGGAAATTCTGCTCATGAGAATAATCCGTGGGTTCGCATAACGGGATCGCAGCGTGTAACTATTACGTGTCCGAGTGTGATTGATATGGAACCGGGAACGGAGTCTTTTGAAAGATCTATTGATATCGTTCGTAGCGATTCTGCTACAGTTCCTATACTTGTTGAAAGTGAGCAGAACCTTACTGCAGAGCAGGTCGGCAACATTTATGGCACTCAGGGACATTACTTGGGTGATCTTGATATGGGCAAGCTTGTGGAAAACGAAATTGCCGAAATTGTGAAGATAATTCAATCGAATCCCACCTACGATGAAAAAGTGCCCGCCGTTGAGGGGGCTCCGCTAGGGACGTATACGACTTTGGAAATCCTCAATATGCTGGATAATGGTCAAATTTCCATTGATGATGTGCAGGAACGTTTTGGCATGAGCGATGTAATCGTGAGCGCTTACAGGAACGGGCTTCTCACTACTCAAAATTATGACCGTTATGCTCATGGTACGGACTCCGATATCCAGAAGATAGTCGGTTCCGTTGCTGAAAGCACTGAACTGCATTACCAAACCTCCTATTTTACAAGTCTTGGTCACTATGTAAATAGCAGCTCGGGCACGATCAAGTGCAGTGATGAAATTTTCAAGACTGGTGGACATGACAATTGCATCGGTACGAATGGACGCTTATTCTTTGCATGGAACATGACGTCGAACAAAAAACGACTTGTCGCGACTGGCGCCTATATCGCTCGATTGGATATCCGCATCAGGGTGAATGGCAAGACGATTGCCGATCGCTTGCAAGACTTTATGTTGGGTTTCCGTCGAGGTGATGTTACTATCGGGGATTTTGGTCTGTAGCTTTTTGAAATGATAGTTGAAGGTGCCCTTGAAGGGCGCCTTTTTTGTATCTAGCGGTGAATGCTTTTCTAAAGTTTAAAAAAACGGAACGAAAAAACTCAATAATGTATAAAATTGTTTACGAGCGTTGAAAATGTTGTAAATAGTAAAATACTTTTACAGAACTACTCAAGAAATATTTACAATTATACTCTAAATTAAATTATTTTCATTTTACAGATTTTATTCATATAAATATTTTTGAGACGGCTACAGTTCGGGATAATCCCGAATGTGTAAGTCTGTTTTTCAAGGAGTGTCGTGGATGATGTGTGATAAATTTACGCGGGGTGTTCTTAGCGCTTTAGTCTTTACGGCTGCAAGTGCCTTTGCTGCGAATTATTCGGTCACAGTTGATTATACGGAAGGTAATTTGTATTATCAAATTACTGGCACGAATGCTTTTAGTAATGGGCGCTGCACTTCGACTCAGGCCCGAATCGGTGCTACGAATCGTACATTTAGCTATAACACTACTAGTCTTGAAAACAAGACGATTACTTTCTACAGTGATCGAAATTGCAGGACGGCGATTTCCAACAAGGGCGACCTGACGGAACTCTTTACGAGCGCTCAGGTTCATTTGGCTATTGACGCTAATAAAGATATTGTTGTTGCCGGGGATCCGGGACCTGCCGGACCAGAAGACCCAAAGCAGCCGGAAGACCCGAAGCAGCCGGAGAATCCCAAGCAGCCTGCGAAAAATCAGAAAGTTATAAGGTTCTTTGCTCCGTGGAGCAATACGTCTGCAATTCTCAATGTGCTGGGGGCGGACCCAATTCCCATGACGATTGTCAAGAATTACTGCGGCTGGTTTGAGGCGAAGGTGGCTGTTCCGGAAGATGGAAATATCCTTGCGTATTTCAAGCAAACCCTCGGTTATACTTACGTGGGTACTGAGACTTTTGAGAGAATAGATCCTGTCGCACAGAATATATATGTGTCGCTCACTGAAGTTGCTGCAACTTCCGATACCATCTGGGTCAAGGGCAACAAGGCTGGCGCTCCGACGGTTTCCGAAAAATTCCCCGGCGTCTTCGGCACTTGTCCTGTCAAGTCGCTTGCTGTGATGATGTTCGATTGGCTCCATGGGACTAAAGGCGATGGCGATATTTCAACGACAACAAACCGCAGGGATTCCACGGTGACTATGACGTACCGTAATGGCGCCAAGGATCGCGACCCTGAATTTGGCCCGCTCTATGCGACTAGTGATGATTTTGGTTCTGGTGGATGCGCCCGTCGTACTCCTGGCATGGTAGAACCTGTTCTTGGGGCAAACGGAGTGCCTGTTCGTGCTGCGAATTTTCCTGAAAACTGCAAGATAACGGAACATCTGGATAACTGGTTCCTTCCGCAGGTTGTCGCCCAGGATGCCGCCGGCAAGTCTTATACGAATGCCACTTGTCGTACCATTGATTTGGAGATGACGGATGAAGGTCTCTGGCTTGGTCAGAAGAACAATCGCAGTCCCGAGGGCGGCCTCTTCCTCTTGGATGATTTCCAGTATCTTGACGAGGCAAAGACGGTCTTGAACCCATTCTACGACAACCTTTCTGGAAACGATCGTAAGAAGCATAACTATGGCTTCACGATGAAAATCCAGGCTGAATTTGAATATATCCCTGGACAGAAATTTGAATTTTTGGGAGATGATGATGTTTGGGTATTTATCAACAACCGCCTTGTAGTCGATATTGGTGGTCAGCATCAACAGGAAACTGGTTCTGTTAACCTTGATACGCTTGGCTTGATTGAAGGGGCTACCTACCCGTTCCATATTTTCTATGCGGAACGCCACACGGTGGAATCCAACTTCAAAATGCTCACTTCTATCGATTTGAGAACCGAGGCGAGCATGCTGCTCCAGAACCTTTCTCAGGGCGATATCCTGAATTATGAAATTTACCAGATTGTCCGTGAACAGACCCTGTCCTGCGACTTCTCCGGTGTGACGGTCAAGGATACAGTCGCCGCGGCATCCAACTTCATCCTATATGGTTCTGGTGCCTATGCGGAAGGTGTTCCGCTGGATTCTGTCGGTGTCTGGTTTGGCGGCATCACCATCAATAACGGTTTCTCCGGCTTCCAGGTCAATCCTGAGAATATTCGAATTCAAAGATCGCTTCCGCCTGGCTCTTACCATTTGCATGTTTCGCTTCGCTCCGATGATAGTCAGAGTGAAGATATTTGGTTCATCATTGATCAGTATGAATCGCCTTCCATCAGTTACGCCCATGTTACCAATAACAACTGGACGCTGATTGGTGACAAGGTTGATGGTACGAAGGATTCTATTGGAAAGTGGATTAACACGCGTTATCCGGTTCATATAGCTTTTGCCGATGAATGGGCTACCTACGATGAAATCGTCTATTTCAAGACATCCAATCCCGCTCTTGTTCCTTGCGACGAAGAGGGCAATGCCATTTCCTCAATCCAGATGAAAAATGGAAAAGCGTCCTTCTATGTGAAGGCTACATCTCCTATTAACGATGTGACGCTTATGGTTGGTGGTCAGGATGTTACCAAGAACTGGGCGTCATGGGAGCATATCACTTTGATTGAACCGCCTGTTCCTCAAATTGTGACTGCTTACATCTACGATCGCAATGGCGATGGCAGAGGTGATAGTATCTATGCGAAGATGAGCAAGAGCATGGGCAGTGTCGATAACAGTGTCGCTCGTCTCGATTCAATCGGCTTTACGTTTGGACAGAAGTTTCCTGCAATCAACACCTACAAAGCCAACAACACTGATTCCTCAATCTCGATTGTTGCAGATGGCGGCTTTGGACCGGTTCCGTTTACAGGTGGCTCGAAGGATATCTACACTGGCGAAATTACGCCTTACTGGACTTATGTTGAAAACGCTCAGTCTGGAACAATCGCCATTGCAGGTGATTTGATTGACTCTATCGGTCCAGTTATAACCTCAGCCGATATCTCCTATGCAACGGATGGTTCCACCGTACTTCTGATAACCTTTAGCGAAGCTGTTAGCACGGATAATGACGGTGATGCTCAATATTTCCGCTATTGGTTCCGCCAAACAGGGGAAATTCGCGAAGATATTGCTCCCAGTGTTTTCGCTGCGGAAACTCCTTCTTCGTGGAAGCTTATTTTTACAGGCTCTAACAAAGAAAATCAGGTGAATGTGCCTGTCATGGGCGATTCTGTCAAGCTCATTCCGAATGTGCACATGGATTTGAATCATGTTGTCGCTCATGAGAACAATCCCTTTGTTCGTATTGCAGGTGAACAGAATATCAATATTACAAGTCCTGGTGTCGTGACCATTGGCGGTAACGATTCCGCAAAGGTCATCGTCAAGAGTGATTCTGTTACAGTGCCGAAGGTTGTCAAGACAACGGAATCGCTCACTGCGAAGGAAGTTGCCGATATTTACGGGACGCAAGGACATTACCTTGGTGACTTGAGTCTTTCTAGCATGGTCAACGACGAAGTGACGAATATTGAATCTGCTGTCAAGAATTTCAATGCCACAAGTGTCGAGAATACAGGGCTCCATCTAGAGGAAATTCTCGCGCAGGTTGAATCCGGTCAAATCAGTATCAGCAAGGCGAACAAGCAGTACGGTTTGGGTGATGTCATTGTGGATGCTTACAAGAATGGCTTCCTCTCATCTAGCAACGTGACGGGTATTGTCAATGGCAATCCGTCTGTTATCGAGAAGATGACGAAGGACATGGCGGAAAATACGACTCTCACGTACAAGACTACGTATTTTACAAGCCTTGGCCTATATGTCAGCTCAGACAAGGGGACACTCAGTTGCACAAGCGAATATTATGGAGGCAACTGTCTTGCCAAGGGAAATGACGGACATATCTATCTTGCGTGGAATATGCGCGCTGGTGGAAACAAGGACCGTCTTGTGGCAACAGGCGTCTATATTGCGCGACTTGAGTACAAGATTACGGTCGGCAAGAGAGTTGTCACTAATCGAACTCAGGACTTCCTTTGGGGTGTACGTCGCGGGAAAGTTAAGGAATTCGATATCGATCTCTAGCTAAAATTCTCTCTTCTTTCGTTTGAACCGGCGGCAAAAATGCCGACGGTTCTTTTTTGTTTGAAATAAGGAAAAGCAAAAGGACCACGCATAGCGTGGTCCTTTAAGAATAAATTCTCGAAGTGATTACACGAAGTTGTAAAGATCCGTTATATCTTCGTTGTTCTTGTCGTACATCCAGAACTGGTTAACGTGGGCACATTCATCTTCCACGAGGGAAATTTTGATGTTGTGCTTGGATTCCAAGTAGTTGAACATGCGACCGAGGTCGCGGCAGAGAACATCGATAATCGGTGCGCTTACAACCAGCGTGACTTCGCGGAGATGCCCCTTGGCGCGGGCGCGGGCGAGCCAGCGGTCAATCATGCCAAGAGTCGATTCCAATGTCGCGATACGTCCACCACCGTTGCATACTGGGCAACGTTCGGTTTTTTCGGTCATCAGGTTCACGCGGACGCGCTTGCGGGTGACTTCCATGAGGCCGAACTGGCTGATGGTTGCAGCGCTGATTGGCGCCTTGTCGCGGCGGATCGCCTTCTTGAATTCCTGGTACACGGTCTCGCGGTCGGCGTCCGTTTCCATATCGATGAAGTCGATGATGATAAGACCGCCTACATCGCGAAGACGGAGCTGCTTTGCGATTTCGTGGCAGGCATCAATGTTCGTTTCGAGGATGATCTTTCCTTGGTCCTTGCCGTGTACCTTCGGTCCTGTGTTCACGTCAATGGACACAAGAGCTTCGGTCTGCTCGATGACGAGGTTGCCACCGCGCGGAAGCGGTACCTGACGCTGCAAGGAACGAGCGTAATCGTTCTCAATCTTGAAGTATTCGAACAGGCTTTCGCTGGAGCTCCAGAGCTTCACCTTGTCGAGCTTGTCCGGGGACAAGACCTTGAGGTAGTCGCGAAGGGCGAAGTATTCGTCGCGGTTGTCGATATACACATAGTCGGTGTTGTCGCTGAAGTATTCGCGGACAGTCTGTTCGATGGAGTCGGATTCCTCGTAGATGCAGGTTTCGGCAGGCATGGTCTCGAAGTTGTACTTCGTCTGTTCCCACTTGCTTTCCAATTCACGCATCTGCTTGTTGATTTCGAACTCGGACTCGTTTAAACCGTTCGTGCGGACGATGTAGCCCACGTCGCGACCCTTGAGGCGGCGGACCACCTTCTTGAATTCGCGCCTCTTGGCCGGATCACGTTCACGCTTCGAAACACCGATGAAGTTGGTTCCTGGCATGCAGACGAGGAAGCGGCCTGCAAAGCTCAAGTGTGTCGTCAAACGGGCACCCTTGGTGCTAATCGGCTCCTTCACCACCTGGACCATGATTTCCTGGCCTTCCTGTAGAAGTTCGTCGATGGAAATTTCCTTGGACGGACCATCTTCGTCATCATCGTCGCCATATTCACGACGGAGAAGCTCGTTCCTGTCCATGGCATCGTCCTGATGCAGGAAGCCGGCCTTCTCAAGGCCAATGTCAATGAACGCAGCCTTGAGTGCCGGAAGCACCTTCTGGACCACGCCTTTATATATATTGCCCAGAACTCGGTTAGACGAGACTCCTTCAACGACAAGTTCCACGAGTTCGCCGTCTTCCATGATGGCGATTCGCTTTTCGTAAGGTGTCTTGCTAATCAAAATTCCGCGCTTGCACTTATTTGCCATTAAAACTCCTAAATAAGCAAAACTTGATAGCACCCTAAAAGGATTTCCAAAAGTATGGAATTCCTCCGAGTTTGCAAAGATTCCTGACGGAAAGTACCGCCAATCCACTTTAGCAAACCTAGGGACCATAAATATAATAAGACGAAAGGCGAAAGACGAAAAACGAAAGACGAGAGTAGGGGAAATAGTGGCTGATGAATGGGAAAATTAGAGGCTAAAGGTGGTGCCGATTACAAGTGTTTTGACTATAATGGTGAACTAGACTGAGTGTGTGACGGATATCACAACGAGGTCGTTGCTTAAAGTTTGTAAAAGAACATTTTGTTGTCAAAGTGTCAAACGCTTATTGTGTTTTTTTTAAAGTTTGGAATGTAAAAAGGTATATTTAACTTGAAAATAAATTAATACGCTATTCAAAGGAATTGTTATGCATATTCGAAAACATTGGAAGAAATTTACCTTGGCAGTAGCAGCCTTGTTTTGGGCTGGTTGTGAAAGCAATCCCGACTATAGCGTGGCGCCTTCCAATGGAGAAAATCAAGCTAATTTAAGCAGCCAGAGTGATCCCGCTTCTTCTGAATCTGCAATTGAATCTTCTTCGGATGCACTTGAGTCCTCTAGTTCCAGCGAAACGACTGACCCCACGTCTAGTGGCGCTCAAGAATCGTCATCCAGTGTCAATAGCGAATATCCCTATGTTTCGGGAATTCATCCGTCACTGCGCTGTAAGGATTCTACAGCCCATCATTATTCCACCTGTCCTAGGTCAGAGCCTGTGGCAAAAGTTGTAGAAGATTTTGAAAACATGCCCCTTGATTATGGTGTGGAACCCGTATATGGGGTAATTTATCCCGTTTGTCAAGATAAGGACTATGATTACTCCGTGTTTAAATGTGAAGACGGAAGCGTGTATCCGGATAATAGTGAATTTAAGGTGGTTGATGGAGTTCTAACCCAATACGAATTTGTTCATGGAGAATATGTTCCGGCTAAGGAAGCTTTTGCCAAGGAAGCTGAAGAATCGGAGGCGAGCACAAAGTATCCGTATCAGTTGGCGCAAGATACAACCGTCAATTGCAAAGCGGTTGTCACAACAGAAATAAGGAAGGTTTCTTGGGCTGTCGGAAACTATGATCAGTTGCAAAGAAAATATACCTACAAGTGTACCGATGGAAAAGAATACAAACATGATGAACTGCGCCAAACGGAAGAAGGCAACCTTTATACTCATAAGGAAACAGAAAATTAATTACATTGCGTTGTAGCAATGGCTCTTCTTCTTTTTCTGATATTTTTTGCATGGTTCGTGGGCGCTATTGTGCGTGGCGAATTTGCGTACAAGAATGATACCTACAGTTTCAGGGAACACCCGGTGCAGTTCTGCATCATTCTTGCATTTATTCTCGGATTTTCGTTGTTTTGTCTGAATCGTTTTCTTGTGGAAATCGGAATACACTTATTTTGAATAGATTAAGTGTATGAGCCTTTTGCAAGTTGACTTGAAAAATTCGGAATATTTGAAGGAATACGAAGCCTGCATTCGCAAGCTTCCGCTTGATGAACTGTACGAAATTTTGGATATCATCAAGAAGGATCCGTCTCCCGAGAGAATTCGAATTGTTGCAGCTCGCATTCGTGAACTTGACGATGGCTGGTGCGAGCCTGGCGTTTTTTCCGAAGAGGTTAAAAAGCGCCCTTCGAGATTTGACAAAGTTGAAATCAAGAAAATAAGTCCCGAAGAGGACCCTTACAGGGGACTCGGTCAATGTCACTGCCGAAAGTTTTCGCCGGAAGAGCAAATTGAGATAAGCAGGACTGTCAATGATATTATCGAGAAATACAGAAATAATCCTCCACCGCTGTATTTGAAAGTGAATCGAATCGGCCCCTACTTTAGTAGTGAACCCGAAAAATTCGATAAATTAGGGAGGATAGGTTTTCTTTTTATGACTTTTTTCTTCTGTGGCCTTGTCTTTTGCATTGTCAAGGAAATGCTGTCGTAAGAAGCCTCATGTTAAATGCGACGAAGGGGCGTGAGCAAAAAGCGACCGATGTGAATTGACCGCGATTGCGAGAGTGAGCGCCAAGCAGAGAATTATACAGCCTAAGCGCGAACGGTCGTGAAAAACAAGTACCCCGGAGTCTAACTTATGTTAAATGCGACGGAGGGGCGTGAGCAAAAAGCGACCGATGTGAATCGACCGCGATTGCGAGAGTGAGCGCCTAAAAGACCTTTCATGTAGCTTTAGCGCGAACGGTCGTGAAAAACAAGTACCCCGGAGTCTAGCTTATGTTAAATGCGACGGAGGGGTACTTGCGCTATTTCTTATGGCGGCCTGCTTTTTTTCCACAATCTTGTCAGCGATGGCGCGCGCCTTCTCGGTGAGCCATAGCCACGACTGGCTTGCTGTGGTGTAGTCCGCTTCTCCGAACATCTGTACGCGATTGTCACGGCGGAGGGCGTCCACTTGCCTAAAGGCCTTCACGTCACCCTTGGGGTAAACTGCGAAAGTGGAGCCTCCGTTGTAATTCAGGATGCTGAAGGCGGGGACGTCGCTTGGGCCATCGGCTATGTATACCATGTTTTCAAAAGGAACGCGGCGACTGTCGCGGGCGATGGTGGAATTTACGTCGATGGTGTTCGGGTACTTGTTAGAACCCTTGTTGATTTCAAAGAGGTAGCGCGTCTTTGACGTGTTGTCCAAGGCGCATGCAATTTGCGAAATTTCTGCGCTGGTGGCGCTAGATGCCGTCTGAGCGGAAACCTCGCTGGTTGAGCTTGTTTGGTTCAGAAATCCCGGCTGCAATGCGTTCTCGATGAACTCGCAGCCGAAAATCTCTTCCACAAAAGGCGCTATGGCGCTCCCGCGGATGGTCTCCGCAAAGCCGGTGCTCACCACATAATGTTCCAAACGGATGTCGAAAGCCTTGTACTTCGGGTCTTCCTCAATCAGCTTCTTTACTTCACCGAAAAAATCAGGGAGTCCCGGGTAAAATGAGAGCTCCTTGCCGAATTCGCGGAGAAGTGCGTTATTGAGTCCCTTGAAGAGTCTTGCTTTCACATAAGTTAAAATGTGGTTCAGGTAGCAGGTGTCCGAGTTGACAGAAATCCCTTGCTTTCCGTAATAGGCTTTGAGGGAGTTGACCTCTTTCCAGAATGTAGCTCCGTCGATATTGAAATGACGGAACAGCGGTTCCTGCATGTAGGAACTGATGAGTGTTTTATCACAGTCCCATACCATTGCGATAATATTCTGTTCAAAAGGCGATTTAGTCATCATTCAGGACCTCGAAATTTCAAACTTTGTATTTATTTTGTTATAAAATAATCTTCGGGGTTTACTGGGACACCGTTCAGGCGGATTTCGTAATGCAGACCGAGACTGGATTCCAGACCGCTTTTTCCGATAAGCGCAATCGGCATCCCACGATAGACTTTGTCGCCTGTCGAAACGAGGGGCTCACCGAGGTGGGCGTAGAATGTTTTTATTCCCTTCATGTGCTCGATTTTCAGGGTTTCGCCAAAACCGCGATGGCGGCGGGATTCTACGACTGTGCCTGCGCCTGGTGCATAGACCGTGTCGCCTTCGTCAGCCACATAGTCGATACCTCTATGCGGCAGTTCCTGCTCCGTGAACGGGTCGAAAATCATTTCGAATCGCGCTTTTACTGGATGGTGTCCCTTGAGTGGGTGAAGTATAGGCACCTTTGCCGCCAATGCGGAATCGCTTTCCAGTTTTTTTAGGACACGCTTAAAGGTCGCTTCAACATCGGATAAGGTCTTTTCTTGCATCAGTTTGTCATCGTCCGTGTTGGAGCTTTCCAAGGTAAAACCAAGTCCACCTGCTCTAACGGTACTGTCTCTCAGAACTTTTGTTTCCTCTATTTTTAGTATGGAAGAATCCACTAGTGTACGGATTTCCTTGATTTCTTCTTCAACAGCCCTGTTTTGTCTATAGACATCAACTACGTTGCCATTAGACAGATTGTCCGCTATTTCGAAGGGCGAAAAAAGTACGAAACCAAGGATGGCGGCTATAGCGCAAAGAACGAATATGATGGCAGACGAAAGGGAAAAACTGAAACTTTTTCCGCTAGAAGTCTTGCCTGGGAATACGTGAACTTCAAGTTTCTTCACTGGAACCTTCGCTGGTCTGGTTTAAATGTTTTTCAAGATCTGCTATACGGCTTCTGCTTTCAAATATAGCGCCGATAGTTTCGATGACAGAAGTGTCTTCTTTCACAATGGAGAGGTTGCCGTCTTTTACCGCCTCGTACAGCTTCTGCCCCAGAGTTTGGTACTTGGACTTGAGCTTGGATTCTTCTATGGATAACTCCACGCGGGTAAGTGCGTTTGTCGCGTAGCCCTTGGCTGCGTTTTTTAGCCTATTTAGAGGTGTTTCGTTCATAAGAGCAATTCCTGTTAGCCTTTAAAATAGTATTTTGTTACACAAAAATTGGAGATTTCCTATGAGTCGCATTGATCGCAGACGTGCAAAGCAAAATGTCAAGAGTTTCGTGCCGAAAAAAACAAACAGCATGAATAAGTGGGTGGTTGTTGCATTGGCGGCAATCGCAGTAGTCTTCTTTATAGGAACAATGGTCATTCAAAGAGGGGCATAATGAAGTTTAGTATTCAGAAAAATGTATTGCAGGACGCATTGCAATCCGCTATTAGTGCGGTTCCAAATAAGTCTACCATTCAAATCTTAAACAATTTTGCTCTTCGTCTGGAAGGCAACTTCCTTGAAATTAGCGCAACAGACTTGGACCTCGGTATCAGGGTCAAGGTTGAAGTCGAGGGCGAACGCGATGGTGCGGTTGTCATCAACGCACGCAAACTTTTCGACCTCGTCAAGAACCTCGTCGATCCGAGCATTACGGCTGTCACTTTTGATGCTCAGGACTACCTGGTGAAAATCCAGTGGAGTGAACGCGGCAAGGCGAGTATCATTGGTTTTGACGCAAATGACTTCCCGCCGTTCCCGGAAATTGAGGATGGTGAAACTCTGAATATCGCTGCAAGCGAACTGGCGTTCCTCGCCGAAAAGACACTCTTTGCGACTTCGACCGATTCTACAAGATTGAGCTTGAACGGAGTCTATCTAGAAGCCAAGGACGGAAAAATTTCCATGGTGGCGACCGATGGTCATCGTCTTGGCCGCGCCTTCATTGATCAGGAAGGCGCTGAACTTGCAAATGGCGTCATCATTCCGCACAAGGCCTTGCAGCAGATTTTGCACATGGCGAAGGGCGATGCAACGGTCGAAGTCCGCACTTCTGCGACGCACATTCTTTTCAACACGGGTTCCACCCAGGTGATTTCCAAACTCTACGAAGGACCATATCCGAGCTACCGCTCCGTGATTCCGCAGCAGTTTGAACGCACCGCGCAGGCGAACACTACGGAATTCCAGAACAAGATTCGCAGCGTCATTTCCATGGCGAATGCCCGTACCCGCAAGATTCGTTTGCAGTTCGAAGGCAATATCCTCGAACTGAGCGCAACGGACCCGGATGTCGGCGGTGATTCCCGCGAAGCGCTTGCCATCACGCACAATGGCGAGGGCAGCTTCTGCATCGGCTTCAACGGTCAGTTCCTTGCCGAAATCCTCGGCATGTGCAAGAGCGAAGAAGTCGTCATGAAGATGAACAATCCGCTTGGCGCCTGCATCATCGAACCTGTTGGCGAAAACATGAATTTCTCGTTCCTGCTGATGCCGACTCACTTGACCGACAACTAATCGGCGAGAAAATATTGATCAAAGGGTTCCGGCGAAACGGAGCCTTTTGTTTTACCGTTCATTTTTTGAAAAGACCTTCAGCGAGATAAGCAAATGTCCAGCCAAATACGAAAGCGTATCAGCAAGAAAATCACCAAGGCCATCCACGACTTCAACCAGATTGAGGATGGGGACCGTGTGCTTATCGCTGTTAGCGGCGGAAAGGATTCCAGCGTCCTCTTCATGGAACTGGCGAACCGCATGGGGAAGTTCCTCCCGAATTGTGAACTGGCCGCCATCCATATTCAGAGCGACTTTGCGGATAGCGCTCCTCGCGAATTCTTGCAACGGCTGGCTCAGGAGCATCCGCAAATTCCTTTTTACTTCAAGGAGGTCGCCGTGGAGGCGCGACTCAAGGAAGGTCGCAAGCTGAACTGCTACTGGTGCAGCACGCAGCGCCGCACGGAACTCATCAAGTTTGCGAGTGAGAACGGCTTCAACAAGATTGCGCTCGGACATCACATGGACGACATCGTGGAGACGCTCCTGATGAATATGCTGTACAAGGGGGAGTTCAGCGGAATGCCCCCGATGGTCCCCTACGAAAAATATCCGTGTAGCGTCATTCGACCGCTCTGCTACTGCGAGGAACAGGAAATCATCGCCTATGCAGAAGACGCGGACATCAAGAAATTTACCTGCACCTGCGAATTCTCAAAGGCGAGCCATCGCAAGTCCATCCGCGAAGAAATCAAGAGTCTTACCAATGGTAGCTCCACGTTGAAGGCAAACCTTTTCGAAAGTATGCGTAACATTCGCATGGATTATCTGCTGTAGATACGGATGTGCCGTACTGCTGTATAGAATTTAATTGCATGTAAAGTAATAATTCTGCATACCGAGCTTCCGAGTTGATGGACTTATTGGTAAGCTGATTTTCCTCATTGCAAGGCGATATTCATTTTTCTAAATTAGCGCAGCACAATTAAGCGGAGATTATCATGCAAGCGAATTTTACAAAATGGGTAGCCTGTTTCGGTAACGCAACATCCATCAGCGACCGTAAGGAAGCGACTTTCGCTAAGAACTTGACGCTCCGCTATCCTGTACGCATGCGCTTCTCTGGAAGTAAACTCCGCTTCCGTTTTTCAAATTTCACTGGAACGGAACCTGTCGAAATCACCGAAGCGTATGTCGCGCATTCCGCTGTGGCGGATGATTCCGGCGATGTTTCCACCTATAGTTCGCAGCCGATAACTTTTGGCGGAAAAACTTCTGTTGTAATCGCTCCTGGTAAGGAACTCACGAGTGACGAAATCGATTTTGCCGTAGCAGCCGGTGAAACTGTCGATGTCAGCATGTACTTTGCCGGATACACGCAGATGAATGCGGGAACTCTCATTACGGGCCCCCTATCTACAGGCAAGTTCAGCTACGGCAATTTTGCGGCTTCAAGGAATTTTCCCGAGGCGCTCACTCGCAAGACGAACTGGTTCTATTTCTTGAATACCATTGACGTTTTCACCGAGGAAAACAATTTTGCGCTGGTCTGCTTCGGCGATTCCATCACGGCGCAGGATTGGCCCGACTATCTTACGCTTCGTTGTGAATGCGAGGGTTTTGACAATGTCGCGATTATTCGTCGTGCAGTAAGCGGAACGCGTATTTTGCGCGAATACGACTGCATCACTTATGCCGCCTATGGACTCAAGGGGGCGACACGCTTTCCTGTGGAATTGAATGTCGCGGGAGCGAGGGCGGTCATTGTACAACATGGCATCAATGACATCATCCATCCGGTCGGTGTCGAAGTGAATCCGTTCCGCCCTTGGAGTGATATGCCGACTGCAGATGACCTTATCAACGGCGTCCGCTGTATTTACATATCGTATGCAAAAAAAATGGGGCTTAAGATTTGGAGCGGAACGCTGCTCCCCATTTTTGGATGGCGCACTTACAACGAGAATCGTGATATCATCCGAATTGCCTTTAATCAATGGTTGCGGACTTCGACGGAATTTGATGGCTGCGTTGATTTCGACAAGGCCGTGTGCGATGCCGACGATTCGAAGAAATTTGCACTTGGTTTTGATTCCGGCGACCATTTGCATCCAAGTGCCAGGGCTTACGAGGCCATGGCGGAGTGCGTTCCCGAAGCGCTTCTTAAATAATTTGCGATAAACGTTTTTTTTCGGAAATCAAAATTCTATTTTATAGGTATGGGAATAAACCGGTCTATACAAAACTTTCTTGACAGGGAGCATTTTACTCAGGACGAGTTCTGCAGGCGTCTTGGGTGTTCTCGGGATGATGTTATCTGCGAGATAAATCCGCAAATTGCGACTGCTGTGCAGAATGCGTTTGGAATCTCTGTTGAAGAAAAGAAAATATCAGCCTCTAGATGGACTGCCGCCCAAATAATGTGGGCGAAAAAATTTCCCATTCGGGCTTTGCAACGCCAGGGCTTTATTCCCATGGTTGGCTCTGGTAAAAATGCTGATGAACAACTTGTTTGTAATGTGTTACGCTTTATGGCTGTTGGTGGTGAAGAGGGCTTTGAAAATTATTATGCGACAACTCTTGGAACCGTGAATCCGCAAGCTTATGCAGCCTGGATTCGTATTGGCGAGCTGTGTGTCAAACGGGGAACAGGGGAATTTTCGATAGACTTGAATTTACTTTTAAATAACCTTAAATATCTCTGTCGAAATACGCTTTTTCAAAATCAAAACTTGAGGAAAACAGCCAGGGAAATTCTTGATAACAGTGGCATTGCTCTTATAGAGGTGAAGCCGTTCCTCATGGTTCCGTCGCCGATATGTGCAAGCTACTGGGTCGGGACGCGGCCGGTGATTCAAATTCCGACGACTCCGATGACGGATGCGGGCTTCCTTGAAGCGATGTTCCATGCCGTGGGACATATTGTGCATCATCCGCTTAGAACAATGTGTCTCCAGGTGCCTCAGATTGCTATTGCTCAGAATGATGTTTCTTTAAAAAACTTGAATAGCTCGAATTTTGAAACTGAAATTAGTGTCCGTGAATGTGAAGCTGCGAATTTTGCAGAAAACCTTCTGCTTGACGAAGCGCAGGAATGCGAACTCATCTGTTGTGGTCACTATGCCGAAAAAAAATGTATACAGCATTTTTCTGGTAAATTTCACGTGCGTCCAGGAATTCTTGTGAATCGTTTACAGCGATTGAATAAAGTGAGTCCGCGTACAGTTTTAAATGAATTTAAAAAGGTTGTATAGGTTTGGTGATTGCAAAAAAAATCCGGCGATTGCCGGATTTTTTCAAATTGTTGATTGTTGAAATTAGTAGTTGAGACCAAAGAACAGCTCGAATGCACCGAAGCCGCGACCGAAGTCAAATTTCGAAGCGGTCCTGCTATAGCCAAAGCCTGCTTCCAACTGCACTGTTGAGTTGTGGAAAATGGTTACACCGATTTCGCCACCGAAGCTCATGCCAACTGCATATTTTTCGCCAAAGTCCCAGTCTTCAAAATGAAAGTCAACCTGGTAGCCGACACCAAGGCCAAGACCGATGAACGGGGAAACTATTCCATCAAGAATGGAATATCGCCCACCTAAAAGAAAGTTGCCATGAACTTCATAAGCGTCAAAATCAAAAGATGTGTGGTGTGTCGTCAAGGCGGTGATAGCACCATGAGGTGTCATTTCCCAAATATGACCATAACGGACGAACAATTCTGTTGTCCAGTCGCGTTTCGGATTGGAAGATTCGTCTTCCCAGTTGTGCCAGAAGCTGACGCCCATTGCTGCTGTCTGGAAACTGTAAAGCGGGCGTTCGCGTGATGCCTGCTGGGAAGTCTGTTCGCTTTGGGCTGAGCCTTCGTTTGAGGTGGCGTATTCATCCTGGGCAAAAGCCGACAGGGCCAAGAAAGAGAGAATTAAGAGTATTTTTTTCATGTGATGAAATATAAGAATTTTTGGAGGAGGGGAGTGCATAGATACTTGTGCTGTGATGAAAAGTTGCTTGAACAATTGATGCGTTTAACTATATTTGCGCATAAATAAAATTTTCGAGGTTGAAAATGGAATATAAGATTAAGGATATCAACCTTGCGGCCTGGGGACGCAAGGAACTTGATTTGGCAGAAACCGAAATGCCGGGTCTCATGGCCATCCGTAAGGAATACGAAGGCAAAAAGCCGCTTGCCGGGGCTCGTATTATGGGCAGTCTTCACATGACTGTGCAAACAGCTGTTCTCATTGAAACGCTTGTTGAACTTGGTGCCGATGTGCGCTGGGTCTCTTGCAACATTTTCAGTACCCAGGATCATGCCGCTGCCGCTGTGGTAGTTGGAAAGCTTGGCTCGGTTGAAAATCCGCAGGGCGTACCTGTTTTTGCTTGGAAGGGCGAATCCCTTGAGGATTATTGGATGAATACCGCAAAAGCTCTTGTGTGGCCTGATGGTCGTACTGCTGACCTTATCGTGGACGATGGTGGCGATGCTACCATGCTCGTGACCTGCGGTGCGGAATTCGAAGACGACGGTAAGGTTCCTGAATTCAACCCCGAAAAGGATAGTGAGGAATGGGGCGTATTTCTTGATACTTGCCGCAAGATTTACAAGAAAGATCCTACTCTTTGGACTCGTGCTCGCGAAAATTTGAAGGGCGTTTCCGAAGAAACTACTACCGGCGTGCATCGTTTGTACCAGATGGCTCGCGATGGTCGCCTCAAGTTCCCGGCAATCAACGTAAATGATTCTGTTACGAAGTCCAAGTTTGATAACCTCTACGGCTGCCGCCACTCCCTCATTGACGGCATCAACCGCGCCACCGACGTGATGATGGCTGGTAAAATCGCTGTTGTCTGCGGCTACGGTGATGTGGGTAAGGGCTGTGCGCAGAGTCTCCGCGGTCAGGGCGCTCGCGTGATTATCACTGAAATTGACCCGATTTGCGCACTCCAGGCCGTGATGGAAGGCTACGAAGTCAAGACCCTCGACGAAGTCGTGAGCATGGCCGACATCTTCGTAACGACCACCGGCAACACCATGATTATCAGCGCCGCTCAGATGGCCAAGATGAAGCACCGCGCTATCGTCGGTAACATCGGCCACTTCGACAACGAAATCGACATGGCCGGCCTCAAGAAGATTCCGGGCATCGTGCGCAACGAAATCAAGCCGCAGTACGACGAATGGATTTTCCCGGATGGTCACAGCATCCTCGTGCTTGCTGAAGGCCGCTTGCTGAACCTCGGCTGTGCTACCGGTCACCCGAGCTTCGTGATGAGCGCCTCCTTCACGAACCAGACCATTGCGCAGGTCGATTTGTGGCTCAGCGCTACGGGCAAGGAAACCGTTTCCGGTCTTGAATACGAAACAGGTGTTGTTTATACGCTTCCGAAAATTTTGGATGAGAAAGTTGCTCGCCTACATCTTGAAAAATTGGGAGTTCACCTCACCACTTTGACGCAGGCTCAGGCTGACTATATCGGAGTGTCTGTGGAAGGTCCATATAAGGCTGAATTCTACAGGTACTAGTAAGTGACTAGTGATTGGTGGTTTGTAGTTAGGAATTGTAAAGGGAATCTCTTTTTATAGTTGCAGCGAAGCTGCCTAACTTTTCCTGTTTACCCACCTAATGGTGGCCATGCCCACGTAAGCGCTGAAGCGCTAAGTGGTCGAAGCTAACCACTGCGTACTAATCACTCCCATGTGAGCGTTGTGCGCCTATAATCTCTGAGTATAAAAACTCTGGCGTTTGATGCGTCAGAGTTTTTTGATTCATGCTCCTCATCAATCAAAAAGCCGCTACTATCTAAAAAATTATGAAAAATGCAAAAAGAAAAACATTACCCCAAAATAATGTTCTGCTTCTTATACTCATCTAATTTAAACATTATTCTCTTCCCCCTAAAAATCCAGGCGCAAATTCCCAGGATTGGATGTATTTACGATTCGTATGACGAATTTTATTGACCGCGTTCGGGATTTGGAGCGTCGCACCAAAGGCTGCGGGGCATGTCTTGCTCGTAAAGTTTTCCACGTTTAAAACACTTGATCTTAGTCGCAGAAATTTTGAGGGATGCCGGATCGTCAAGCTTATCCAAATAGATTTCTTCCATAATCTTAAAAGCCTCGGGATAAAAAGATTCATAAATGGCATAAGATCGATGTTTTTTTGAAGTAAAGAACTTTTTTACCGAATAGATTTGTTCAGCATATCAGAAAATCACTCTTATCGAAAGTGAATTCTATATTCTCCCTAAAAGAAAAAATACAAATGTCTTTTCATTTTTTTCAACCTTATATGGTTCTCCCCAAAAAAGGCATCTTCACCATTTGCAAGACCTAAAATAAACACGTTTATCAAAAGGAATATGTCTATAATTGAACAAATCAATAAAACAGCAAATTTCATTGCATATAAAACTTTCGCTTTGTATGTTGTTTTTTCATAAAGCTTACTCCCATTTAACTCTTTTTTGTTCCAGTTAAGTTGAACCTGGACATTTTGGTAGAACTAATAAGTTTATTTGTTGGGTTGTCTGATGTCTTCTAGAACTCTTGACGTTTCTTGTTCGCAATAAACATTTTTAGCTTTTAGGCCATGTCTTTAGTCCTTCTTTCAAATCACTCTTGGTGTTGAATATCCGATGGCTGAAGGCCGCCATTCATTACAGCAAAAGTCAATCCATTTGCCCATCTTGCGTTTTGCGTCCTGTTCGGCAATCGCTTTTATGCTGGTGAGCGCTTCATGCTTCATGACGTTTGTCTGTAACGGGAAGAATTCCTTCGTCTCGTAAATTTTCGCATTGGCGACCATGTCGAATGCCACGCGCACGAAGAACTTCGTGAAATAGGAGTAAAGGGGATAGGCCGTGGGATTGAAGGTGTTGTTCTGAGTCTGGCGCGATCTTTTGAGTTCTTCGTGGAACTTGTGCTTGACCATTGCGATGTTTTTTGTATGGGTGGGTTTCGCCTATGTATTCAAAATTCAGCAAACCCTGCAAGGCTTTTTCATTATCAAAATCATTTTCCACATAGAACTGTTTAATGACGCGAATAAAGATGGTTTGAGTGCAATGCCAAGATGCGAAACGATTTAAAAAAGGCATTCGCAAGGGGTCTCCTAAAACCCGAAGACGTATGCAAAAATGTGAATGCATGAAACGTTCAAATTGGATGAATGAATAAAGTGTTAATAAGTTGTGGCTTATGTTGAATAAATCTAGTTGTTTGCAAAAAAAAGAAAAAAAGTTTAAAATTTTTGTCTAATCCTCTTGACAATCGTTATCGAAGATTCTATAATTGGTCTCACCCTCGAACGAGAGCTTGAAAATAAAAAACTCTTGAACGGGACGGAAACTCAGCGAAGCTTCCGGGAAGATTGAAGGAATCGGAGATGTGCTTTGTGACGGCCTAAGAAGAATTCTTGGAAGTCAAATTTACGGAAAACAGGACAAAGACTTTAAAAAAAATCAATGAAGAGTTTGATCCTGGCTCAGAACGAACGCTGGTGGCGTGTCTTATACATGCAAGTCGAGCGGGGCAGCAATGCCCAGCGGCGAACGGGTGAGTAACGCGTAAGCAATCTGCCCCATATCAGGAACTACCC
>JAZLIJ010000243.1:0-20372 GCA_045617325.1 Fibrobacter sp.
CTTCGCTCTTGTGCCAAATGCTGGCCTCGGTCATGTCCGTGCAACAATGCGCAAGCGAATCAAGCAATCGTAAACTTGTTTACGATTATTTGTGAGCGAAGCCATGGACGCTGAAAGCGTCCACCACGGCCGCGACACTCGACCTACGCATTTGTGTTAATTGTTCATTTTCCCGCCGCAATCCCATCCACCATTTACCAGCCACTAGTCGCTAAATACTAAATTTCCGACCATGAGCGGATTCATCATCGCAGGGCTTACGGCGCTTTACGTGCTCTTGTTCCTGTTCTTCATCGTAGGGCTTGCAAAGACCCATCGCTACAGGGGACCGAAAGCGACACCAAGCATTTCGGTCGTTGTCCCTATGCGAAACGAGGAGGAATTCGCCCAAAGGACACTCGAAGCGCTTGCGGCTCAGGATTACGCAGGCGAATGGGAAGTCATCTGCGTAGATGACCGCTCCACGGATTCCACAAGGCAGATTCTCGAAGCTTTTGCGGCGACCCACGAACGGTTCCGCGTGCTTTCCCTGCCGCAGGACTTGCCGCAAATCGCAAGCCCCAAGAAGCGCGCTCTCGAAAGCGCCTTCAAGATTGCAAAGAACGAAGTGCTCCTCACGATGGACGCCGACTGCATCCCGCGCAAGAGCTGGATTACCGCCATGGCCGGGCGCTTCAACGGAGACATTTGCATTGTGCAAGGGCCAAAGCAGAACAACGGTTCGCACACCATGCCGCACCTTTACCAGAAGCTCGAGACGCTCGGCTACACCGCCATGGAAGCGGCCGGATTCAGTTGGGGGCATCCGCTGGTTGCAAGTGCAGCTTGCCTCGCCTACAAGAAGGACCTGTTCTTCAAGGTCGGAGGATTCGGTGACCTCGTCAACCTCTCAAGCGGTGACGACGACATGCTCATCCACAAGATGATGAAAATCGAAGGCACCAAAGTCTGCTACAACTTGGACAAGGACGCCGTCATCGAAACGGCCCCGGTGCACACCTGGAAGCAGCTTTTCAACCAGCGCGCCCGCTGGTCCAGCAACGGCACCAGCTACGAGAGCAAGGCGTACATTCTGCTTCTCACGCTGATTTACACTTACTACATTTGGATGTTCATCAGTCCCTGGTGCGCCCTCTTCCTGGATTGTCCATGGCAGTGGTGCGTTTTCAGCATTCTCCCGAAGTTCGTCATCGACTTCATCTTCCTCGGCATAGCCTCGATAAAACTCCATGCCAAGCGGCAGATGCTCGCATTCGTCCCCACGGAGCTCATACAAATTCCGATGATCGTCTTCGCCGTCCCGGCGGGCATCACCGGAATGTTCAAGTGGAAGTAATCTGCGACTGCGCCCAGGCGAGGGCGTCCTCGGCATTAGCAATGTTTCCGTCCAGTTGCAGTTCAAAACTCTGCTTGATGATTTCGCCCATCTGCTTTCCGGGCTTTACGCCGAGGTCGATGAGCATTTTTCCGGTAAGGAACGGTTCCGGTGCAGCGTCGTACACTTGCAAATCCAAGGCGGCCTGCTTCAAGTTCTCCGAGAAATTCGCATTGCGATAGACGCTTGCGGGAGTCGCCTCGACAAGGAGACAAAGGAGTTTCAGTCCGCCAAGGCGTACCGCCAAACGGCGAAGGTCAGAGGCCACGGGAACTTCGGCAAAGTCTAGCGATCCGTAGCATACGAGAAGTTCGGGCACCTTGCGCATCAAATGAATTTCATTCGTAATGCGCGTAAGGAATTCCGTTGCGACTTTCTTCAAGTTCTTTTCATCGATGCAGGCAAGCGCGTTTCCTGCAAGGAGCGCGGCAAACGCATATTCCGAGGATTCCTCCTCGGTTAGCGACGCACGAAGTTCCACCATGTTGTCAAGAATCGCGCCAAGCATTTCCCAGGAGAGCGCAAACGGTTTCACCTCGGGGAAATATGCATCCAGGCCGATATCCAGGAATGCGCACAATCCAAGCGACGGTTTTCCCGGTTTCAACAACCACTTCTTGAACTCTTCGAACAGGCGTTCGATGCTCAAGTCCGAAAGCGAAAGGGTGCGGCACAAGTCCACAGTTTCTGGCGCAAGCGTCAAGGCGAAGCGGCTCGCGAACTGCACACCGCGCAAAATGCGGAGGGAATCCTCCACGAACGCAGGCCCCACATGGCGAAGCACGCCCTTTTTCAAATCATCGATGCCGCCGTAGGGGTCGCAAAGCGTGAGCTCCGGAAGTTCCATACCCATGGCGTTGATGGTAAAGTCACGACGCAGCGCCGCTTCCTTGAAACTGAGTTTTTCATCCGTATGCACGACAAAGCCGCGGTGACCGTAGCCGACTTTACTCTCCGTGCGCGGGAAGCTGAAATCCAGCGACAAGCCCTTCATCGCCAGGTGAATGACGCCAAAAGCCTTACCTACGAGATTCGTCTTGCCGTGCTTCTTGAGAATCGGAACAAGTTCATCCTGCGTCAAATCGTAGACTTCCACATCGTAGTCGCGGCAGTTCTTTCCAAGGAGAGCGTCGCGGACCCAGCCGCCAACAAGATAGCAGCGCCCGCCCGCCTCGCGGATTTCTGCGGCAATGCGCAACAGGCGACCGGGCAGATCCGGCTCGAAGATTTCGCCTGCAAGAGTTTCGACAGTCGGCATTTACGGAGCCACCTTCGGAGATGCTTCGGGCGCAGAATTTGATGCCGCCGCAGAATCCGAGGACGCCTTTGATGCGTCACCAGATGCAGCCGCCGAATCCGAGGATGCGGCTTCCGACACAGCAGTCGCGGGAGTTGCCGCAGTCGCAGAAGTGTCCCCAGTCGCAGTGCCGTAGCGGTCATAAATCGAAGTCGTCTGCACACCCGAAGAATCCCTCAGCATTGTCGATACCGAAACATCCGCAGTGTCCAAAGCCTTCGCAGAATCACTTGCGGCATAACGTTCGTAAATGCTCCGGCGCGCTTCGGCGGAACCACGTTTCTTTTCGGCCTCATCGGCACGGCAAGTGCGCAACTCCTCTTCCATGTAGGCGCGCTGATCCGGAGAATACGTGAACGTGTTCAGGCGATATTCAATTTCTTCACAGACAAGCCCCTGGCGTTCACCGGCACAGGATGCAAAAATCAAAGGGAAAGCCAAGACAAAAGCAAGTCCTGACACACGCACAAAAGTTTTCAACATCATCTTCATCACCTCAAATTAGCGAACTACAATCAGCTTGCCCTTCTTCGCCTTGGAAGACGTTTTCACAACATAATGGTACACGCCTGGCGTGACTTCCTTGCCGCGCTTGTCCTTGCCATCCCATTCGGCACGGCCACCATGCAGAGCATCCCCATGCAGCGACCGCACAAGATTTCCGCCGGCATTATAGATGCTAATGAAAGCATCCTCGGCAACATTGTCAAAGACGACAAAAGACTGTTCATGCATTCTGAACGGATTCGGATAAACCTTGACATCCAGCTTGGCATCATCGGTCATATTCCCTGCGGCACTGCGCAAGTCGCTGCGCCTATAGGATGTCACGCCATTTGGATGAGCAGTCCATACGGCGCCTAGAACAGAATCCACAACGACATCCATCACATCATCATTCAAAAGGCCATTGCGTGCAGTAAAATGCTTGACCTGTAACGTATCCGGATTCAAGTTCTGCGGAGTCAGGCGGTAAATTCCCTGCCCCGAAGTTCCCACCCAGAGATTGCCGCGCACATCCACATCTATCGATGTATATTCCGCACCCGTCAGTCCATTTGTCGCGAAAGGAATTTTCAGCGAATCCTTTTCAGGCTTCATGTCTTCATCCCAGTATTCCAAAGCAGAAGTCGTCACAATCCACAGATATTCGGACTTGGCATCAAAGACCATGTCCACAGGCGTCGTCGAATAACCATAATAAGATTCCACTTTCACATCCGTAATGTAGCCGCCCGTGGTATTGGGTGCAGCAAAACGGAGCACGTCCAATCCGCCATCGCTGGCCTTTCCATCAGATTTACGAGTCCCGACAAAAACAACCCATTCCCTGGTATCCTCGTCGTACTTCGCGGCAATAGGACCAGACAAATTCGTGCTTCCAACTCTGCTAGCACAAGTCATTTCACCGTTAGATTTGACATAAATCAATCCGTAGCCCAAGCTATCGACAACAGTAGCCAAAAATCCCGAATTGTCCGGAGCGCGCGTCGTGCCCACGGCGTAAGGACTATGGATACTTCCATAATAAACATCCAGGCAAGGTTCATCCGATGTATAGCCGGAATAGAAGCGATTCTGTCCCCAATCAGAATAGAGGAAAAAGCCCAAGCCCCAAATATGATAGAATACAGTACCATCCGCCAAGACAGAAAGTTCCCTCAGACCATGCGCAGAAACATCCGAGCTATTCCCCACCTTGGTAGGGCCATCCACCCAAGCATCCATGGTACCACTCCATTCAGGCCCTGCATTGAACGCAAAGTCACCTTCAACCGAAGCAGCGATAACACCCCCGTGCGGCATCATCTGCAATTCATAGGCGCCTTTGAGCCTGAACTTTCCATACTCCGTCAAGTCCTTCACCTTGGAACCGTCATAGTAGAAGATTCCATTTTCACCGACTAGCATAGCGCCACCCGAAGAAAGTGGAGCAGCCCACTTGACCAGGTTCTTTATTTCGTAACCAACGGTATCCACTCGAATAGAATCAATGCGACCCTGCCTGTATAGAGTATCCCTCTTTACAATGGGCGTCGTCGAATAGAGATGTTCATCCTTTAAGACCTTGCCATCAACAATCAAATCGGTTGAATCTTCAAAAACAGACAATTTAATTTTGTCGTCATCCCACAGGCATACACCCGGCGCAGGATAAGTTTTGAGTTCATTACCTTTCCAAACGATGCTGCGAATCACAGATTCATTTTTCACAAGCGACCATGAACCAGGATCACTCAAGCGAAAATCGTCCATCATGTGTTCCCAGTTCATTTTTCGGACAAACAGGGAGCCGCTAGTAGCCACATACAGCGAATCACCTTTCACTTCCATCGCCGTAATTGGATTGAGCAGACTCACATTGGAGATTTTATCTATTGAAATAATAGACGAGACGCTATTCAAGTCAAAAAAAGCAAGCCTATCACTAAAGGCGATGACAATCGTTGACCCGGCAATTCGGACCATATCAGGTATGACATGGATATTGCTTCCTGCATAGGCTCGACTGATGACAGTCCATCGTCCATGTCCATCCATTGTCGCAATGACGCCATCCTCACTCACAGCAAATACACCGCGATCAGACGAAGTAAGCGCATGAATCCCCGACGTTTCTAGTCCGTCACTCGAAGTATACAAATCATCCCCTTGGGGTGAGCGGTAACGAACACCGCCATCCGTTGCAAGCAACACTCCATCACCAAAAGGAATCGACGATTTTATGGGGAACGGATAGGAATAATTAATCCACTTTTCCGAAGCCAGGGCGACTGAAGCCACAGCCAAAAACAAAATAAAATAGTTACGTATCTTCACAAGGTAAAATTACGAAATTTTAGGGATACTTTTCAACCGGCATTTTCAATAATGTCATGCAAAGAGGCCTCTTTCCCTGTAATCAAGCGAATCTCTTCTCCCTGCATTTTCATTTTTTCGCGCATTTTTTCAAAAGCGTCAAGTCGGCGCTTCGAAACGCTCCCCTTCGAAACGCCAAGGATATGGCTCACCTCATCCAAGGTCATCCCACCCACGACAGACAATTCAACAATCATTCTCTCATAAGGTGTAAGCACTTGCATCAGCGTATCAAACTCTCTTTTTACTGAAGATTCGTTCAATTCGCTTTCAGGCGATTTCTCAGGAATCATTTCCTCGACGCCACAATCGTATTCAGCAACCGATTCACACAGCATCGAGGCAGGAATCATCCTTCTCCTGAACGAGTCGCTTCTACAGCGGAACATGACCGTCGAAAGCCAAGGAAACACGGGGATACTAATATCAAGCGAATTCGCATTTTTGCAAAAACGCAAGGCGACTTCCTGAAACAGGTCATCGGCTTCTTCCTTGCATCCACATTTCTGCTGGCATAATTTGTAAATTCTAGAAGCGTTAGCCCGCCATATTTCATCAACCCAACCCGGAAGCTTTTTTTGCGATGATTTACAACGATACATAAAAAAGTCCATCCCTATTTTTTTATTTTTATTTCAAATCAAGCGATAATTTATGAAAATCTTAAACAAATTCACACAAATAAAAAATTTTGCAAACTCGCGTTTGCAAATTGCAAATTTATTATTTACCTTATTCGTATTCAGCACAGTTTCTGTTGCAGAAGAGTTCAACATGAACAATATGCCGCCCCCGGACATGTTCATGCAATATGCCTCCGGCGCACTGCAAAAGGGTTCCGAACTCATCGTTGACATCACGATTCCCGAAAAGTGGCACGTCAACGCCAACATCGCCGCCGATGAATTTTTAAAGCCTTCATCCATCGAAGCGACAGCGGAAGGCATCCGCTTTGGCGAGCCCAAGTGGCCAGAACCCATCAAGGAATACAGCGAAGCGCTCGACCTCGAGAATCTCGTGTTCAAGGGAGAGTTCCAGGTCAAGCTTCCCATCGACAGCATCGACGCAAACTACGATTCCCTTTCGACATGCGTCACATTCCACTACCAGGCCTGCGACAATTCCATCTGTCTCGCGCCTTCGCAGGTGAGCATCACGCTCAAGGACCTTTTCAAGAGCGGCTCCAGCCTAAAAAAAAACAGTGGTGAGGTAGTCGCCCCCGCACCGGATTCCAGCACAGCCGCCAAGGCGCCCGAAGCCGCAACAACCTCGGAAGGTTTCGCAGGGACACTCGTGCTGCTTCTCTCGGCTCTTCTCGGAGGTCTCATCCTCAACTTGATGCCGTGCGTTTTGCCGGTACTTTCTCTGAAACTCTTCAGCCTCATCAAGCAGGCGGGAGAAAGCAGAGGCCGCCTGATTGCCCTCGGACTTTCGACGACGGCGGGCATTCTCGCAAGTTTCTGGGTGCTTGCAGCAATTGTCAGCATTATCAAAATCGGCGGTGGAAATGCCGGCTGGGGAATGCAGTTCCAGAGCGCAGGCTTTATCGCGTTCATGGTCATCATCCTGAGTGCTTTCGCCATGAGCTTCTTCGGTGTTTTCGAAGTCTGGCTCCCCGGAAGCGCCACGACGAAGATGGATTCCGCAGGCCGCAAACAAGGGCTCGCCGGCGCATTTTTCACAGGAGCGCTTCTCGTGCTGCTGAGTACGCCCTGCTCGGCGCCCTTCCTCGGCACCGCCATGGGTTTCGCCTTCACGGCCTCCACTCCGATACTTTTCCTGTTCTTCACTGCGGCAGGCGTTGGGCTTGCGCTCCCGTACCTGTGTGTCAGTGTATTTCCCTCCGTCCTCAAGATTTTCCCGAAGCCGGGCGCCTGGATGGTAAAGTTGCAGAAGGCGATGGGAATTTTGCTGCTGCTGACGGTCGCATGGCTCCTTTGGATTGTCCATGAGCAAGCGGGAATGTTCGGCACAGTTCTCTTCGCCATCATAGCCGCCATAAGCATCGGGGCAAGCTTTTTCATGGGAAGGTTCGCGCCTCCGGGAATGAGCTTTGGCCGTGAAGTCGGCGCCTTCGCGATTTCAGCTGCCGTTCTCGCAGCCTTCTGGTTCGCCTTCGCCTCGCCCAAGTACGAAAGCGAAGTCGCCTCCATTTTCGAGGCCCGCGCAGCAGAGCAAATGACCGAGGACGGCTGGTACCGCTACACACCGGATCTCATCGAAAGTTTCGCAAAATCAGGCCGCACCGTGTTCATCGACGTGACTGCCGACTGGTGCCTCACCTGCAAGGCGAACGAGGCCGCCGTACTTTCCGGAAAGGATTTTCTGCAAGCCATGGACAGCCTGAACGTCGCACGAGTCAAGGCCGACTGGACACGCGAAACGCCTGCGGTCAACGCGCTTCTCAAGAGCATGGGCAAGTCGGGCGTCCCCGCCTACGCCATCTACCCGCATGGCGATGCCAGCAAGCAAACCGTGCTGCCGGAACTTCTGACGACTAACGCGATTGTGAAGATTGTGGTTGGGGACTAGTGGTTGGTGGTTAGTAAACAGGATTGCTGCTGGGGATGCTTTTGGCGAATGCGGGATACGGAATTAGTGAATAGGGAATAGGGAACAGTGAATTGGTTCCGCAAGGGGCTTTCGCTGATGTGGGATGCGCAGAACCTGGGGATAGAGCCGTTTTCTGCAAACGCTTTAAGGTTGCATATTGTGACTTATCGGCCTTAAAAAAACGGGAATTTGGCAAAATGGTGGCCCAAAAGGCAGAAAAAAGGCATTTTGGGCCTACATTTTTTAAACAAATTAACGTTATTTTTCATTTTTCGAAGAATCTGGGACATCCCAAGGGTCCCAAAATGGTAAAAAAGATGCATTTGGGCCTACCGAAGAACCAGAAAACAGCAATTTCAGCACAAAAAAGGCGAAAGTAGTACACACAACATAACAAAACATAGGCCCAAAACGGATAAAAATCCTAATTTGGGCCACCAATTTTGAAAAAAACTATTTGAGAACCACAAAATAGACCGAAGAGGTCCAGCGCGACGCTCCAGGGTGACTATTTTAAGGATCGTCTATCTGGCCCCTACCGCTACTGCCTTTCCGGAGCCCAACGGGCGATAGAATCCTAGATGAATTATGAGTTATGAAGTATGAATTATGAGAATTTTCCGGATGCGAGATGCTATCGCAGAAACGAGATGCGTAGGGTGAGTGAAGCGACTGTACAATGAACAATTTATGCATCAGGAAATACACTGCTCCTGTGGTTTAAACAGTCTTCTGCAAATCCCCTTCTATGTCATCCCGGCCTCCGAGCCGGGATCCCACCGCAGCATCCCGAATACATCTCGCATCCGAGTAATCCTGCGGCGCAGCCGCCAAACTCCACTCTAGCCCCTAGATCCTAGCCTCTAGCCCCTCATTCACAGATTTAACGCAGCAAACGCCCCTATCTCTTGCCTTCGCGCTTGTAGCGTTCGATGCATTCGGCGTAAAAGTCGTAAGTCTGCTTCGCAATGGATTTCCAGCTGAACACGTCAATGGCACGCTTGCGCGCGACAATGCCCATATTCTTTGCCAGTTCCGGACTTTCCAGAATCAAGTTCAGCTTGTGCGCCAAGTCCGTCTGGAACGCCTTCGGGTCCGCCGGTTCAAAATCGGTCTCGGACTTCGCCTTGAGAGGCACCAAATAGCCCGTCTCGCCATCCACGATAATCTCAGGAATGCCGCCCACGGCGCTTCCCACCACAGGGGTTCCACAGCTCATCGCCTCAAGGTTGATGATGCCGAACGGCTCGTAAAGCGAAGGCGTAGCAAAGACAGCCGCATGGCTGTAAAGCACGCGCAGTTCCTTATGCGGCATCATGTCCGTAATCCAGACGACTCCGTCGCGCGTCTTCTGTACATCTTCAATCAGGCGCTTGCATTCATCGGCAAGTTCCTGCGTATCAGGCGCACCTGCGCAGAGAACCACCTGAGCATTCTTGTCTATCATCGGAATCGCCTGAATCAGCTGGCTGATTCCCTTCTGGCGCGTAATGCGGCCAACGAAAAGCACAAACGGCCTATTCGGATCAATATTCCACTTTCTCAGGATGGCTTCGTCAAAAGTCGGCTGGTAAAAATCCGGGTCGATACCGTTGTAAATCACTCTCACGCGATCTTCCGGCACACCATAAAGTTTCATCACGTCGCGCTTCATGCCCTCGCTCACGGCAATCACGCCATCAGCGGCATCGTATGCAGTACGCTCAATCCAGCAACTCATATTGTAGCCGCCGTTTCCAAGCTGTTCCGCCTTCCACGGGCGATGCGGTTCCAGGGAATGCGTTGTCAAAATCAGCGGGCATTCCAAAAGACGACTCGCGACAACACCGCCAAAATGGCTGTACCATGTGTGGCAATGAACCACGTCAATATCGCTCAATGTCGATGCCCACTGCACATTGATATCCAGCGGTTTGAGAATTTTTTTGAATCGTTCATCGTGCGGTTCTCCGTTCAGCTTCTGACTGAACCCAATTGCACGGACGTTTTCATCCTCATCATCCTGAGGACCAAAGCAGCGGGCTTCAATGTGACAAAGTTTGCTCAATTCCTGGCAGAGGAACTTGACATGTATACCGGCACCGCCATAGATTTCTGGCGGAAATTCATTGGTAAGAATAGCAGCGTTCATAGTACCCTAAAATTAGCATTTGTTTTTGGGAAACACACCCTTTTTATTTCAAACATTACAGATTTTTTCAGCAAAAAAACGCCCCGGCCGGAATGGCCGAGACGTTGCTGTTGGAGTGTGGAACTTTTTAGAAATTCTTGCAGGTACCCTTCCAGTTGCCGCGTTCACCAACGATAGGACCGTTGATGTACTTTCCGGAAGTGCCGACGAAATCAGCCTTGCGGTTGTCTTCGCCACCGAGATGCCAACGCATCCAGGCAACCGTTGCAGCCATGCCGCCCCACGGACCCGAGCCATGGCCCCAGCCGCATTCGCCCTGCTGGCATTCATTGCCCTGGCCACCCGTCATCTTGATGAGGCATGCAGGAGCCTTGACGCCGTTGTTGTTGTAGTCGGCTTCGGCATTCGGGCGTTCCATGCCACCTTCGCCATAGACAATACCAATCGTCTTTTCCGGGCTCACCTGGCTCATAGCAGTGTGACCGAGGTCGCCGCTGTTGTTGAGCATGGCGGTAATCACGCGCTTGTCCTTGATGACAGCCTGTTCGGATTCCAAGCCACCCATGGAGTGACCGGAGCAGCCGACAACATTCATGTCGAGCTTCTGGTAAAGCGGATCGTTCGGGTCGCTGTTCTTCTTTTCGAGCCAGTTAAGGGCAGGAATCGCCTGCGAAGCGTCGCCCGGAGATTCACGAAGCGCAATCACCACGAAACCGTGGGAGGCGAGACGATGAATCATTCCACCGTATGCGCCCGGTTCGGTGCCGCCACCCGGACCCCACACGACAATGCCGTGCTTCTGATCCTTGGAAAGCTGCTTCGGATAAGCAAGAATTCCGCCGCCATCGTGACCCGTATGCTCGATGTAGTTGATTTCCATCTGGTCCTTGGTTTCGTCGGTGCCTTCAGCAAGGAAGATGCCCACCTTCGCAGGTTCGCTGGAACTGGATTCCACCTTCTTTTCGCTGGAAGAGGATTCAATTTTCTTCTCGCTGGAAGAAGATTCCGGCTTCTTTTCTTCGGTTGCGCTGGATGTCGCGGCCGGTTCTTCGGTAGATGCAGAGCTCGTCACTTCGGTCGGGGGAACTTCAGCTGTTGCAGAGCTCGTAATTTCGGCAGGCGGAACTTCCGTCGCAGAACTCGTAATTTCAGCAGTCGGAACTTCAGCCGTCGCAGAACTTGTAATTTCAGTCGGAGGAACTTCCGTCGCAGCGGAACTCGTCACATCAGCAGGCGGAACTTCGGCAGATGCAGAGCTCGTCACTTCCGAATTCGGATCAACCGTCGGAGCGGTAGAGGAATCATCTCCGCAGTTCATAAATGCCAATGCGCTAGCCAGAACCAGGTATTTAAACATTTTCGATTTCATTTTTGTCTCCTTGTCTTTAACCCGTATAAGAAAATACCTTTATGGCGTTGAGAAAGTCTCAACACCTGTTGAGTTTTCATGGACAAAAAATCCAAAACACCTGCAAATTCTCTGTTTCCGTCCCATTTCACACCATAAAAGTGCTGAGAATCCAATACGCAAAAAGCCCGGCAACCTGCCGGGCTTCGCAAAACACATTTTAAACAAACTAAATTTTATCTATAGCGTAGATTCGGGACATGAACTCGGCGCGCGTCTTTTCATCCGTCTTGAAACGACCGAGAAGCTGCGTTGTCACCATGGTGGCACCCGGCTTTTTCACACCGCGCATCGTCATGCACATGTGGCTTGCCTCGAGTACAACGGCGACACCCTTCGGCTTCAGTTCCTTCTGGATGAGTTCCGCAATCTGACGCGTCATACGTTCCTGAATCTGCGGGAAACGCGCATAGTATTCCACCACGCGCGGAATCTTCGAAAGTCCCACGACGCAGTCGCCTGGAATATAGGCCACATGCGCCTTGCCCGTAAACGGCAGAAAATGATGTTCGCACATGCTCGCAAATTCGATATTCGGGACGATAATCATCTCGTCATATTTTTCGTGGAAGCGCGTCTTTAAAATCTCCTCCGGCTTGATTTCGCCGGAAAGCCCCGTCATGAGTTCCGCGTACATCTTTGCGACGCGTTCCGGAGTCTTCAAGAGCCCCTCGCGGTTCACGTCCTCGCCCATGCCTTCAAGAATCAACTTGAAGCCGTCTTCCATTTTCTTCATGTCCATCATAGGCATAAAAATAGAAAAACAAAAACGGCATTGCAAGGATGCGTGGCAAATCCCTATTCCTTGAAAGGTGCGAACATATCGGTGAACGAAGTGCCGTAACCCGCGTGGCGCGCCATCTTCGCCTCTTTCGCAATGACAAGGGCTGTATCCATCATTTGTTCATAATCGTCCAGGGCGATGTCGGGCTCGATTCCCACCATGTGGTAAGTTTTGCCTTTTTTATCAAAGGCAAGCGCCATTGTCAACTGGCAGAAACCCGATAGGTATGTCGGCAGGGACACGAAACTGGAAGCTTTACCCGCCGTTTTTTGCCCAATAATAACAGACTGCCTGTTGCTGGCGAGAGTCATCGCCGTAATTTCTGCGCAACTTGCCGTTTCTGAATCGGCCAGGATGACCGTGTATTTGTCCTTGGCCTTTCCGACTCTTTCATTGATAATGGGAGTCCCGGCAACAATCTGCTTGTTCGTTTCTAGCGTAGCGGCAAAATCGGACAAGGTCGTGTAATCGATGTACAATGTATCGCCTTTTTCCAAGAATTCGCTCGAAACTTCCCTGCACTGAATATTATTGCCACCACCGTTTCCGCGCAGGTCCAGCACCATGGATTTTGCGAATTCCGTTGCCTTCAGGGCGCGCAAAAATTCCCCGTAAGTACCGCTATCCCCCAAAGCACCTTGGACATCGAACTTTTCAATGTGGATAATGGCGACGGAGTCAACGACCTTGTAAGTAACGATGGGCTGCGGGTAATCAGCAATGGCTATGTCAAAGTTTTTCTCCTTGGAATCGCGAATCACCTTGAGCGAAATTTCGTCTTTTTGCGAAGCCGCCTCGAAAGCCTTGAGAGAAGTCACCGCGCCGCCGTTGACTTCGATGATGGTGTCGTTTATCTGTAATCCCTCTTTTTCGGCAGCGGAACCAATGTAAACCTGTGCGATGACGAATGCCGGATTTTCACGGTAAGAAGCCAACGTGAGGTTTACGCCAAGATCATGATTTATAGGATGATCGTTTAAAATGTCCATGATATCGTTCCCGTCAATTTTTTGGTCGCTGGAATCGCCCGCGTTGCCCGCGACTTCGATCGGCGGGATGTATAAAGCGTATTTATCGTTCAGGGACTTGTACATGTAAACAATGTCTGTCGCAAGCGGGCTGTTTATGAAAGTCGTAGTGTCGACAACGGAATCCGGCTTGCTGAGAGGCGTGCCCTTGCCCAGGTAGTCGCTGCGCTTGCCAAGCGGGTTGTACCAGTTTGTGCCGGCCGGCTTGAGAGAATCGCTGTGGGCAAAAAGGTAAAAGAGGTTGAGATATTCGTAGTTCGCCTCGAATTCAAGCTCGAATTCCGTGAGCAAATAAGAAATGCTGTCGAACACCTCCTGGGATTGAACGGTGTCGAGCATCAAGAGATACTTGTAACGGACAGCCGTATCGCTTGTCGCGGACGTGTCGGCAATTTCCGGCTGGCTCGGCGAGCCAATCTCGCTATCGGAATTGGAACAGGCCGCGAGCGCAAAGAACGCGCAGAGGACCGCAAAAACCACGCAGTGTGCAGCACAAGGAAAAAACTTGATACGCATAGATTCTCCCAACTGATGGAGAATATATAAAATTGAGAGCAGCTGGGTGAAAAATACACGAACGGAAACGAAAGATATTCCGGCAAGCCATACTGATCTGTCGCTGGTGCAAATTTCATTTTTCCTCCTTGTAGATTGCACGTCTCATTTCACATCCTGTACGGATCAGGGAATGATTTTAATAGCAATCAAATCCCTATATTGCGACCAATTCAATTGCGAACACACTGTATTCGCAATTGGGTAAAGGCGACAGCACCTTGGAAAGATTTTTCAAGAGGAACGAGCCATAGTCAGCCCGTTTTTTGCCTTTCTGCTCTTCTACCTGAATGCGCCAGGCATCTTAAAGAAGACTCTCCAGTTCTCGCTGCAATTCATCTCTATTCGGCAGGTAGAGCTGATAGCGACTCACAAACAGGTTGTTTTCAATTCCCTGAGTTGCATATTCCATCAAAAGTTGATCCTTATGAGCCCCAAGAACAATGCCAATAGGCGGATTGTCGCCATCAGCAGACTTTTCCACCTTGAAGAAATTCAGGTACATATTCATCTGTCCTACATCATAATGCTCAATCTCGCCACTCTTCAAATCAATCAAGACAAAGCACTTTAGAATGTAGTTGTAAAAGACTAGGTCCACCTTGAACTGGCGAGCGCCTATCTGCATCACATACTGACGACCGATAAAAGCGAATCCACGGCCAAGTTCCAACAGGAAGTTCTGAATATTCGTGACAATTCTATCTTCAAGTTCACCTTCCAAGCACGTTGACTGGTCCTTAATTCCAAGAAAATCAAAGATATAAGGTTCCTTGACAAGGTCTTCTGGTTTTTGAAGCTGAATACCGTTCTTGCTCAAGTCCAAAATCTGCTTTTTGTCCTTGCTCAACGCGATACGATGAAACAGCATGCTTTTCATCTGCCGTTTCAGTTCCCGTACACTCCAGTTTTCCAGTTCGCACTGTTTGGCATAAAAGCCGATTTCAAGTTCAGAATCGGACTTCAGGATTTCAAAATAATGACTCCAAGTCAATTTGTTAGACAGCGTCTCACATTTTGGAAAAACAGCGAAAAGTTTCCTCATGTAAGTCAAATTGCTTCTGCTAAACCCCTTGCCATAGGCAATCGTTAAATCCTTGGACAACCGAACAAGGAGTTTATCGCCATAAGAAGCTCGAACATTTCCTTTCTGTTCGAATTCTACAATATGCCGGCCAATGTTCCAATACGTCCGTACCAGGGCATCGTTTACAGTCTGCAATGCCCTTCTACGATTTTCCGCAAGCAGTTCGCCAATGCACGAAACAAGGTCCTTGTAATCTTTTTTAGTTACGACATCGGCAAAAGAACAAATAGCGCTGCCCACGCCAACAACCTTTTTTACCATATAGCCTCCATACGGAAAAAACGTGAACAAAGACACGATTTTCCAAACGTTCTTCAACGGCGCAGTGCGCCTTAGTTGTTTTTTGATTGATAATCGGCCGGGCACAACACGTGCGGCCATTGTGCTTGCCATCTCGCAGGCGGAGGCACTCTCCTCTGGTCAGCCGCGTTACTCACTGACCCTCATCCTGCTAGGCGCCTGAAGCGCCTCTATTTCTTATCCGCTAACGGCAAGCGATGTATTTTCCGCCCCGGGACCTATGGAGCCTGCACCTTGACGGCGCAAGTTCCTCACCACAGTTAAGCGGGTTGAATTAACTACAAAGGAAGTATAGATTTTTGGAAAGGAGAATGCAAGAGACGATTTTGATTTTGGCAACTTTTGCTCGGCGGTCAATAAATCATTCCGCATTTACAACAGAAAATTTGCCCACTTCTGCAACCGCATCAGAAGAATCCTTTTTATAGATAACCAGGCTTACTTCGGAAGGACCTTTCAGCAACAAGGCGATGTTCAAAGGCAACTGAATATAAGATGCGCCATCCTTCTTTATTTCAAGGGTTAATTCAGAAGAAAGAACTGTTCCATTATTTGCCTTGACCTTAACGGAATACAACCCCGCATCAACATCACGATTTATCTTAAGAGCGAAAAGAGCTCCGAATACAAGGGGATTTTTCCAACGATCTGCTGCAGGCATGTTGTTGACAACCACATCGGTGCCGAAAACCCCAAGAAGCATATACTTGCCGGTATTTTCTTGACGAATCTGCTCACATAAAACAAAAGACTTCACTTGCATTTTACACCTCCATCAAAACCGGCTGAGCATGGTAAGTCAACTCAGACTTTTCTGAATCTGCAGAATTATTCAAAGCCATCACGCCGGCAGCCACACAAGCACCCGTATTGACATAGAAAGACTTTACTGAAGAATCCACTGTCTTGATTTTATCAATTGTTTTCTTGAGAATCGCGGTCCGTGCAAAAGCTTCATCAAAACCAGCTTCTGCAACAAGAGTCAATTCGGGCAGAATAGACATAAAACGGGATAAGGCAATTGCTGCGGCAGAAACCTGACTTCCCTGTTTCCAGCGATTAATGGTATGAGGCGCCAAATTCAGGGCTCGCTCCAGGCGACTGTCTGAATAGCCACTTTCATTGACCTTTTTCAACAATCCAGGCACACTTTCTTTGGCTCGTTCAAGAATCCTGTTCTGCACAATCTTCTTTGGTTCAGAATCCAGCAAGATGTCGGACAAGCAATCGTTACAATGGCAAACGGAAATCTCCTGCAAAACAGGTTCTGCAAAAGGCACAACAAGCCTACGGAAGTCCTTCTTTATTTCAATATTTTCGGAATCGCAAACAGGGCAAAACTTTGTAGTCATATACACCTCTATAATGTGGGGAAACGTTTATCCATCTTTAGCGACTTAATAAACATGATGGTAATGATTTTTTCGTTCCTCTTGTTTTCCTTTTCACAAAGCGCTAAGTAATAATGTTGATCTTCAAAGGGAATGCTATAGGCATAAACCGGCGTACCTACGATACCAACTTCGGGCCTTCGCAAAGGTTTGACTTCCAAGCATTCCGGGGAATCCTTAATTTGGAGAAGCCATCGACACACATCTTCACGAGGATTGATGATGTTCAGTCGATAAGCCACCTCCTCGGTGGGCGCCTTTGCATAAAACTGAACCGCAGAACGCTTCTTTTTGCAGTAATTTATGAGTTGTTGCCATACCAGCACTGGATCCTTCGGAGGCGTGGCAAAGGGCACTTTTTCTTCGTTTTGCTCTTCCATACGCCACCAATTTACACATTATGTGTAATAATATAGGTTCTAGACAACAAAAAGACAACCCTTACGGGTTTAAAAACTTCATTAACATCCAACGTGCTAGCCTCGCAAGCCATTTTCGCACGTTCAATAGAATCTTGAAAACGCCGCCATTGTACGAATGTGGGACGAATTTCGGCTCCAAGCCATCAAATTTGTTTTTTTTTACTTGCTCACTAAAGTGCCTTGATTTCCTCGGAAGTGAGACCGGTCGAATCGACGATGACATCAATCGCGACACCACGATCGCGGAACGCCTTGGCAAGCTCCTTGTTCCTGGAGTCAGCCCCCTCGGCACGGCCTTCTTCACGGGCTTCATCGCGTTCTTCTTCAAGCATTGCTTCAAAAGTCATGTAGTCGCTCCTTGTCTTAGGGTCCTTATGGAAAAATTTCACCTTGTTCTGAATCGCCTCGGTAACTGCCGATGAAACTTCATCCGTGGCAAAGTACTTGAGATAATCGCGAACGGATTCGTCGGTCACCGCATCGTACTTACTAAAATTACAAAAAATTTTATATGTCAGGTCGCCCAAAGTTAGCGAATGATCATTTTTCTCCCTATTCTCAAATTCGTAAATCGGGCGTTCCTTCTTGAAAATATCCTCCGGGCAGAGGAAGATGACGTACTGCTCCTTGAGTTCCTTGTACCTGTGTGAACTCGCGAGCGTCTCGACGTCGCAAATGCCTTGGTAGTAGCGAGCGCGTTTGGGCAATTCGCCCGTATCAACCATTTGCATTTCGAGATCAAATACGCGACCGACATCGTCATCCCCATTTTCCTTGACCAAGACGTCGAAGCGGATATACTTTTTGTTCGGGTCGGCCTCTTGATGGGCCTCGCCCACGATGTGGACCTGCTCTATATCAATTTTCAGAAGCGCTTTGAGAAAAGGCTTCGCAATTTCCTCATCGCTGAATACCTTCACGAACATGAAGTTATCCCTGATGGTAAGCTCCTCGAGGGACTTGTGCTTTCTACCCATTTTTCCTCCTGTCGCTACATGCATAAAAGCGACTGGTTTTACTCATATATCAACTTGCGCGACATCTACCGACGCAACCAGCACGGCATTCGCCATGCATTGAACATTTGTTCACCATCAAATATAACCACAAAATTCGACCGCGTCAAGACATCGCAGCAAGTTTATTCATTTTGCAAACAATAGTTGCTCTAAACGATTTCGAACATTTTGTCCCAAAACACTTGACTTTTGTCCCGCAATTATTTATATTGTGAAACAAGTAGGTCAAGTCCATGAAAAAGAAAAATGTCATCAATCTAATTCGATATTACGCTGAGAAAAACGATCCCGCATTCCGCGAGGAGGCGTACGAAATTGCACGAGATTTCGATGCCAGCGGCGATTTACAGCTTTCAGAATACATCATGGCTCTCATGTCCAGTGCGAACGCCTTTGTGCCGCAAATGCACGAAGACCAGATGACCTTTTTCCGCAAAATGACGCCTTCGCACGATTCACTGCCGCTCCCCACGCCGATCGAGAAGGACATTCTCGGAATCATCAATGCTATCCAGCGAAACATGGGAATCAACAAGTTCCTATTCCAAGGCGCACCAGGAACCGGCAAGACCGAATCCGTGCGGCAAATCGCCCGCATTTTGGAACGCGACCTGTTCTGCGTAGATTTCGACACCATCATTGACAGCAAACTCGGACAAACGCAAAAGAACATCGCAACGCTGTTCGATGAACTGAATCATTTTGCGCACCCCGAAAAAATTCTTGTTCTGTTTGACGAAATCGATGCCATTGCTCTTGACAGAACCAATTCCCACGACCTTCGCGAAATGGGCCGCGCCACGTCGGCAATCCTCAAGGGTTTTGACAACCTCAACGAACAGATTACCATTATTGCCACGACAAACCTTTTTAAGCATTTTGACAAGGCCCTTTCCCGCCGTTTCGATTTAATTGTCGATTTCAACAGATACTCCCAGGGCGATTTGCAAGAAATTGCGGAATCTATCCTGAACAATTTCCTCGATGATTTCAAAATTGTTGGACGGAACCCTCGTCTCTTCCAAAAAATCCTTAACTTGAACAAAAAACTGCCCTGCCCCGCTGATTTAAGAAAAATCATCAAGGCCGACATCACATTCAGCGACACAAACATCGAATGTGACTATCTCAAAAACATTTATAAATCATTCGTCGGCAAAGTTCCAGACAACTTGCAACTATTGCAAACGCAGGGGTTTACCGTTCGCGAAATAGAAATACTCTCCGGCATATCTAAAAGCCATGTATCGCGAATCCTGAATGGCGAGGGGCAAATAAAAACTGCACCTAAGGAACATCAGAAATGTCGTTCTTTGGGTGCGACCAATTTGCTATTTCACAAGCCTAAAAAGAAAATCAACCTTGCAGAAGTGTACCGCAAGGCTGAAGAAGAAATCGTGTGGAGATAGAGTGGCTGCTCGCGGGGAATATATAATCTCATATTTAGAATAAAACACCATTGTTTTATTCGACATCATTAATGCAAATTTCATGCCAACAATCAAAAATATCGAAATCGCGGTTTTTTGAAACAAAAACAGCGACTTTGGCGGTCGCCACTTTTCAATACTGAACAAAAAAGCAAGCATTGTTTCGTTTTGAAGCTTTTTCTCATTTCTCAAGATAAAACCTTGATTTTTACACAAAAATAATATAAATTTTGAGAAAATCTCTCAAAATTCAAGGGCAACGACTAATGCTTTTATCGTTTACTGTTGGCAATTTCCGATCATTTAAAGAGAACAAGACCTTTTCCATGAGGGCGGCCTCCATCCAAGAACTCAAGGAATTTGTGCGCGAAGACTGCAGCGAAAGTATTCTGCCCGTTACAGCTATTTACGGAGCCAACTCTAGCGGCAAAAGCAATCTTCTTACAGCCATGATGGCTATGAAAAGCCTATTGTTGTCTTCTATAAAAACGAATCCCACAGAAGATCTTGAAACCGACATATTCAAACTAGATGAAGCATACTCCCAAGAGCCCACTCATTTTGAAGTTGTATGCACTATAGAATCAAAAATATACCGCTACGGTTTTGAGTATAATGCAAAAAAAATATTGAAAGAATGGCTTTATGACGCCACCAAGGGGAAAGAAAAACTACTCTTCACTCGCAACGAAAATGGAATAGGAGTAGATGACAAATTCGCGGAAGGCAAAGG
>JAZLIJ010000244.1:0-34220 GCA_045617325.1 Fibrobacter sp.
TTGAGTTATCCCGTGTTCAGTTTTTTGTAGCAAAAAAACTTTTAGGAAATTTCAGATGCCTTTTTTGTATCCGAGACCTGATTTCTAGCCTTTTTCAGGGCTTTTTTATGAAAAATGGCTCACACATTGTTTAGAAGAGCCGTTTAAAGCCTTGTTTTTTTTTTTTTTTATCATGTCGCAAAATTTAAATTGGGTATCAAATAAAATGTAAATTTGGTCAGCGGTCAGTTCCTCCTGCTGCGCAAGGGTACAACAATTTTATCAAGAGTTCTTATAAAGTAGGTTCCAATGAATAATTTTCTAAAATATCCATTTATTTTGTTTGTGGCGTTTCTGTTTTGGGGGTGCCCTTACATTGACCATGGTACAACCTATGCGACTGACAGACTGATAACATCAATTGATGAAATCCAAGGATGCTATTATCGAGATATTATGGATGAAAACATCTACCGTTGTCGTGAAATATGTATAGATTCAACGGGGGCTCATGTCCATGAAAGAGATTTTCGTTTGGTTGATAACGAATTTTCGGAAATGTTAAGTGATACGTCTTTTAAAGGGGACGTTAATATAAAACGTATCGAGGATGACGGAACAATAAATGAAGCTGTTAGTATTAAGTTCAAAAATTGGTATATTGCATTTCTTTTTTATGAAGAGGACGATTCTCGGAATCTTGTAGTGTTTCGTGATACTGTTGTTTATTCAACTAGAGGAAATCTCAAATGCGAGTATTAGTCTTTCTTCTGCTTATTGCTGCCGTCTATGCGAATGCTTTTTTTGCTTATGGAAATCTAGGTGATAGTAGATTGCAATGCGAGAATAATGTCTTTCATCCCGCAGGCATTGTCAACTACACTCTTGGTATAGGCGTATTTGACGAACCGAAAAATATTGTAGACTACAAGATGTCCTTTGGTTTTACGCAATCGGGGTATTCTTATGATGATGGAAATGAAAGCGTTTCTCTTTATATTCTGGATTTCAATTTTATTTCATGGTCCGTTTCCTATAAAAATTTTTACTTTGAAATGTATGGCGGCTTGTCGTATTTGATTGCAGGTACGAATTTCTCGGACTATATGCGAACAAAAGTGGGTAATGAAGTTTTGGATCCGGAAAGAGTTTATCCGAAATATGGGTACCGTTTGGGGTACTATGTGAAGGAAAATCTTCTTGTTTCGTTGACCGCCAATTATAACTATGTTTGGTGGAGATACAGATCTAGTTGGCTTCGGAATAATAATGAATTGTTGCTTGTCGGTGGAATCGGCATCTCTGTCCAGTATAATATTTTTTAAAAAAGGAATAATATGAAATATTTTTTATTATCTTTTTTAGTCTTTTTCCAAATGTCTTTTGCTCTTTCTTTGGAAGATGTGAAAAGGGAACTGAACACCTCGTCTGTAAATGAAGATTCCTTGGAAATGAAAATGCAGACTACAATTTCATCTCCGATGATTGCTGCGCAAACATCAGAAGTCTACAGTGTTAGTAAGGGGAGCCAAAAGAAATACTTTGAAATAAAAAGTGGTGTTTTAAATCAGCGTGTAATCATGTCTGATGGAAAGATGAAAGTTGTGGATTTGAAGACGAATAAGGAACTCCCTTTAACTAATGGGGCTGCTTTGCTAAAGATGATGAAGTCTCCTGCTTCGGTTCCGTTGGAAACAGGGAATTGGAAAGAGCCGGTTTTTGTTGCGGATAATGTATATCGAGTGGAAAGTGATTCAATGACCATCTATTATGATGCTGTTCAGAAACGTCTTGTAAAGATGGAACAGAATATGAAAAATGCGAATGCGATTACAACGTTTGAATATAGTCCTTCTACTAAGCAATTCTCGGCGATAAAGATTTCTATGATGATTGATGGGATGGAAACAAAGGTTGATATCGTATTCTCGAAATACCAAAACTCAAAAAACTTCCCAGACAGATTTTTTAAGTTGTAGCGCATGAAAAAATTTTTCCTTATCCTATTGTTCCCGTGCTTACTTTTGGCGCAGGTTTTGCCCACCGTGGAATCTGTCGTGGATTCTGTTACTGAGGTGCAAAATGCCCAGGTGACCGATTCCGCAGCTTGGACGCCTCCGCATAAAATTGATTATTTTGCCGAAAATATTGGTGTTCTTCTTGGAATTGGATGGAGATATACTTTAGATGGGGATACCCTTATGGGTTCAAAAAAAATTGATCCAATCCTTGAGGAAAATGAGTTTTCTCGAGGTTATCTGAAAACATCAAATGTGCTTTTTTATTCTGCGTTAACTTTGGGTGGTATCGGCTTGGCTTCTTTGGTGGTTGCGCCTTTGGTGATGGGGGCTGTGGCTCTTTTTGGCTCAATTGGCGATAAGTCACCTAGTTGGGGAAACTGGCTCGGTGCCGGTTTTGTGGCGTCTATTCCGTTGAATCTTTTTCTTTTCCATGAATCGAGCTTGTGCTATCAAATGGGTCTTAAAAGTTATGATTTAGGTGGAGATCTTGATGATGTCCTTGATTTTCAAAAGAAAAGTAAACTGACGAAAAGCCGCATTATGAATGGTATAGGAATTGCGATGACTGTAGCGACGCTTTCTCTTTTAACTGTTGGAATTGCTCGTTATGATCGTCCTTATGGCAAGACAATGTATAAAGCTGCATTTATCACATTACCTATAGATTGGTACGTTCTTTTCTTATCTAACACAGCGTTTCATTCTATTTGGGTGAATCCTAGCAAAAAGTAGAACGTATGTGTGAACTGTCTTGCGGTCGTTCTTCTGAGTCCCTTGTCTTTGCTTTAAACTCCTTTCAAAGTGAATGCTGGCGCATTTACCGATATTTTTATTATTTCATTCTCACCTTGTTTAATTAACATGTGTATATTTATTCAAAATATTTTTGAATAAAATTAGGGCTCAAGAGGATTGATATGAAAAATTTTGTTTTTGCAGCGGCGTTCTGCTCAGCAGCTCTGCTTGTCCAGAATGCTTTTGCCCAGGAGGCGCTTCACAAGGCCATTGATTCCGGCAACTGGAAGAAGGCCGCCAAGATGGTGAAGGCGGGTGAAATCGAGGAAATTTACTGCGGCAAGATTTCTCCGAAAAATGCGGTTACTGTTTATGGAAAACTTTTCAAGCAGATGCCGGATGACGCTTTTGCCGCATGCCCCACCCAGTTTACCTACGGCTATGGCGACAAGGCGTGTTCCGACGGTCGCGCGATGAACGCCTGCAGCGAAGTTGTCGGTATGCTCTTGACCGATGCGACCAAGGGGAGCGACAAGGCGCTGAAGATGCTCGAAAAGGTGGCGAAGGCCGCCGCAAAGACGAAGGCTTTTGCAAAGTCTGTCAAGGTGGATGTGGACACGACTGTCTGGGAACCGTGCCCGAAAAAAGGGAAGGCCCGCGCGAAGTGCGCCATCGACTGCAAGAACGACGCCAATTCCATTCTCGGCTTGAACCGCAAAGTCTCCTGCAAGACGAAACCGGAACATCTTGTGGACAAAGTCATCAAGGTTTCAAGGCCGTCTCCGGTGTATGAGCGCTTGCGTTCGGGCCTTGTCGATGGCTTCTGGAAATCTCCGATGACATCGTCAGCCGCTTTTGCAAAGATTGCGCAGGCGAATGCGAAAGCCTTCTCCATTCCGGATACGGCTGTTCCCGGCATTGACTATGTGAAACGCTGGGCGCAAAGTCACAAGGAAAAGAACGAGGCGCTTCCGGGCGGTCAGCTTTTCCGCTTCTGCACGGCCTGGAAGGGCAAGGTGGATCCGGTGCTCTCTGCCGCTGGCTTCGATACGCGCTGCCCCGTGTTCAAGACGTTCGTCGATCGTCGCGATAAAAAGTCGTACAAAGTAAAGAATATCAATGGCCTCAACTGGTTTGTGCAGAACTTGAACTTTGCTGTCGAAGAGGGCTCCATGTGCTACGACCGCGACGAGGAAAACTGCAAGGCCTACGGTCGCCTGTACAAGCAGTCCGTTGCAAAGGAAGCGTGCCCTGCCGGATATCGCTTGGCAACGGATGAGGACTGGAAGAATTTGGAAGAATATGCCGGTGGCGCTAAGGAAGCCGCTTTGAAGCTTCGCAGCAACGGCAGCGACGACTACGCCTTTACCGCCATGTTCGGCGGCTATGCGAACAAGACCGGAGTTTCCACGACGATTGGCGAAGGCGCCTATTTCTGGACGGACCAGGTGAGCGAAGATGGTCGCGGTGTCGCCCGCAACATGTTCAGCTCGGACAAGGAAGTTTCGACGATTACCGTGGATGCCGATTTCTACTTGGCAGTACGTTGCGTTGGCGAGTCTAAGGAGTAACAATGGAAAATTTTTCATCGGATGAGTTCAAGCCGACATGCACCCGTGAGACGTGGCTCAAGCGTCAGGAACTCATGGCGAAAGTGCGTCGTTTCTTTGAAAACCGCAATGTCCTCGAAGTGGAATCTCCAACACTTTCAGGTGCCGGCGGAACGGACCCGCAGCTGGATTATTTTGAAATCAACACGGTGCCGCCCCGCTTTATGATGACGAGTCCGGAGTTCCACATGAAGCGTCTCCTGGCCGCAGGTTTCGGCGACATTTTCCAAATTACGAAGTCCTTCCGCAAAGATGAATTCGGCGACCATCACAACAACGAATTCTCGATGGTGGAGTGGTACCGTGTCGGCATGCCGCAGGAAAAGCTCATGGACGAAGTCGAGGACTTGGTGAGTGAAATTCTCGGTTCGAAGCTGAATGCGCGCCGCACCCGCTGGGTCGATGCGTTCAAGAATTATGCTGATGTGGATCCTTTTTGCAAGGACTTGAATGAATTTGTTGATACTTGCCGCCGTCACGATATTGTGGTGCCGATGCAGCCCGAGATGATGTCCCGCGAGGATTGGTGGGATTACCTGATGGTGTTCATCATCGAGCCTGCACTTGCTTCTCACGGCCCTGAGTTCATCATGGACTATCCGCCGTCGCAGGCCGCGCTCGCAGAAACTTTTGTCGACAAGGATGGCTTCACCTGGGCGTGCCGCTTTGAACTTTTTGTCGAGAAAGTCGAACTCTGCAACGGTTACACGGAATTGACTGATGCTGCGGAACAGCGCCGCCGCTTCAGCGCCGACTTGGATATTCGCAAGAGAATGGGGAAGCCTCTTCCTCCGGTAGACGAACGTTTTCTCGCGGCATTGGAGTCCGGCATGCCGGCGTGCTCCGGTGTGGCGCTTGGGCTTGACCGCCTGTTCATGCTCGCCCTCGACAAGAAGGAAATCGCCGACGTCATCCTCTTCCCGAGCCCACTTGCGTAGTTTCTTGCGATAGGCGCTGGAGGTTGATGCGGAATTCCTCTGCGAGCCGCTACTTCAAAATGCTCTTCAGCTCGTGCCGCACCTTGGATTCGTCCAATGGCCCCACATCGACGCGCTGGACGTTGTTCTCCCCGTCAATGACGAAACTGACTGGGATGTACCTAGGGTTTCCGAGCTGGTTCATGAGCTCGTAGTTCCAAAACAGCATCTCCCAAGGAATATCCGCCTGTTTCTTGTATTTCTTGGCGATTTTAATGTTGTCGTCTTCGCTAATCATCACGATTTTAAGCCCTAGGGGACCAAGCTCCTCGTGAAGTCTTCTTAGAATGGGAATCTCCGCTTTGCAGCTCGGACACCAGGAGGCCGTGAGGACTAGCAGGGTTGCCTTGCCCTTGACGCTTGCGAAGTCTGTTTTTTTGTTATTCAGGTCCAGTGCCGTAAAATTGTCGATTGTCTTGGGGGCGCCTTCCAGAAGATTGCAAGATTCCCTTTGGATAGCTTTATAGATAAGGCCTAGAAAAAGGATTGCACCTATGATTATAAGTGTTTTGTACGTTGAAGATTGCATATATGTAAAGAATTTATGAAATTTTTTGGGTTTTTAAGTTATATTCTACGATATGGCATATAACATTCAAGATCTTCTCGCAGAAATGGTCAAAAGGGGAGCCTCTGACTTGCATATTACTGCAGGTGCTCCGCCTTTAATTCGTCTTTCAGGTAAACTCACCGCGCTGGGCGAGGAAAAGCTCAAGCCGGATGAAACAATGCGCATGACTTACAGCTTGATGAATGAACTTCAAAAGAAAACTTTTGAACAGCAGAAGGAATGCGACTTTTCTTTCGGTATTGCGAACTTGGCACGATTCCGTGCCAACGCCTACCTGCAGCGTGGCTGTGTGGCCTTGGCTCTCCGTATTATTCCTTTGGATATCAAGACCTTCAAGGATTTGGGACTTCCCAAGATCATGGCTGAATTTACCACCCGCCCGTCTGGCCTTGTGCTTGTGACGGGTGCTACCGGTTCGGGTAAATCTACGACGCTTGCCGCCATGATTGATAAAATCAACAAGGAACGTCACGACCACATCTTGACGGTTGAAGACCCTATCGAATTTTTGCATAAGCATCAGAACTGCATGATTAACCAGCGTGAAGTCGGTAGCGATACGAACAGCTTCGCCCAGGCGTTGAAGATGGCTCTTCGTCAGGACCCTGACGTGGTGCTTATCGGCGAAATGCGCGACCTGGAGACGATTCGTTCTGCTTTGACGATTGCCGAAACAGGTCACTTGACTTTCGCTACACTTCATACGAACTCCTGCGTGCAGACGATTAACCGTGTGGTTGACGCCTTCCCGAAGGGGGAACAGCAGACGGTGCGTACGCAGCTCTCGTTCGTGCTTCAAGGCGTTATTTGCCAAACCTTGATTCCGCGTATTGGCGGTGGCCGCGTCATGGCATACGAAGTGATGAACGTGACTCCGGGTATTCGTTCGCTTATCCGTGATGACAAGGTGCATCAGATTGAATCCATGATTGAAATTGGTCAGAAATTCGGCATGAACACGATGAACATGTGCTTGTGCGAACTTGTGAAGAATCATAAGGTTGACCGTTTCGAAGCGTTGGCGCGTTCGTCCAGTCCGGACCAGCTTGAACAGCTGTTCGTGAAGGAAGGGGTGTAAACTATGGCTGAGTTCCTGTATAAATGCCAAAATGCGCAGGGTAATAACTTTGAAGGTACCATCGAGGCTAAAGACAAGGCTGATGCAGAAGGTCAGTTGCTGCGCCGTCGCTTGGTGATTGTGAGCCTCAAGAAGAAACCGGCAGAAATCAAGCTGAAAATTGGCTCCGGCATCAAGTCCGAGGATATCGCGCGATTTACGCGTATGTTCTCGTCCATGTGCTCGGCTGGTCTTCCGATGTTGCAGTGTCTCACCATTCTGGAAGCGCAGTGTGAAAATCCCGAAATGAAATCGGTGATTCACAAAGTGACGCAGTCCATCAACGGCGGTTCCTCCTTGGCTGATGCCTTGGCGCTGCATCCTAAAGTATTCGATACTCTTTACACGAACATGGTGGCCGCCGGTGAAGCGGGCGGTATTCTTGAAGGCATTCTTGCCCGTTTGGCTGAAACTCTTGAAAATAACCAGCGTCTAAAGCGTAAGGTGAAAAAGGCTCTGACTTATCCGGTGATGATTATCATCGTGGGTATCTTGGTGGTGATTGCCCTTATGACTTTCGTCGTGCCGACATTTGCTGCGCAGTTTGCCGCCCTTGATGCTGAACTTCCGGCTCCGACGCAGTTTGTCATGGGTATATCGGACTTCCTGCGAAACAATGGTGCTTTCATATTCCTTGCTTTTATCGTTATTATCGTTGCGTACAAAATAGTGATGAAAATCCCAGCGGCCGTATTCATGAAAGACAAAATCATGTTGAAGGTTCCGAAACTTGGCGATTTGCAGATTAAGTCCGCAACGGCTGGCTTCTCCCGCACCTTGGGAACGCTTCTTAACGCCGGTGTCTCTGTGATGGAAGCTCTGAAGGTCGTGGCAGTGACTTCTGGTAACAAGGTTGTTGAAAAGGCTATTTACAAGATTGCGACAGGTATCGCCGGTGGTAAATCCATCGCCGACCCGATGGAAGAAGTCGGCATTTTCCCGCCGATGGTGATCCAGATGACGGGCGTGGGTGAAAAAACCGGTAACCTGGGCGGAATGCTTCTGAAACTCGCTGACTTCTACGATGAAGAAGTGGATGCCGCTGTGGACGCCGTGGTGAGTATGATTGAACCTATCATCATCGTGTTCTTGGGCGGTGCAGTCGGTGGCCTCTTGATTGCAATGTATATGCCTATGTTCTCCATGGGCGACGCCATCAAGGGATAATAAACTTCGCAATACTTCGTCACGGGACGGCTCACGTACAGGTGTACGCTACGCCGTCCCGTTTCTTGTCTTGCTCGTTTCTTATCCCTTGAGACTGCAAAAACTTCGCGATAGGTCGTTGCGCCCCCTCGCCGTAGGGTCCACTACGGCTTCAGAAACGCGCTCTTGAGGTTCTGCGCTTTAGCGCAGGAGATTGGCTTCGCCAATCAATCACCGAAGGATGTCGTTACCAAGTTTTGCCAGAAACTTGTTTCTGCAGCAAAACTTAGGTGAGGACCTACTCTCGCTCGCTTTCTTATCCCTTGAGACTGCGGAAAGTTTAAAAGTACTTCGTCACGGGACGGCTCACGTACAAGTGTACGTTGTACCAAGTTTAAGTCGGCATGTTGGCATAAAAAAAGAAATTCCATGGAGGAATTTCTTGACTATTGCTTATGCTTCTTTAATTTTGATGACTTTTGCAGCTGTCCATTTGATATTCGAAAAGCGTCTCTTTTGAGGTGTTCTTGGGACCGTAGGAACCATCTTCGTTGAGCTTGGAAAAAGCATATTGCGTCACGACGTAGGTGAGCGAGTCGGTGCAGACGATGCTGTTGAGTTCAATTTTTTCTGAAGGTACACAGGCTTTTGCGTCTTTTGAAGATTTTGAATCCATGGTGTATTTGATCATAGTGTCTTCGTTGAATTCGACGCGCGAGACTGCAATTTCATTGCTCATGACATAGGCGAATTCCCATACATTGTCGTTTATGGTGAAGTCGCATTTGGTTTCGATAGATGGGGTTTGTGAGTCTGGTTTTCCCTTGTCTGGGGTTGACGATGGGCTTGTGCTTGAACTTTCGTCATTACAAGCGCAGAGAGCGAATGCAGTCAATATGAGGAACTTTTTTTTCATAATCCATCCTTTACCGAAAAGGTAGTGCCTTTAATGCTTTAAATTTAGACAACGAAATTCTAGCTGTCTAGAATTATTCGTGCTTGTTTGCAATTTTGTAATTTCTTGTCGGAAGCTTTATTTCCTGATTTTGTCAATCAGGCGCTTGGCGGGGAAGCCGATGAGCTGGAAACTGCGTTCCCAGAGGATGTCCGCTGCATGGTGGACGAGGCTTTCGTCGCTTTTAGGGAACCAGGACGCGCCAAAATCCTCATCGAAGCCTGCATTCTTGATGAGTGCGAGGTAGTTCTGGTTGAGTGCGTTAAAGGCGTGGTGCCGCACGAAATGTTTTTTCTCTTCGTAGTCGAAACGCCGTTGCAGAAGTTTCCGCTTGATGAAGCCGGCGCCTTGGGCAATCAGTTCGTCGTAGGCGAAGAATACGGGCTTTTCGGTGTGGAAAAGCGCTTCGGTCTTGATTTCCGCTTCGGCGAATTTTTCGCTCAGACCGACTTCGAGCTTGACTGTGGCGCTGTAGAATTCCGTCTGTTCGGGAGTTTCGAAAAGGTGCAAGAAGAATACGCCTAGCGCAGGCTGTTTTAGATAAAGGAAGAATGATTGCAGATGCGGCGCGTATTCGTCGTTGCATGTCAGGGAGACTGCGTCGGCTTCGCTTTTTTCGGCGAGGTCGAAAAATTCCTGGAACCTGTTGCGGTAATAGACGATGGAGTCGTTGATGAGTAGCAACCGCTCGATGTTTCCGGCGGTGATGCCGCTGGTGGCTCCGTTCCCGGCTGCAGTGCTGCTTGCGGATTGCATTTGCAAGTAGCGTCGCCACATGCCGAAGTCGAATCCGCGATTCTCGGTCAGGAACAGCTCGATTTCGTTATCGGCGAGGAATTCGTATGTTGCATCGGAAAGTTTGCGGCTGTTCGTCAACAGCACTACGTGGAAATCGGTTTCCGCTAAATGCTTAAGTGCAAACTGCACATAACCGGGGAGCGTGTCCCCAGTTTGATAGCTTGCGTAGAGCGCGATTTTCGTAGTGCTTTTGAACATTTACTGGTGATGCCTCGGCCTATCTTCTTCCGCGACCGGGTCTGCCGCCGTGTGCACCGCGTCCGTGGGCAAAGCGTTCACCGAAGGCTTTCGGACCGCTCGACTTGCGACCGCGACGGGCTTCGCGCGGCTTGCTTGCCACGTGGAATCCTTCGCCGTCGCTGCGAGAATCTCTGCCCCAGCTTCCACGATCCCTGCTTTCACTGCGTCCGCCGCGGAAATCGTCGCTACGGCTGCGGAAGCTGCGTTCGCCATCGCCACGGCCACTGCGACCGCCGAAGTCTCGATTGCGGCTGTGTTCACCGAAATCGCTTGTGCGCTTTCTATCGCGTCCACGTTTCATCGGCAGGTATTCCGGCTCGTCGTCGAAACCGTCGCCTGCAAAGTCGCGGTCGTCATCGGGCTGGCTCACGTAACCGAGGGCTTCCGCCGCTGCAGCGCGGTCGGCGCGTTCGTTGAAGTTGCGTGCATCCCGCTCGATATCTTCGCGGTTGCGGCGACTCTTTTTCGGTTCGCTTGAAAGTTTTTCGATGATGCTGAAGTCAGCCTGGCCGCGTAGAGGATCTACGCGGAGGAGGCGCACCATCACCTTGTCGCCTCTGCGGAACGTGCGCCCGCTGCGCTTCCCGAAAGCCAAACCTTGGTCCGGATTGAATACGTAGAAGTCGTCACCGGCGATGTCGCGGAAGCGCACCAGGCCTTCTGCAATCGGGTCTGCGATGGAGACGTAGATGCCCCATTCCTCGATTCCTGTGACGTTCGCTTCGAAGTCGTCGCCAATGCGGCCCTTCAAAATCCAGCAGCTGCAAACCTTGATGGAAATGCGTTCCACCTTCATGTTCTTGATTTCGTTTGCCGAAATTAAATCGCACACTTCAATCACGCTGTTCGTGCGCTCGGCATCGATTTCCTTGCCGGTGCGGGCGAGTTCGCGATGGCACCAGAGGTCCGCGTAACGGCGGATAGGGCTGGTGAAGTGGCTGTAGTCCTGCCAGTTAAGCGCGAAGTGCCCGAAGCTGTTGGAATCGTAATGCGCCTTCTGCATACTGCGCAGAATGCGGTTTGTAAGCGTTTCGTCGTCGCCAGCGCGCTTCACCAAGTGCTGGTAAAGTTTGAATGCGACCGGGTTCAGGTTCGTATCGCCGCTGCGGGGCTTCCCTAAGTCGCGCAGCATGACAGGCGCATCCTTGAACAGGTCCGGGTACATGTAGTACAGTTCCATGATGTCCTTTGTGTCGGGCGCTTCATGGATACGGAAGATGCCCTGCAACTTGCGCTTCACAAGTTCCTTGGCGCAGCAGTTGTTCGCGATGAGCATGCACTCTTCCACCCACGAGTTGCTTTCGTCGGTTTCGCGCGGCACAATCTTTTCGGGCTCGCCTTTTTCGTTGAACTTGCAGCCGTATTCGGTGCTCTTGAATTCCAGCAGACCTTCCTTGGTGCGGTTGATTTTCAAAAGTTTCGTGACTTCGGCGAGCGCCTTGATGTCGTCGTCGCCGTTTTCCATCATCACCACAGCCTGCTGGTAGGTGATGGACTTCGTAATCTTCACGGCGCTTCGGTGGAATTCCCAGCTGAGCACGTTCGCGTCCTTGTCCAGGTCCATCATGCAGGTGAATGCGCAGCGGTCCACGCCTTCGTGCAAACTACAGACGTTGCTCGAAAGCTTTTCCGGGAGCATGGGCACTGCGGTCCACGGCAGGTACTGCGTGTAGCTGCGTTCCAAAGCTTCTTCGTCCAAGTCGCTCCCTTCGGGTACGTAGTAACTCACGTCGGCGATGTGCACGCCGAGCTTGTAGCCGCCACCGGGTTTGCGTTCCACGCTGATGGCGTCGTCGTGGTCCATGGCGCCTTCCGGGTCGATGCAGAGAATCGTCAGGTTGCGGTAATCGACGCGGCCCTTGAAATCCTTGGCGGTCGGCTCCTTGATGCCGTCCACGTACTTCTTGACTGCGGGGCTGAAGTCCTTGGGCAAGTTGCTTTCGTTCATGAACTTCGTCTTGACTTCGTCCCAGCTGATGTTCATCGCCTCGGCGGTGCGGTCCACCTTGGCCAAGTAACTGTGCTTGAGCTTCGGGTGCGGATACAGCGTGAAGCTGATGGTCTCGCCTTCCTTGCCGGGGGCCGTGCGTCTGTGGCACATCTCGTACACCTTGCCGGTCTCGAGTTCGTGAACTTCCCAATCCTCGTCGCCCGTCTGGTGCAGAATGCCGCGCTTGACGCGTGTCTCGTTTTCCTTGTCGTTCTGGCGGCGACTGCGGGCTCCCGGACGGCGATTGTCTTCGGCGCCCTGTTCCGCGAATTTGCGACGGCGCTTTTCCGCCTTCTCTTCGAGCGGTTCGCCATCGCCGAGCTGGTATTCCTTGTGGCTTGTGCGCTTCAAGAGACCGCGCTCCACCATGTCCGCCAAAAGTTGCTTGAATGCCATTTTCTGTTTTTTGGGGAGACCCAGGGCGCCTCTAAGCTGACTCCCGACCATAGGTTCATCACGAAGGATAGAGATAATTTGTTCTTCACTTGGTAACTGTGCCATACTAGGCCTCCTTTGTATTTGCCGCTGCTGCGTTCGTAGCCGTATTTGCAGCCGCTTCCGCCTGCTTGTAAGGCAGCGCGGATTCAATCAGATCGTGCATCTCGTCGCGAAGTTCCGCCATCGGCTTGTCGGCGTAGTCCTCGGGCTTTACGAGAGGATGGATGACCATCTTGATTTCACCGGGCGTAATTGCCCACTTGACTTTGGGCAGGCGCTCTCCGGTATTGACTAATGTAATAGGTAAAATCGGGAAACGGTATTCTTTCGCCATGCGGAATATGCCGTTTTGGAACTTGGTCATGTGTCCGTCCTCGCTGCGGTGGCCCTCCGGGAACACGGCGACGTTGTAACCCCTGTAGAGGCGGTTCTTGACGACTTTTCCCATGCCTGCGTTCAGTCGCGGGTTCTTGTGCACGGGAATGCAGCCGACGTGGGTGAGCACCCAGCCGAAAATGGGCGCCTTCCAGAGACTTGCCTTGGCAAGGAATGCTGAATTTGCCACGGAATGCCAGATGACATTCGTGTCCATGAAACTCTGGTGGTTTGCGACGATGACGAATCCCTTTTCCTTGGGAATGTTCTCGGCGCCTTCGACGGAAACCGTGATGTGGAACATCTTGAAGATGAATTTTCTAAAGCAGTAGCCGCAAATCGCTGTGCAGTTTTCCCAGTGTCCACGGAGGCCGCAGTAGAGTGTATATACGACTCCGGCTGTGAACATAATGGAAAAGACGATGAAATAATATAGGATTGCTTTGATTGCTTGCATAGTTTGTTCTTTTAAAATAGACTGTTCGGATTTAATCTATAAAAAAAGAACAGCTGTTGGATAAAAACATTGATGGCGTCTTTAAAAATCATGGGATTTGTAAGAATATTTTAAAAAATTACACTGTAAGGTCCCCTCTGTTAAAAGGAAAAAATTTATTTAGGGTCTCTCTTTTTTGCGGAAAGGTCCTATATTTGTTGCGGGCGAAGGTTGAACGAAAAGGATGTTCTATGACGAAACTGGGCGCTTTTTTTCTTGCGGTTACAGCGACTTTTATTTGTGCAGAAGATTTTCACGGCGAGATGACTGATCCTCGAGATGGCCATGTCTATAAGACCATTAAGGTGGGCAATCTGGAATGGATGGCCGAGAATATGAATTTCAAGTCTCATGAAAGCCGCTGCTATGCTAAGGTGAACGACAACTGCGAAAAATATGGTCGCCTTTACAGTTGGGACGATGCTGTGTCGAAGGCTTGTCCCGAAGGTTGGTTTTTGCCTTCTTCTGATGATTTCAAGACTCTTATTGCTACTGTGGGCGGTGAAAAAACGGCGGGGTACGCTCTCAAGGCGCGTTCCGGCTGGCTGGGCGATGGTTCCGGACTGGATGCGTATGGCTTTGCTGCTCTTCCGGGAGGCGAGCTTGTGCCTCAGGGAATCGGTGGCGCCGGGACGAAGGTTGCCTATGAGAACGAGCGAAAGTCGGCGGGCTTTTGGAGTTCCGACAATATGGAAAATGTGGGTGTCGCAGTCCTTCGCTTGACTTATTTCAACAAGGGTGTTGAATTTGGAGAACGTCGGTATAAGACTTGGTCGGGTTTTTCTGTCCGCTGCGTCAAGGGTTCCAGCTTTGGTTCTGTAGACAGGGAAGGTCGTTCTTACCGCGCTGTGAAAATTGGCGAACAGGTGTGGATGGCTGAAAACATGAAGGAAAATGTACCGGGTAGCGTCTGTTATGAGAACGATTCGCTGAATTGCGAAAAGTATGGTCGCCTCTATACTTGGGATGCTGCCATGACTGTTTGCCCGACCGGTTGGCGATTGCCGACGAGTGAAGATTTCTTCAAGCTTCGTATTTATGCTTACAATAACAATGGCGTGGAATATGGCGACGTCGGTTACAGCTTGAAGTCTCGCGATTATTGGAACGGCCCTGATTACCAGCTTCCGCAGACGACGGATAGCTACGGATTTAATGCGCTTCCGGCGGGTCGCGTCAACAAGTCGGGCGGTTTCATGTCGCTTGGGTCTGCGACTTCGTTCTGGACTTCTACGAAAGATTCTGAATTTGGTCCTATCGGGTGGCACTTGGACAGTTTTGACGACACTTTCCAGGGGAACACTGATGGTGCGTCGCTTTCGGTGCGCTGCATAAAGGATAACTGATTTTAAGGGAATGGGAACGTTGCTTTGCCCGAAAATTCCTATATTCCCCGAAGTATAAACATGGAGTTTATTTATGGAAATCAAATGGCTTAACCCTGATGCAAAGTTTGACCGCCTCGTCCTCGCTGGCGATATTGGCGGCACCAACACGAACCTTGGCCTTGTCGGTTACAAGGATGGAAAGTTTACCTTGATTCTTGAAACGGTCTGCCCTTCCAAGGATATCGACGGCCTCGAAGCCCCGATTCGCGACACGCTGAAGCTTGCTGTCGAAAACAATGCAGCCCTCAAGCCGAGTCACATTTGCATTAGCGCCGCAGGCCCTGTGGCAAACAACAAATGCGTCATGACGAACCTCCCGTGGAGTGTCGATGGTGAGGCCCTCACGAACGCGACTGGCATTCCGACGCTCGTGATTAACGACTTCATGGCGATAAGTTACGGCATCCCGACTTTGGATGTCGATGACCCGAAACAGATTTTCAAGCTCACGCATACCGACGGCAGTAAACCTGCGCCGCAGAAGGCCACGAAGGCTGTGATTGGTCCGGGTACTGGCATGGGGGTGGGCTTCCTCGCATTTGATGGCGAAAAGTACATCCCGGCTTCTTCCGAAGGTGGCCACTCCACGTTCGCCCCGTTCGACAAGGATTCCCAGGAATTCCACGACTACATGGCAAAGAAAATCGGCTGCGTTCCGGGCGTCGAACCGCTCGTAAGCGGCATGGGACTTCGCAACATGTACGAATGGTGGAAGGAAACTCGTGGCGTTCCAAACAACGAATACTTCCAGAAAATCGAAGAAACCGAACCGAATGACCGCCCCAAGTACATCAGCCGTGCAAGCGACAACGATCCGGTCGCTGCCGAAATGATGCGCCTGTTTGTGAAGATGCTTGCCCGCTTTGCAAGTGACGCTGCAACGCTCTTCCTCCCGCTGGGTGGTTTCTACCTCGCTGGTGGTACGGTGCAGAAGGATTTGCGCTGGCTCGAACGCGACAACTTGTTCATGCAGTGGTTCGAAAAGAACTACAACCCGAACATCCGCCCGCTCCTCAACAAGATTCCGGTGTACATCATCAAGGATTACAGCATCAGCCTTTATGGTGCCGCTAACGCAAGTCTCAACTTGCAGAAGTAATTCGAAGATTTTGCGACCATAATTCGCATTTGTTTTTTAATAGCGACTTCACTTAAGGAAGCCGCTGTTTTTTTTAAGGTCGCTTTTAAAAATTTGATTGTCGCCACTTTGATGCTGAAGGCCTCGGTAGTGCGCATCGGTTGTAAAAACGCATTTTTGCAACATTCGGCTTCTGAACTACTCATTCCTTTCATCGCTCGGTCTCTCTCCAATATCCTTAACCACATCCGTTTAAGACGAATGTCGTGGAGGCAAATTGATTTGTCTCTATGGCTGAGTTGCGAGGATGAGACTTTGTGTAAAGCATTTTTTGAGGTTGCCATAAGTGAAAAAGATGTTTTTGCTTGCTGTTTTTTTTGATGAATGGTTACAAGAAATAAATCTGTAATTAGCTGGATTTTAGGCGATAGATGCAATTGAAAACATTTGTTTGTGATTTAGTTTAGACGGAAATTTTTAGAAAATAAAATTATTTTATATAAAATTTATCTGTTCTTTAAAATTTTAGTTTAAATTATGTAATAATAACCCTATGAAGGAGTTCTATCATGGCAGAAGAAAAAACTGCAAAGAAAAACGTGAAAAAGGAATCTGTAAAGAAGACTGCGACTAAGGCTGTAAAGGCCGCTCCTGCAAAGAAGGCTGCCGCAAAGGCTGCAACGCCAGCTGCGACTAAGGCTGCGAAGGCTGCTCCTGCAAAGAAGGCCGCCCCGGCAAAGGCTGCGAAGGCTGCTCCTGCAAAGAAGGCCGCCCCGGCAAAGGCTGCGAAGGCTGCTCCTGCAAAGAAGGCCACCGCAAAGGCTGTAAAGGCTGCTCCTGCAAAGAAGGCCGCCGCAAAGGCTGTAAAGGCTGCTCCTGCAAAGAAGGCCGCCGCAAAGGTCGCAAAGCCTGCTGCGCCTAAGGCCGCTAAGGCAACAAAGGCAACAAAGGCTTCCTCTGCAAAAAAGTCTACAAAGAAGTGACTTTAAAAGAAAGACTCTGATTTCTAAGATTGGCTGTCATTGCAAAAGACGTTGCACTTTTAAGTGTGACGTTTTTTTACATAGAATTTTTTTAAAAGCTCTATTTTAAAAATTTTAGTTTAGATTTAATAAAATCCATTTTACAAAGGACTTATATCATGGCTGTAAAAAAGACTGCTGCTACTAAAAAGGAATCTGCTCCAAAGGCTGATAAACCGACTCAAAAGATGATTTCAAAGGCTTCTAAGCCTGTCGCAAAAAAGAAAACGGCAAAGAAAGCTGCCGAGAAAAAAACGGAGACTTTCGATATTGAAGTAGAAGCGAACGCCGCTATGGGCGCCATTGTGGTTGAGGCGCTTAAAAGTGAACAATTTACTGTTGCTACGGAAGAAATGAAGGCGTTCTTCAGCAAGGAGGACATTAGCGATATCGATATCCAGTCCTTGCTTTGCAAAATCTTTGCACAAGGTGTAATTGCCGGAGCAGCTATTGCTGCTGACGAGGCTCAGAAGGGCTTTGAGGATGTGAACAATTTGCTTCAGAAACTCACGAAAAAGTAGCTTCTGTATAGTGCCCATTGCCCCTTTTGGGACGCATTTGGCATGAACAGAGCTTCATAAAGCCGCATTATTGTACTCATTGAACGTCCTGGAATCGAAAGCGATAATTCAAATGCCGTATTCTTACCTGTAGGGAATTCGTAAAATGCAATGGTTGGTGAATTTTCAGGTTGCATGCTGTGTGTCGATGATGTCGCTTTTCCTGGGCGCTTCAATGACGTCTGCCGCTAGTTTCGTCGTCCAAAAGCTGGACTACTCTGATTCGCTTGATTCCCTGGCAAATCCTGAATGTGGCTTTTACGATGCCCGCGTACTGCGCCTTATGCCCGATGGAAAAATGTGGGATGGAAGCGAGCGCTGGTCTAGCTGGGGACATCTTTTCCAGATACGCGTTGATATTTCTCGATTCTCCGAAAACGGATGCTTTGAACTGAATTCCAGATGTGAAACAGCGAGAAATTCAAATGCAATGGTTGCAGATTCCTGTAGGCGTGTCGCCGAATCAACGGAATGCAAAAATCGTCCACTTACCGCTGAAGCTCTAGCCCTTCTAGAGGAATACTTCCAGGAGGCACGAGAGGCTAACCGGAGCTTGATTGTACGGCTTGCTTACGATGGCTGGTACGATGGACATTCGAATGCGGAACCTCCGCAGGAACTGATTCTTGAACATTTGCGTCAGGTGGGGCCGCTTTATTCCAAATATTCCGATGTGATTGTCTATGTGGAATTGGGGCTTTATGGTCGCTGGGGCGAAATGAACGGTAGCGACATGGGCTCAAATGAGGTTATCGCCGAAGCCATGCAGACATTACTAGAAAATACTTCTGCGGAAATTAAGACGGGACCGAGGAGACCTGATATTGTCGCTGCATGGGTCGGTCTTCAGACGCGAAATGACAAGGGATGGACTAGCTTCTCTGACTTTGTGGCTGGTTCATCGGCGGCGAACGCTGCTGTTAAGCTTAAGGCCGATACGATTTACCGCGTCGGAATGTACAACGACGGGTACCTCGGCAATAGCGGTGATATGGGAACTGTCGGTTATGGCGATCCTGGTCGCATGACACGCGAAATGATGACGCGCTGGCTAGAAACTTATGGAGCGCATACGCCGTATGGAGGTGAACTTGTCTATAATTCCAACGAGTCGCGTGGTGCAATCAATTCGCCGCGCTATCTTTCGTATGAGGGCTTTCGGACGCATACGAGCTACTTGAACCGCTTTCACCATAAGGCGACAATTGATGCCTGGGCGGATTCTACTTTTGATGGCGCCTGTGATTCGGAATATGTCGGAAAGAATGGCTTTGTGTATGTGCGGAATCATTTGGGCTATCGCTACATTTTGCGGAAATCGGAGCTGCCTGATTCTGTCGGCGTCGGGGACGTGCTAGTTGCGAAATTGGATATTGAAAATGTCGGCTTCGGAAATATGACGCAAGAGCGCAAGGTTTCCTTGATTTTGAAAAGTGGGGCGACTGTTCGCGAAATACTTCCTACCGAAAGTTTTGATCCGAGAAGTTTGCTTTCACGAAAAGTCAGCTTGAAAGCCGATGCTTCTGTAGCGTCCAGCGAGCCGCTCGCTGATTCAATAATCAATGCGCTCAATGGTTCTGTTGCAATTGCGGAATATGCTGCCTATGCGTCGGGGCGCCATTCAGTAATTGTGAAAGCAGTGCTCCCGAGGGATTTGCCGCCTGGCGAATGGAATGCCTTTTTGCGCATTTCGAAGGATGCCGATTTTTCCGTAGCGTCTAATTTTCAGACAGTCCGTTTCGGAAATGTCGCTGCGCAATTTGACTCAACGACAGGCTCGAACTTTATCGGAAGTTTTATCCTTTCGGATAAGGTGACTGGTATAAGACAAAAGCACGATGCTACTTGTGGACATCGTGCTACAGAAATTTTTGATGTGAATGGACGTCTTGTTAGACAAGCCAAGTGGCGTCCGCTTTATCTACGAAAAGACTAGTTCTTTGAGGCTCGATTTTTTTTGATAGCCTTCTTGTCTTTGTACATCTCCTTGTCGGCGTGGTTGAAAATGTCTCTAATGTTCTGGTTCAAGACATCTTCGCAAATACATACACCGCAGGCAATTGAAATTTTTCTCCACGGGTCCTTTTCGGTTTGAGTGTCGTCCATTTTCTTGCGGAATTTCTGCATCAAGTCTTTATAGTTGTCAAAATCTTCGTCCAAAAGTACAACGACGAACTCATCCCCGCCAATTCGGAATGTCTGGCTGAATCTGAAGGTGTCGGTAATCAGTTTGCTCGAATTGATGAGATAGATATTGCCGTTTTCGTGACCATAGGTGTCGTTGATGTCCTTGAGGTCGTTTGTGTCCATGATGATGATGCCGTAATTGAAAACCTCGTTGGCGTCTATTTTTTTCTGGAATTCGCGGACGAAGTCATTGTAGGCTGTCTTGTTTTGCATGCCTGTGAGCGAGTCGCTGAAAGCGAGCCCCTGCACTTGGTCCAAGTGTTCTTGAATATGTTGCTTTGCCTTGGTAAAGCTTTTGCCTAGTTCTCCGATTTCGTCGTTCTGGTGCAGGTCGAATTCTACGGTCATGTCTCCGTCTGTGAGCTTATTGGCGAGAGAGGTCAATCTTTTGAGCGGCCTTGTAATCGTTTTGGCGATATATGCAGAAAGGCTTCCGAAAATGAGCAATACGACTACAGAGAAGAGTATAATCTGCATGATGAACTTGTTGCGCTCTTCGTTGATTTCAGATGTGGGCGCGACAATCGCTAGAGTCATCCCGTTGCGTAGCTGGCGGCGGACAATTGTATTGGTGCCGTCATCTGTATAGACTTCGCCGGGGAATTGATTTTTGTGAAAGACGATTTTGCCCTTGGAATCTTCTAGGAAGGCGTATCCGGTATGGAAGTATTTGAACTCGCTGATTTCCTTCGTCAGGTCGTCAAAGTTGATGTCGATACCGGTGACTCCGTATAGGACGTTGTCCAGGATCAATGGTATTGCGTATGAAATGACTCTTGTATTGACTGTATTTTTGTAGTAGGGGCTCAACCACAGAGGGGCTTGTGAAGATGCCGGAATGTAGTAAGAACCTACATGCGAGGTGTCTGTCGGTGCGTATCGCAACAAGTCGGTCGGCGCAATTGATGTCATCGGCCCGTTCTTATTGCGTCGGATCATGGAAATGCCGGATGTCGATGGTGTGAGTGCAGGGTTGAATCTCAGATAGACGGCTTTCGAAAACAGCTCGTTTTTGATGGTCGCGTTGATATGCTCTAAAATAGCCTTTGTGCGGATGTTCCTTATGGAATCGTTCTTGACTTCATCAATGTTTTTGAATTCCTTTGCAATGCCTGCGGTGTAGAGTGCGTTTGTGTACATTTCGACATTGAAGAATTTTCCTGAAATTTGGGCAACCGCATAGTTTGCCTGGTCTTCAAGGAATTGCCTGGAATTGCGCTCTGTGAGATTGTTTACGAAGATGGTGCAAAGGCCGCCAAGAAGAATTGTACATATCAATAATCCCGACAACGAGAGCAGCATTATCTTTTTTTGAATGGATGATTTCATTTTAGGGGTGCTCTCTTTTTAAACGTTGAACTTCAACTGTCACTATTTGCCCTCGCCTTTGATGCTAAGCTTGTTCTTGTACATTTCCTTGTCTGCACGGTTGAATATTTCCAGGGTGGTGTCGTCAGTCCCTTCGCAGACTGCGATTCCGCAGGCGATGGAAAGCCTATCCCACGGGTTCTTTTCTTGCATGGTGGCTTCCATTTGTGTCTTGAGCTTTTGACGAAGTTCCTCTCGATTTTCCAAATCGCTGTTGAGGAGCACTACGACGAATTCATCGCCGCCAATGCGGAATACGGGGCTGTGGGAGAAAATTTGGCAAATCAGCTTGCAGCATTTGATCAAGTAGATATTGCCTTGTTCATGACCGTATGTGTCGTTGATTTTCTTCAGGTCGTTCGTATCCAGAAGGCAGAACCCGAATTCGTAGACTTCCTTGCGGAGAATTTTTTCTTGAAGTTCCTTGATGTACACATTGTACGCCATGCTGTTGCGGACACTGGTGAGGGAGTCCTTGAAAGCCATGCCGCGAATCTGGCCTAGGTAATTTTGCAAATGATTCTTTGCCGTCGAAAAACTCTTTGCCAGTTCGCCGATTTCGTTGTCCTGTGAAATGTCGAACTCCACACTCATGTCGCCTTCGACAAGCTGGTTCGCTTTTTTTGTAAGAATTTTGATTGGCTTTGTGATGGAACGTGAAATGAAGATTGCGATAAGGGAGAACAGCAATATGAGGCCTAATGACGAGGCGACAATTTTGATGATGAACGAGTTTCGCTTGCTGTTGATTTCCTTGTAGGGGATGACGAAGGCGAGATTCATCCCGTTGGTCAGCTTGGAACGAAAAACCTTGACGTCTTCGGTTTCTTCGAAGAAGTGGCCCTTGGGCTGGGTGGGGTGGTAGGCGATTTTTCCATCCGCCTCTTCAAGATAGGCGTAACTGGACGGGAAGAACTTGAGATTAGAGATGTTTTTCGTCAGATCATCAAAATCCTGGTCAAGTCCGACGACCGCAATGTCTTCCCCGTTCTTGAAAATAGGAATGACATAAGAAATCATATTGATGCTGATGTTCTTGTTCTTGTACGGAAGCATCCAGATGGGGCGCTTGGCGCGGACTGGTTCGTAGTACCAGCCTACATGTTCGATGTCGTTGGAATCGTATTTGGAAAAATCGGTGGGAGTGTATTTCTGCAGCTTGGGACTGTTGAAAGCTTTTGCCATGAAAATTCCGGATGTCGGCGGCGCCTTTTGGGGATTGTAGCGAATATAGACGGCCACGGTTTTCGGAACATTTTCTATGGTATTGTTGATGTAGGTACGGTAGGCTTCCGTGAAATTTTCAAGATATGCGGAATCCTGCAATTTGGATGCATCCTTGAGTTCGCGTTCAACGCTTGAGGCAAGCGTCATGATATAGTGCTCTACAGCCTGCATTTTCAGGGAAATGTTTGCTGCTGTAAATTTGGTCTCTGTTTCGATGTTCCTGATGGTACCGTCTTGTAATTGGTTGCTTATGACGACGGTACATATCCCTCCGAGGATAAGAGTGCTGCATACCAGAATGCTGATCGTAAGCCACAGAATTTTAGACTGTATAGTTGCTTTCATTGTTCTTTCCTGATTGCTTTGTAATAAAAATATACGTTTTTTTGAAAAACGGATAGGAAAGAGTATATCTATCACGTTAATTGTGATAATATTGAGCCCTGTCACAAAATACTATGACAATACTAGGGATTTCTATGCTTTTTTTTGCTTGCACATTTGCTCGTTGGCAGACTTTAGCGCTTCACCGAGGGTTGCTGATTGCGCTTTTTCGTAGATGACGGTACTGTGGATGACGGCGATCCTGGACCATGGGTTCGCGTTTTCCTGCGAGTTCTTGATGCCTTCCTGCAATTTTTCCATGAGAGTTTCGTGGTTCTGAAGATTCTCGTTTTGGAGGATGATGACGAATTCGTCACCGCTGATGCGGAATACCGGACTGTGCGAATAGGTCCTGCAGATGAGTAGACTGGTGTTTTTCAAGTACAGGTCGCCGCGTTCCTTTCCGTAGTTCGCGTTGATGTCCTTGAGGTTTAGCGTGTCTATGACAATTAGGCCGAACGAAGTAATGTCTCCGCTTGTGATTTTGGCGTTGAACTCCTCGATGTAAGCGTTGAAGGCAATTTTGTTTCTAACGCATGTGAGCGTGTCGCGGTAGGCGAGTCCACGCATTTGCCCGATTGTTTCGCTGATTCTCATTTTTGCTGAGAAAAGTCCCTTTGCCAAGTCTCCGATTTCGTTGTTCTGCGAAATGTCGAATTTGACGTTCATGTTGCCGCCTCCGAGTCTGTTTGCCGAATCGGTGAGCAGCTTGATAGGCTTGGATATGGAGTTTGCGATGTAAAGAGCGAAGAAGCAGAAACCCGTAAGAAGCAATAGCGCGAACGTGACTGTCTGCTTTATGATGTCGTCTTGCTTGTTGCGAATTTCATCGTTGTTCACGACGAAAACGAGATTCATGCCGTTGGGAAGCTTGTTGCGCACGATTTCGTCTCGACTTGATTGCTCAAAAGTTCGTCCATTGGCGATGGTCGGGTGATATAAAATCTTCCCCATCTTGTCTTCGAGGAAGGCGTAGCCTGAGTTGAACATCTTGATGGAGGCGATTTCCCGCGTCAGGTATTCGAAGTCGATATCGACACCTACGACACCGATTTCTGTACGGTACTTGAAAAGTGGGATTACGTAGGAAATCATGTAGATGTCGATGTTCTTGTTCAGATAGGGATCCATCCAAAGTGGCTTTCCCGATTCGACGGGAATGTAGTACCAGCCAACGTGCTCTACGTCGTTGGACGGGTATTTCGAAAAGTCCGTTGGGGTTACGCTTTCGATGATGCCGTCTTTTTTCTGTTTCGCCATGAAGATGCCCGATGTGGGTGGCGTAAACTGTGGATTGTAGCGGAGATAGGCGGCGACGGCCTTGTCCTTGTCGTTGATGGTGGAATTGATGATTCCCCGAATCTTTTCTGTGAACGCTTCCTGCGTTTCTTGATTTTTTAGTTGGTCTATGCTTGTCAGTTCGCCTTTGATGGCTACAGCAAGGGCGTTTACATATTGTTCAATGCTCTTGAGACGATGACTGATGATTATCGTTTGGATTTCGCTTTGAAACTTGAGGTTTTGCTTGAAATCATTCTCGATGAATTTGCTGGAGCTGTTGATGTACAGTCCGCCGAAAATAGCTATACAAATGACTAGTCCTAAAATGGAAAATCCGATGATTTTGCTTTGGATAGATATTCTCATTGGACGGTATCCTGAATTTAAATGCCTGCGATTTCGATAATCTTCTTGTTGTTTGTGCTTCCGCTTACGATTTCGACGTCGCGCTTATGGACATGGAAGTAGTCGGCGACAAGTTCGCAGATGGCCTCGTTCGCTGCTCCATCGACGGGGGGCGCCTTGACTTCGACTTTATAGCTGCCGTCTGGTTGAGGGGTGATCCCCTCGCGTTTACTTCTTGCGTGTACCTTGACGCTGATTTTCATGTGCTATGCGAGTACTCCGCCTGCCGGTGTGTTAGTTTTCAGAATCATGGTGTCGTTCTTCTGGTCGTTTTCCATGGCTGCGAGAAGTTCCTCCTGACCGTGGATAAGCGCTCTGCACCGGATGAAGTAATTGGTGCGGATTTGGCGTAGCTGCTCAATTTCCATGCGGAGGTTCTCATTTTCACGCTTGGTGTTTTCCACTTCGCGGATGGCGCGCGCTTTTGCCTCGGCGATGATGATTTCAGCCTCTTTTTCGGCGGAGGCCTTTACCTCGTCAACGGTGCGCTGCATGGTGACGACCGCATCCTGGATTGTCTTTTCGATTTGTCGGTAGTAACTGACGCGCTCTTCCGCTATTTTTAATCGCTCCGTGAGGGTCGTTCGATCGCGGAACATTTGCTCAAATGCTGTGGCGGCTGTTTCGAGAAACGCCTTGACTTCGTCGGGGTCTATTCCACCGAAGTTTTTCTTGTTGAACGTCTGGTTTCGGATATCAAGCGGTGTCAATTCCATATTTACCTGCAAAGATTGCTTTTTCGTAGAAAAATATAACAAAAACCTTTTTTTAGATGCGAAAACTTTGTGTGTTATTGCGTATGGTATGGTATGATTTGTTTTTCTGTGTGCAGCTCGTTATAATTGTTTTTTTGTCAACGTTTTGTTGTGATGGCGCCTTTAATGATTGAATATTTAATTAAATAAATTTATATTGAGAAATATGATTGCTGTGTTTAAAAATTTGAAGTCTTTCTGGAAGCAGCAAGAGACTTTGGAACGGCGCCTGTTCTGGATGATTCTTGTGGTCGTGTTTCTGCTGATCCTGCTTTCTGCCGTTATGACTTTTTTGGAAGATGTGGGGCGGGTGCCGATTTTGTTTTGCCTGTTTGCCGCATTGATGTGCGCTGCAATCGCTGTCGCCGCTGTCAAGACGTCCTCTTATTCCTTGTGTTATCAGGTTTTGTTCTATCTGCATGCGTGTTTCTTCTTGCCGGTGCAGTTTTTTGTGAGTGGTGGTTTCGATTGTGGCGCGATACTGTATTTTGCTGCGGCGTTTTTTCTCTGTTCCTATATTCGCGGACGTCGTTCTCGGCAGACGGCCTTCTTGTTGACTGTCTTCTCGATGTACTGTACGTTGTTTGTGGGCGAAATATATCCGGGACTCATAAATCATTTGACGAATCGAAGGGATATGTTTATTGATATTGTCGGGGCTTCGACGCTGATCGGCTGCCTTTTGTTCTTTGTTGGCACGAATACGGTCAAAATGTATGAACGGGAGCGCAAACAAAAGAACGAATTGCTTTCGAAATTGGAATTTTTATCCAAGTGCGATTCCTTGACAGGACTTTACAACCGTGGATATCTTTTGAATTTTCTTGAAGAAGTTGTCTGGCCGCATCGTGAAAATTACTATGTGCTCATGCTTGATATGGATGACTTCAAGAAAGTGAACGTCTGCTGCGGGCATGCTTTTGGTGATTTGGTCTTGCGTGATGTCGCTCGTTGTCTGAAGGGCTTTTCCGATGAGAGTGACTATGAGTGCGTTGCCAGGTTCAATGGAGCTGAATTCGTCTATGTAATTCATTCGGGTTCCGAAATTGAGGCCTATGCGAAAGTTGAAAAGATGAGAGATGCGGTGTCGCGCTTGCGTTGGGAGGAACAGGGCCAGCTTCGTGTCACTTTCAGCGGGGGCTTTGCCGCTTGCCGTGGTAGTGGAATGTCGAATGTGAAATTGATGCTCTCGAAACTGGATGAACTGATGACAAACGCGAAGGATCGCGGAAAAAATCGAATCGAGACTTTATAACAAAAATAAAGTGTTGATAAAATGTTTGTATTGTGTATTGCATTTTGGATACTGGCTGTGCTCGTCTATATTGATGTAAAAATGAGCTTAAGTTTTGATGTAACCCCTTGATTTATATTGACTTTTTACTAATTTTGTAGCTCAAAAAAATATTTTGCTTTTTTCAAGAAAGGTTATATCATGAAAAGAACATTCCAGCCTCATAATCGTAAGCGTGTTAACAAGCACGGTTTCATGACCCGTATGGAAGACCGTTGGGGCCGTGCCGTGTTGAGCCGTCGTCGTGCCAAGGGCCGCAAGCGCTTGACTGTCAGCGACGCCATCTACAAGAAGTAGTCGGGGCTGGCATATAGCCACTCTGCGCTCCTATCGGCTGCCAAACCAGCCCGCTTATCGGCAAGTAGCCGTCCAAGGGAAGTTCGTCCGTGCATCGTCCTTTTCGATGAGGTGGATAGAAAGTCCGGACGGTTTTTGTCGTTTCTGCTTCCTTGCTAAGAAGAAGAACGGCAATGCCGTGTATCGTAATAAGTGTCGTAGGTTATTGCGGCCCTTGTTTTTTGGTATTGTCCCTAAAATTCAGAAGCCTGTCTGGGCGATGATTATCGTCACCGACAATTCCAAGGAGATGTCTCCTGAAAGGTTTCGCGAATCGGCCTTAAAAATTTTCAAGAAGATGGAATGGGACAAGCCGGACGATGTGGGAGAAGCTTAAGAAGGTTCTTGTTGCCGCTGCTATTGCGCCTATACGCCTTTACCAGCTGATTCACCCTTATTTCTTTCATGGGGTGTGCCGCTTCCAGCCGACGTGTTCAAATTATGCAATAGAGGCTTTTCGGCTGCACGGACCGTTCAAAGGTTTCTATCTTGCGGTTTTTAGAATTTTAAGATGCAACCCCTTTTGCAAGGGCGGCTACGATCCCGTTCCGCTCCCTAAGGATAAAAAATGAACAAGAATACAATTATCGGTTCCATTCTTATCGCGGTCATCGTGATATGGTGGATGTCTGTGAATTCCGCGAATGCCGAGGCGCAACAGGCTGCGCGTGCCGCCGCCGCAAAGGAAGCTGCCGCAAAGCAGGTCGAGGCGAAGGATTCCGCAAGTGAACTCGTTCTTCCGAAAAAGGTCCCTGAGATGAAGGCGGCGCCCGTTCTCGGTGGAGCCGTGGCGGTCGCGGATTCTGTCGCTCCTGTCGCTCCGGAAGAGAAGGCTGCTCCTGTTGCAGAGCGCAATGTGATTGTTGAAACGGACAAGTTCATCATGACGCTCACGAACAAGGGCGGCAAGGTGAAAAGCGTCATTGTGAAGGCGCTCCCGGATTCCGCAGGCAACTTCCCGGAACTCATCCAGGATACGACTCTTGGTGCCATGGACTTGAAGCTTGGCGATGCTGACCTGAGTGATGCTTTCTTTGAATTCGGCAATGTCCCTGAAAGAATCGTCGTGACTGACAGCGCTAAGGTGCAGTTCGTGTTCCAAGATGCGAACGGCAACCAGGTGATTCGCTCCTACGGCTTTACGAAGGATGGCCCGGCGGTGCGTCAGGAAAATAAGTTTGTCGGATTCCAGCCGGCTGCTTATGAACTCGCCTGGAAGGGTGGCATGAAGGAGACCGAGGATATTCCGAAGAGCAAGGGCTTCATGGGAATTGGCGGTGGCGGCAGCTACTATTTTAGCGAAGTCGTCTTCAACAACACTTATTCCGTGGAACGCGAAATGGTTCGCGAGGAAAAGTCCTTCAATGAGAAGGAAGGCCGCGTCATTTGGGCGGGTCTCCGTCGCAAGTATGTTGCCATGACGGTGCAGTTCGACGATGCGGTTACCGCTGCTATCAAGACGAAGCCGATGAAGGTCGAGGACAACGAATACGATCCGGGAACTTACAAGTTGACGATTGCCGACAATCTCAACGGCGCCCAGTCGCTCAACTATAACCTGATGGTCCTTCCGCTGAACTGGGATGCCATCGCCTCCTTGGACAAGGATTACGAAAAAATCATCGTGAGTGGCTGGAGCTGGTGCGGTGCCGATGTCTGGTTCGTGTGGATTTGCAAGATTATCCTGAAGCTCTTGAACATGTTCTTCAGCATCATCCCGAACTACGGTGTGGCTATCATCCTCGTGACGATTATCGTCCGCGCCATCACGACGCCGTTCATGGTGAAGCAGATCAAGTCTACGCGTGCCATGGCCGAACTCAAGCCGCAGCTCGATGAAATCAATGTGAAGTACCGCACCGACCCGCAGAAGAAGCAGGCCGCGATGATGGAACTCTACAGCAAGAACAACATCAACCCGCTTGCCAGCTGCACCGGCGGATGCCTCCCGATGCTGTTCCAGATGCCGATTTTCATGGGTCTTTTCTTTGTGCTTGGACGCGCTATCGAACTTCGCGGCATGCCGGCATTCCTCTGGATTTCGGACCTCAGCCGCAGTGACGTGGTCTGGGATGGAATCAGCATTCCTATCATCATGCCGTCGGGTCTTGCAATTCTCCCGTGGATCATGGTGGCGACGACGTACTTCCAGACGAAGATTACCATGGGCCGCAGCGCCGGCATGGATCCTGCTCAGCAGAAGATGATGGTGTGGATGATGCCTGCCATGATGCTTCTGTTCAGCGCCGTGATGCCCTCTGGTCTTGTGCTCTACTGGATTATCGGTAACATCTGGAGCATTGTCCAGTACAAGTACATCTACCGCAAGTATCCGGTGACGACTTCTTCCAAGATGAACGGCAAGAAGGTCGTGGATGCTGAAATTGTGAAGTAGCGGTTGCTGCTTATAAAGTTTAAGGCCCCGGATTTTTCCGGGGCTTTTTGCATGGTTGGAAGTTGGGGCGCGTGGGCTGCGGCGGGGGAATGCGGATGCGACGAAAACCGCTACATGTTTCGTTATACCGAGCGGGCTTTCCAGCGGGTGTATTTTGCTGTTTCGAGGATTTCGTTTGCGTTCTTGACGCGCTCGGCGGTCGGAGTCTGCGAGTCCTTCAAGGCGTAGTCGATACCGAGTTCCGCGTACTTGCTTAAGGCGAAGGCGTGGTAGGGGAGCACCTCGACGCGCTCGACGTTTGAGAGTGTACGGATAAAGTCTCGAGTGCGGAGCAGTGCGCTGTCGTCGTCGCTGATGCCAGGGACGAGCACGTGGCGAATCCAGATGGGCTTGCGGATTTCATCGAGATAGCGGAAGAAGTCGATGATGTTCCTGTTGCCGTGGCCGGTGAGCGACTTGTGGACGGTTTCGTCGATGTGCTTGATATCGACGAGCAGGAGGTCGGTCGATTGCAGGAGACGTTCCATTTTTTTGAAAGTCTCGCCTGCGCGGGAAAATGTCACGCCGCTTGTGTCGATGCAGGTGTGGACTCCCGCTTTTTTGGCCGCCTCGAAAAATTCAATCATGAAATCCAGTTGCGCAAGCGGTTCGCCGCCGCTCACCGTGATGCCTCCGTTGTCGCCCCAGTAGGGCTTGTAGCGGAGCGCCTTGGCGAGCAAATCTTCGGCGGAAATTTCAAAGGAGCCGTTGCTTTGTCCGTTCGCACTTGTGCCGCTAAAATCCCAGGTTTCGGGGTTGTGGCAGAACTTGCAGCGCATGGGGCAGCCCTGCGTGAACACCACGAAGCGGATTCCCGGACCATCGACGGAACCGAATGTCTCGAACTTGTTGATTTTACCGAAAGTCATGATGCGAAAGATAAAAAATACGGAGGGTGAAAAAATCTATCTTTGGCTTGATGTCTCGGATTGTTCAACTTGACGATAGAATTCAGTATTTGCCTGCGTCGGATTCGCCGCTGTTGAGCGCCGATGTGGTCGCAGTCCGTGGCGATATTGCCTGGTGGATTCTGGATGTGGGTGCAAATGACGAGGCTGTGGATTTTATAAACGGTTTGCCTCGGGAATTTTGCGGAAGAGCGATGCGGAAGAATATCGTCATCTCGCATTTTCACAGGGACCATTTCATGAACATGCAGCGGGCGCTGCGCGGCGAAATTTCGCTGGATTTTGATTGCCTATACGGTGGCGCCTATACGCTCAAGTCGCTGAAATTTGAATCGCTTGATGCATCCAAATTCGTCGCTGTAACGTCTCCGCTGAAGTTCGATGACGGCTTGCAAATACTTGTACTTCCTATGCCGAGCAGCCATGCGAAAAGTTCGCTTGCGCTTTCGGTGGAGGGCGAGTGCGCCTTTCTCGGCGATGCGACTTATCCGATGGTCGCATCTCCCGATGTGTACAACGTACAAATTCTCGGGGAGCAAATTCGGTTCCTTGAATCGCTCGATGTCGCTCGTTTCGGCTTGAGCCACAAGTGCGGCCTTTTGCGCGACAAGTCTTCCGTGATGCTCTTTTTGAAATCCGTTTACGCTCGCCGCGAGAAAAATCGGAATTTCATTGAAGCTTGATTTTGATGCAAATGCGCAAGGGGCTCTCAAAGAAAAAGGAATCTCTTTGAGATTCCTTTTGTATGCGATGCGGTGAATTGTGGGCGAAACACCGATTATGCTTTTTCCTTGTACCCGCACTTAGGGCACATGCCGTTTTCGTTCAGGGCGATTCCGCAGAGGGGGCAGCGCTTGACGGTGCTTTTGACAGGATATTCCTGGGATGCGGCGTTCACTCCGCTGGTGAAGGTGATTTTTGCGATGTTCAGTTTCTTTTTCAAAAGGTCGTAGACGATTTTGATCATGCCTTCTACGGTCATGGTCTCCTTCGTCACCACCAGGCGGCAATCCGGATAGGCGGTCGCAAGTTCCGTCTTGAATGCGGGCCCTTTCATCTTGTTTTGCGGGTGGCCGTTCTTGATGCCCTGCTTTTCGTAGACGTCCAGAATCGCGGGGAGCAGCGGGTCGTCTTTGCGCAGAATGAGGGCATGGTCGAAATTCTGTAAAATGTTCCAAGCTGTCTTCTGGATTTCGTTGCAGGGGAACACCATGTTTACGCCATCGTTGATGGAATCTTCCACTTCGATGGTGAGGATGCCTGTATGGCCGTGGAGGTACTGCGCCTCTCCCTTGAAATCGTAGAAACGGTGGGCGTATTGCAGGCTGAATGTTGTGTAGCTTCTCATAATCTCTCCTTGTCCGTTATGCGGATTTTGATGGTTGTACTCGCAGTATATCAAATGGAGAGTGCGGATGACAATGGTGATTTTGGGGGGCGTCAATTGCGGGGCGCAATATCCTTGCCGTTGTTATTTCTGTAAGCTGCTGATACAAAAAAGTCCGCGAATCTTCGCAGACTCTTTCACATATTTATTGCTGCAGTAGGCTGTTTATATCAGCAATCTTCGTGCGCCTATTTAACGCTGCATCTCAAATACATCTCGCATCGGAGTAATTCGCGCGAAGCGCCAAACTTGCCGCTACCGTCAGCAGTTTATTTTGGCAATCCTGCTTACCAACCACTGCCTACTGCATACTTCGTGCGCCGATTTAACGCCGCAAGTAGATGCATAAGCAAGATCCCGGCTCGGGGGCCGGGATGACGTGGAAGGAGAAAGCGACCGCTAAGGCCGCAAATTTAACGCAGCATCTCAAATACATCTCGCATCGGAGTAACCCGCGCGAAGCGCCAAACTTGCCGCTACCGTCAGCAGTTTATATCAAGCAAACCTGCTTACCAACCACTGCTTACTGCCTACTATTTACAGCACCCCGTGTGCCTGGCGAGCGATAACGTCGAGCTGCTGTTCGCGGGTGAGCTTGATGAAGCGCACTGCGTAGCCGGAAACGCGGATGGTGAAGTTCTGGTATTCTTCCTTCTCCGGGTGTTCCATGGCGTCAATCAGCTTTTCAACGCCGAAAACGTTCACGTTCAGGTGGTGGCTGCTCTGGCCGAAGTAGCCGTCGAGAACCTGCACCAATTTTTCTGTGCGTTCTTCATCGTCATGACCGAGTGCGTCTGGGTTGATAGTCTGCGTGTTGCTGATGCCGTCGAGGGCGTATGCGTATGGAATCTTTGCGACGGAATTGAGCGATGCCAGGAGACCGTTCTTTTCGGCGCCGTAGCTCGGACTTGCGCCTGGGGAGAACGGTTCGCCAGCCTTGCGGCCATCCGGGAGCGTACCAGTTGCCTTGCCATAGACGACGTTACTCGTGATGGTGAGGATGCTTGTGGTGTGCTCGGAATTGCGATAGCTCGGCGTCTGCTTGATTTTTGCCATGAACGTCTTGAGGAGCCAGATACCGATTTTGTCGGCGCGGTCGTCGTCGTTTCCGTAGCGCGGGAAGTCGCCTTCAATCTGGAAATCCTCGGCAAGGCCTGTGGCCGGGTCGCGGATGACTTTCACCTTTGCGTACTTGATGGCGCTCAAGCTGTCGATGACGTGGCTGAATCCTGCGATACCTGTTGCAAAGGTGCGACGCACGTTCGTATCGATGAGAGCCATTTCGGCTGCCTCGTAGTAATACTTGTCGTGCATGAAGTGGATGAGATTCAACGTATTGACGTAGAGCTTGGCTATCCAGTCAAGGTAAAGATCGTACTTGTGGATGACTTCGTCGTAATCCAGGTATTCGCTGGTAATCGGCGGATATTCCGGACCGACCTGTGTGCCTTTGACGAGGCATTCGTCCTTGCCACCGTTAATCGCGTAGAGGAGCGTCTTTGCGAGGTTTGCGCGGGCGCCGAAGAACTGCATTTCCTTACCGGTTTGCGTGGCGGAAACGCAGCAGCAGATGCTGTAGTCGTCGCCCCAGATGGGACGCATCGTGTCGTCGTTCTCGTATTGGATGGCGCTTGTCTTCACGGAAATTTCCGCGGCGAACTTCTTGAAGTTTGCAGGGAGGCGCGGGCTGTAGAGGATGGTGAGGTTCGGCTCTGGGGAAGGACCCATGTTGATGAGCGTGTGCAAGAAGCGGTAGTCGTTCTTTGTGACCTGATGGCGACCGTCCTGGCCGATTCCTCCGACTTCGAGGGTTGCCCACACCGGGTCGCCGCTGAAGAGCTCGTTGTAGCTTGTGATGCGAGCAAACTTCACCATGCGAAGCTTCATGACAAAATGGTCGATGATTTCCTGGGCTTCGGTTTCGGTGATGACGCCGTTCTTCAAATCGCGGGTCATGTAAATATCGATGAATGTCGATACGCGGCCGACGCTCATGGCTGCCCCGTTCTGCGTCTTGATGGCGGCGAGGTAGCCGAAGTAGAGCCACTGCACTGCTTCGCGGGCGTTTGTCGCGGGCTTCGAAATGTCGTAGCCGTAAATATTCGCCATGGCCTTCATGCCTTCGAGCGCCTTGATCTGCTCGGCGAGCTCCTCGCGTTCGCGAACAATTTCCTCGGTCATGTTGGCGTTGTCGGTGTTAGCCTTGTCCGCTTTTTTACATTTAATAAGATAGTCGATACCGTACAATGCAACGCGGCGGTAGTCGCCTACGATGCGTCCGCGGCCATAAGTGTCCGGGAGGCCCGTGATGATATGGGCCTTGCGTGCGGCGCGCATTGCCGGTGTGTATGCATCGAAGACGCCCTGGTTGTGCGTCTTGTGGTAGTCGGTGAAAATTTTATGGAGTTCTTCGCTCGGGGTGTAGCCGTAGTTCTTGCAGGATTCTTCGGCCATCTTGATGCCGCCGAACGGCATGAACGCGCGTTTCAGGGGCTTATCGGTCTGGAGGCCGACGATTTTTTCAAGATCCTTAGTTTCGTTGGCGATGTAACCGGCTTCATGGCTTGTGAGAGTGGAGACCACGTCGGTATCCATGTCGAGGACGCCACCCTTTGCAATTTCCTGCTTCTGGAGCTTCTGAAGTTCTGCCCAGAGCTTGTTGGTTGCATCCGTGGGCCCTTGCAAGAAGGACTTGTCACCGTCATACGGGGTATAGTTCTTTTGAATGAAGTCGCGGACATTAATTTCGTCCTGCCAT
>JAZLIJ010000245.1:0-1808 GCA_045617325.1 Fibrobacter sp.
CTTTTTTTTTGTCGGTCAAGGATGCGTAGCACCTCAAAAAAATTTTTCGGAACGGGTGAGGGTTAAGCCGTCAAAACTTTCGCCCCTCGGAGAGCACACGCCTTTTTATCCATAAAAAGGGTAGTGTGCTACCCTTTTCAAGCACTGGACGGTGCAACCGTCCGTATAAGTGCGCCCTTGAAAAGGGTCAAGGGAAATTCCCTTGCAAGTTCCAAATGCTATTTGGTATAACTTGCTCCACCAAAAAACGAACGTGGGAAACCGACTACCGGAGGAGGGTCCCACGCTTCTTTTTTTGTGTGGAGCAGAACGGAAACATAGGGGGGTGACTACGACCCCCCCTATGGAGGTCATTGGTCATTGGTCAAAAAACGGGGAAAAGTTAGAAAAGGCTTGACACGTTCTAACAAATGTGGTATAATCAGTCTTGCAAGGATATTCTACAACAACGGGGTGATAATGTGAAAGTTGGAATTACTCTTGATGATGCACTGTTGCAACGTGTGGATGCTTACGCAGATGCAAATTATATGAGCCGTTCGGGACTCATCTCCCTTGCTCTGACGCAGTATCTCAATCAAGTCGAAGCTACATTGGCGATAAAAGAAATGGCTGTATGTATGCGTAAAATAGCCGATAACGGCAAAATTGACCACGATACAATGGAGCAGTTAGAGGATTTTGAACGTCTTTCTAAAATGCTTATGGGTTGACCGCTCCCCGCCTGTTCGGGAATACCTTGCACACTTGCAAGGATTCCGAACGGCGGGAGCGGTAACCATAGCATAAAAAAACTGCGTGAACAGTTCGCACCTGTCCACGCAGTAAAAACATTAAGTGTCTATGGAGGTATTATAACACATGGCTGATAAAAAGTCAAGTACAGACAATCGAACGAGAACATGGACTTTTGTCCTTTATGAGGATAGCGCCCCCGATAATTGGGCTGATATCCTCGACGAAGATCATGTAGAATGGGTTGAAAGCCCATGGCATGACAAGGATCTGAACGCCGATGGGCAACCAAAGAAGAAGCACAAGCACATTCTTCTTATGTTCCCTGGAAAGAAATCCTATGAGCAGATAAAAGAAATAACTGACAAGCTGAACGCCCCTATTCCTCAACGTTGTCATAACGCAAAGGCTCTTGTGCGATATATGGCACATCTGGATAACCCCGAAAAGGCGCAGTATAACGTGTCAGACATCAAGGCTCATGGTGGCGTTGACCTTGCGGATATGCTCCGTCCCTCTGCATCAGAGCGGTACACAGTTATTCGTGATATGATACACTATGTCAAGGAAAAGCACATCACCGAGTTTCAAGACCTCATGGACTATGCTGCTGCGGAACACTTTGATGATTGGTTTCCCCTCCTTTGTGATAACTCTGCTTATGTTGTAGGTCAATACATAAAGTCGCAGCGGAATAGAATGCCAAAGAAAATAGACCCCGAAACGGGCGAAGTTCTCGAGATGTAAGCAACGTGTTCTTAGATTGAGGAGGCTCGCCGAAGGCAAAAAACTTGCGGTCTGCTATGAGTGGAGAAAAAATTTTTTGAGGTTTGCCTTGACAGGCGGAAAAAAAGGCGGTACAATGTTCTACCGAAACAACACCGAGAAAAGCAACGTGTTCTTGAGTTGTTTCGGCAACGCAAGAACACCGCCTTTTTTTTTGTCGGTCAAGGATGCGTAGCACCTCAAAAAAATTTTTCGGAACGGGTGAGGGTTAAGCCGTCAAAACTTTCGCCCCTCGGAGAGCACACGCCTTTTTATCCATAAAAAGGGTAGTGTGCTACCCTTTTCAA